>DASVXU010000194.1:0-34082 GCA_036392515.1 Gemmatimonadaceae bacterium | reverse complement strand
CCCCCGCGCGCGGAGCCCGGATTCGCGCACGGAGCGGTCCGATGCCACCCCGCCGAGCTCAGTACCCCACCGCTCCCCCGCTCGACCGCGGCTCGTGCATCCCCGCCCAGCCGTTAGGCACGCGCATCACCGCGTTCGCGTTGGCGAGGTGCCCGACCGGTTCGAGGTCGTAGCCCATCGCCCGCAGCGAGTCGGCGACGCCGGGAAGAAGCCCGCCCTCCTCGTAGGTCAGCACGTCCGGCCAGGCCTGCTGGTGCAGGCGCGGCGCCGACATCGCGTCGTGCAGCGACATGTGGTTGTCCACCACGTTCAGCACCAGCTGCACCGTCGTCGTCGTGATCGTCGGGCCGCCGGCGGCGCCGGCGACGAGCAGCACCTTCCCACTCGGATCGAGCAGGATGCTCGGCGTCATCGAGCTGAGCATCCGCTTCCCCGGCTGGATCGCGTTCGCCTCGCCCTGCACGAGCCCGAACATGTTCGGGACGCCGGGCTGCGCGGCGAAGTCGTCCATCTCGTTGTTGAGGAAGAACCCCGCCCCGCTCACGTACGCGCCCCCGCCGAAGTAGCCGTTGAGCGTCGTCGTCGTCGAGACCGCGTTCCCCTTGCCGTCCACCACCGAGTAGTGCGTCGTCTGCGTCGACTCCTTGCGCGTCGCCGTGAACACCGGCGAGCGTGAGGCGCGGCCGGGAGTGATCGTCCGCCAGAGCGAGTCCGCGTACTCCTTGCTCGTCAGCCGGGCGATCGGCATCTGCACGAAGGCCGGATCGCCGAGCCTCGTGTTGCGGTCCACGAAGGCTCGGCGGAAGGCCTCGGTCACCGCCTGATCGTAGGCCGCGCTCCCGAAGGGCGGAAGCTTCGGCCACTTCTCGAGGATGTTCAACGCCTCGATCGCCGCGACGCCCCCGCTCGACGCGGGCGGCATCGCGAGCAGCGTGTAGCCGCGATACGTCCCGCGCAGCGGCTCGCGCCACGCCGCGCGATACCCCGCGAGATCGCGCTGCGTGATGATCCCGCCCTCGCGCCGCTGCTCCGCGGCGATGCTGTCCGCGACCTCGCCGGTGTAGAAGCCCCCCGGTCCGCGCTGCGCGATGAGCGTCAGCGTCCGCGCCAGCGCGGGCTGCACCAGGCGCGTCCCCGCCGCGAGCGGCTTGCCGCCGGGGAGGAAGACCGCCGCGCCCTCGTAGCGCCCGATCAGCTTCTGCGAGCCGGCGATCGTGCGCGCGAGCGCCTCGTCGACGACGAAGCCGTCCCGCGCCAGGCGGATCGCCGGCTCCATCACCTGCGCGAGCGACATCGTCCCGTACTTCTGCAGCGCCTCCGACATCCCCGCCACCGCGCCGGGGACGCCGGCGGCGAGCGCGCCGATGCGGCTCCTGTCGGTGAGCTTGCCGGCGGCGTCGAGGTACATGTTGCGCGAGGCGGCGAGGGGCGCGATCTCGCGGTAATCGATCGCCGCGGTGCGCCCGTCCGCCATGTGGATGACCATGAACCCGCCGCCGCCGATGTTCCCCGCCTGCGGGAAGGTCACCGCCAGCGCGAAGCCCGTCGCGACCGCCGCGTCCACCGCGTTCCCGCCGCGCCGCATGATCTCGACGCCGGCCTGGCTCGCGAGGTCGCTGTTGCTGGCGACCATGCCGTTAGGCGCGACCGTCGGCGTCCGCCCCTCGCCCACCGTCCAGCCGGGGGGAAAGGCGACCGCGGCCGCGGGCGTGACCGCCGGCGCGGGGGTGGCGGCCTTCGGCGCGCCGTGACAGGCCGCGGCGACGAGCGCCGCGAGGAGGAGGGGAGCCGCTTTCAGCATGATCGGAGGGTCGTGCGTATGAGGTGAGCGCGCAGTGGGCGCTCAGTGCAACTTCGGCACGGGGCAGCCGCGACGCAACGTTCCAGAGCCGCGCGCCACCACGTATCTTCGACCATGAAGATGCCGATCCTTCCACGCACCCTTCCCGCTCTCCTCGCCGGCGCGTGCGTCGTCGCCTGCGCGGGATCGACGCGTCCGGTGCCGGCCGCCGCCTCCGCGCCGGCCGCGGCGACGAGCGCACCCGCGACGCCCGCGACGCCCGCGCGCCCTGCCCTCACCGGCCACGCCGCAGACGTCCGCTTCATGCAGGACATGATCGCGCACCACGGCCAGGCGATCGTCATGGCCGCGCTCGTCCCGACGCACAGCACGCGCGACGACATGAAGCTCCTCGCGCAGCGCATCGACGTCTCGCAGCACAGCGAGATCGCGACGATGCAGCAGTGGCTGCGCGACCATGGCGAGACCGTCCCTTCTCCCGACGCGTCCGCGATGGGCCGCGACATGCAGGGACACGACATGGCCGGCATGGCGCACGACTCCGCCGCGATGCCGCTCATGCCCGGAATGCTCACCGACGCCGAGCTCGCGCGGCTCGGCGCCGCGCGCGGCGCCGAGTTCGACCGGCTCTTCCTCCAGTTCATGATCCGCCACCACCAGGGCGCGCTCAGCATGGTCGGCGACCTCTTCTCGACACCGGGCGCCGCGCAGGACCCCCAGGTCTTCGGCTTCGCCTCCGACGTCGACACCGACCAGCGCGCCGAGATCGCGCGCATGAAGTCGCTGCTGGCGGCCCTCGGGGGAGGACAGTGAGATCGCGGCTCTTCGGAATGGCATCGGATGGCTCCGTGAGGTGGTCGCGCTCCTCGCGCAAGGAGCCGACTCCTGCTCTCGTTATTGAAACACGAAGGTCACGAAGGGCGCAAAGGGGATTTGGCAACCATCTTCGTGCTCCTTCGTGACCTTCGTGTTTTTGACAGCTGTTGCCATAGCAATCACGGCCTGCCGCGAAAGGCCGCGAATCGCGCTCGGAGCGATCCGATGCCACTCGAGAAGATCCGCCGATAGGCGACGTCCCCTTCAGCACCCAAACCCCCTCACCCCCACCATGCGAACCCGCTTCTCTTTCCTCTCCCTGGCGCTCCTCGCCTCCGCCGCCGCGCTCCACGCGCAGGCGTCGGCGAGCGCGGTGCAGAACGGACCCGATCCTCGCGTCGGCCTGAAGACCGGCTGGACCGACGCCGGTGAGGCGATCCGGAACCTCACGCTCGTCTCACACACCGCTCGCCCTACGGGATTCGTAAACCCGAACAAGATCGGCGACTTCGGCTTCGCGAACTCGGACCTCGCCTTCAAGGGGAACCTCGTCTTCCAGGGGAACTACAACGGCTTCCAGGTCTGGGACATCTCCTCGCCCAACGCGCCGAAGCTCCGCACCTCCCTCGTCTGCCCCGGCGGACAGGGCGACCCTTCCGTCTATCGCAACCTGCTCTTCATCTCCGTCGAGGAGACGCGCGGCCGCCTCGACTGCGGGACGCAGGGCGTCGCCGACACGGTGAGCACCGACCGCTTCCGCGGCGTGCGCATCTTCGACATCAGCGACCTCGATCACCCGAAGCAGGTCGCCGACATCCAGACCTGCCGCGGCTCGCACACGCACACCATCGTCACCGACCCGAAGGACGCGGAGAACATCTACGTCTACGTTCAGGGGACGAGCCGCGTCCGCTCGCCGAACGAGCTCGCCGGCTGCTCCGGCAAGCCCGCCAACGAGGACCCGAACACCTCGCTCTTCCGCATCGAGGTGATCCAGGTCCCGCTCGCGCACCCCGAGCAGGCGAAGATCGTGAACATGCCGCGCATCTTCTCCGACTCGGCGGGCAACGTCGCCGGCCTCTGGATGGGTGGCGCGCACGGTGAGGGGACGCAGACGACGGCGCAGACCAACATGTGCCACGACATCACCGTCTATCCGGAGCTGGGGCTCGCCGCCGGTGCCTGCTCGGGGAACGGCATCCTCCTCGACATCAGCGACCCGAAGAATCCGAAGCGCGTCGCCGAGGTGATGGACCCGAACTTCGCCTACTGGCACTCGGCGACCTTCAGCAACGCCGGCGACAAGGTGCTCTTCACCGACGAGTGGGGCGGCGGCACGCAGCCCCGCTGCCTCGCGACCGATCGTCCGCAGTGGGGCGCCGACGCGATCTTCACCCTCGACAATCGCAAGCTCTCCCCCGCCGGCTACTTCAAGCTCCCCGCCGCGCAGACGAAGGCGGAGAACTGCGTCGCGCACAACGGCTCGCTCATCCCGGTGCCCGGCCGCGACATCATGGTCCAGGCCTGGTATCAGGGCGGGCTCTCGGTGTTCGACTTCACCGACGCCGCGCATCCGCAGGAGATCGCCTTCTTCGACCGCGGCCCGATGGACACGACGCTGACGTTAGGCGGCTACTGGTCGGCGTACTGGTACAACGGGAAGATCGTCGGCTCCGAGATCGGCCGCGGGCTCGACATCTTCGAGCTCAAGCCGAGCGAGTACCTGACGCAGAACGAGATCGACGCGGCGAAGCTCGTCCGCTTCGAGACGCTGAACCCGCAGGACCAGCAGAAGCTCGTCTGGCCGGCGAGCTTCGTCGTCGCCCGCGCCTATGTGGACGGCCTCGTGCGCAACGACGGGCTCCGGAGGAGCTGGGGCGCGAACGTGATGCGCCAGCTCGCGTCGGCGGAGAAGGCGGGCGGCGCCGCGCGGCGCAGCACGCTCACGACCCTCGCCGCGCAGCTCGACAAGGACGCCACCGGCCGCGACGCGGCACGCGTGAAGGCGCTCGCGCAGGCCGTCCGCGACATCGCGGCGGGGAGGAAGTAGGCTCGCTCTGTATTGGAAACACGAAGGCCACGAAGGAGCACGAAGGAGGCGTTATAGCCCTTCGTGGACCTTCGTGGCCTTTCGTGTTTCAAACAACAGGAGCCCGCCCCCCTACTCCGCGACGAGCGCCGTCACCGCGTCGATCACGTCCTCCACGCCCGGCTTCGACCAGTAGTCGCCGTCTCGCCCGTACGCCGGACGATGCGCGGCCGCCGTCAGCGTCTTCGGCGCGGCGTCGAGCCAGTGGAAGCCGCCCTGGCGCTCGAGGACTTCCTGCATCATGTACGAGGTCGCCCCGCCCGGCACGTCCTCGTCGAAGAAGAGCACGCGGTTCGTCTTCTTCAGCGACTCGACGATCCGCGCGTCGCGGTCGAACGGCAGGAGCGACTGCACGTCGATCACCTCGACGTCGATCCCCGCGCCCTCGAGCAGCTTCGCCGCCTCGAGCGCGATCGGGCAGCAGGCGCCGTAGGTCACCACCGTCACGTCCTTCCCCTCGCGCAGCGTCTCCACGACGCCTAACGGCGTCGTCATCTCGCCGATGTTCGCCGGGAGCTTCTCCTTCAGGCGATACCCGTTCAGCACCTCGACGACGATCCCCGGGTCACCTGACCGCAGCAGCGCGTTGTAGAACCCCGCGGCGCGGGTCATGTCGCGTGGCACCAGCACGTGCATCCCGCGCAGCGCGTGCACCATCATCGCCATCGGCGATCCGGAGTGCCACACGCCGACGAGCCGGTGCCCGCGCGTCCGCACGATCACCGGCGCCTTCTGGCCGCCAGCCGTGCGATAGCGCAGCGTCGCCAGATCGTCCGACATCACCTGCAGCGCGTAGAGCAGGTAGTCGAGGTACTGGATCTCGGCGATCGGACGCAGCCCACGCATCGCGAGCCCGATCGCCTGGCCGACGATGGTGCACTCGCGGATCCCCGCGTCGCCGACGCGCAGCTCGCCGTAGCGCGCCTGCAGGTCTACGAACCCCTGGTTCACGTCACCGAGCTTGCCGACGTCCTCGCCGAAGGCGACGACGCGTGGATCGCGCTTCAGCGCCTGGTCGAAGCAGGCGTTGAGCACCTTGTACGCGTCCACGTCGATCGAGCCTTCGTCGTAGCGCGGCGCCACCACCGGGACGTTCAGCGCCGAGTCCGCGCCCTCGGCGTAGAGGTGCGCGTGGTAGCGCTCGTTCGCCGGCGCCTCCTGCTCCTTCACCCAGCGGCGCAGCGGCTCGGCGACGTCGGCCTCGTTGCGCAGCGCGAAGAGCGCGCGGCGCGCGGCCGACATGATCTCGCGCCGCAGCGGGTCGCGACGCTTCGCCAGCTCGTCGCGCAGCGCCTCGACCGCTTCCTTCGCGCCCCCGCTCGACGACGCGGCCTCGCCGAGCATCGCGACCATCGCCTGCGCCTCGCGCGTGATCGGCTGCTGGTACGCCGCCCACGCCTCGTCGCGCGACGCGCGCACGTGCGCCGTCTCCTCCTCTTCAGCCGCGTCGAGCTCCTCCGCCGTCGCGACGCCAACGTCGATCATCCAGCGGCGCATCATCACGAGGCCGTCGCGCTCCTTCTCCCACTTCAGGCGCTCCTTCGACTTGTAGCGCTCGTGGCTGCCCGAGGTCGAGTGGCCGTGCGGCTGCGTCAGCTCGACGACGTGCACCACCGCGGGCACGTGCTCGCGCCGCACCGTCGCCGAGATCTTCTGGTAGGTCTCGACGAGCGCCGGATAGTCCCAGCCGCTCACCTTCGCGATCTCGTAGCCGTCCTTCCTCCCCTTGGTGCGGCGGAATCCCTCGAGCAGTGTCGAGATGCTCCCCTTCGTCACCTGCAGCTCGTTCGGCACCGAGATCCCGTAGCCGTCGTCCCACACCGAGACGAGCATCGGCACCTGGAGCACGCCGGCGGCGTTGATCGCCTCCCAGAACACGCCCTCCGCGCACGACGCGTTGCCGATCGTGCCGAAGGCGATCTCGTTCCCGTTGCGCGAGAACTCGGCGAAGTCGTGCAGCTCGGGGAGATCGCGGTAGAGCTTCGACGCGTAGGCGAGGCCGAGCAGTCGCGGCATCTGCGCGCCCGTCGGCGACGCGTCGGCCGAGGAGTGCGGGCCCTCGGTGAGCGACTTCCACTCGCCGCGCTCGTCGAGCATGCGCGTCGCGAAGTGGGCGTTCATCCCGCGTCCCGCGGAGGCGGGGTCGGCGGCGACGTCGGTGTGCGCGTAGAGCTGCGCGAAGAACTGCCGGACGTCGAGCAGACCGAGCGCGAACATCAGCGTCTGGTCGCGATAGTAGCCGGAGCGGACGTCGCCCGGCTCGAACGCCTTGGCGAGCGCGACCTGGGCGACTTCCTTTCCGTCGCCGAAGATTCCGAACATCGCGCGGCCGAGCATGACCTCGCCGCGCGCCAGGGTGCTGACCTGCCTGCTGCGGTAGGCGACGCGGTAGTCGCGCACCACCTCCGCCGGGTCGAACGAACTCGTTGCCGCTCTGGGTCTTGCCGCGCTCGTGCTCGCCATGTGCTCCTCGATGACAGCCACGGCGTGACGGTCCATCGTCACGCTCGGGTAGGCATCCAAGATACCAGCGGGCGGCGGTGCGGCGCGACCCATCGCGCCGTCCCGCGAGGGCTGCTAGGCCGCCGCCTCGAGGGCGGAGTGGAGCTGGCCGACGCAGCGCGCCGCGAGCTCGACCGACGAGCATCCGTCGCCGTCCGTCCCGCGCCAGCTCCAGTCGGCCTCGGTCTCGGCCGCCGGGTGCAGCACCTGCTCCCAGAGCGACGTCGCCGCGTGGGCGCCGGCGGCGCTGCCGAGCCGCTCCGGCTTGAAACCGTTAGGCCGGGCGACGATGCCGCGCCACACGATGACGAGCAGCTCGCCCTCGGCGACCGAGCCCATCCCCCCGCGCAGCCAGGCCAGCGTCAGCGCGACCGGGCCGAACTGCACGATGCAGCGCTCGGGGAGCTGCCGCACCACCGGCTTCTCGGCGAGCGCGGCGGGCGCGAGCGCGCCGACGCGGTCGATCACTTCGTCCATGAGTCGTCCCAGCTCGCGATTGCACGCGGCGAGCGCGCGATGCGTGGCGAGGAAGGGCTGTCGCTCGAAGCCGTCGCGCCCGAGCGCGGGCGTATCAGTGGGAGAGCCACCGTTCATTGTGCCTCCGTGGGTGCCAAGACAGGAGCGCCGGCCGAGAGACTGTCGTCATCCGGCCGGCGCTCCGTTGTTCATCCGCGCGCGATCATCGCGCGCGAGCTACCGATTCGTGGGTGCGCGGTCAGCGGCCCAGGCGGGTGACGTTCTCGGCGGCGGGGCCCTTCTGGCCCTGCACGATGTCGAACTCGACCTTCTCGCCTTCGGTCAGCGTCTTGAAGCCGCTGCCCTGGATCGCCGAGTGATGGACGAAGCAATCCTTCTGTCCATTCTCCGGCGTGACGAAGCCGAAGCCCTTCGCATCATTGAACCACTTCACGGTGCCTGTCGTACGCATTGCCTTGCTCCTGAAAACTGATTGTCCTTGTGGTCGGAGCATGAGGTCCGAGGACCGGATGCAATACGAGACCGACTACAACTTGCCTCGTGATCACCCTCACGACGGGCGCCACCACCCGGTGGCTGCGACGGAACGCGAAAGGGGCCCGCTCGCATTGGCAGGCCCCTTGTTTCCTGCGGAACTTGTCCACGCGCCGAGGCGCATGTGTCGCTGATGTAATGTAGCCCAGTAGGGCACGGCGCGCAACCTCGAACTTCGGTTTACGCACGAATCGCGCAAAATTCGCGACTGCTGACACCGGCCGTCGGGTTCCTTGAGCGCCGTGCGCTCGGACTCGTGCGGCTGGCGAGATCTCCTGCGTCGCAGGGAGATCGGGAGCGAGGGAGGCTGAATCCTCCCTGGCGGTTCTCCCCGCCTCCTGACCTCCCTGCGGAGGCCGGAGATCCCCGAACCCAGGGCGCGCTCAGCGCACGGCGCACACGCGATAGATTCCCCTCATGCCCGGACTGCCGATCGTTCCGGAAGGTCCTCGTCCGCTTCGTGAGCCGGAGCGCGACAGCTCACGGCCCGACCTCCGCGAGGAGGATCTCGAGCCCCTCCTCACGCGCTTCTACGCGACCGTCGAGCGCGACGAGCTCCTCGCGCCGTACTTCGCCGCGATCGACATGCGCGAGCACATCCCGCGCATCGCCGACTTCTGGTCGACGATCATCTTCCACTCGGGCCGCTACGCCGGCAACGCCTTCCGCCCGCATCTCGAGATGCCGGGCCTCACCGCCGAGCATTTCGTGCACTGGCTCGCCGTCCTCGAGCGCACCGTCGACGCTTCGCACGCCGGGCCTAACGCGGAGATGATGAAGGCCCTTGGCCACCGCGTCGCCTACAGCATGCAGCTGCGGCTCGGGATCACGCCGGCGTTCGCGTATCGGGAGCTGCCCTGAGGGGCCCCTGGGCCCTGTTCTCAGCGCCCGAGCGACTCGAAGGGAACGTTCATGATCGGGTAGTGCCGCCAGTCACGGTGGTCGAAGTGCCACCACTCCGCCTCGTACACCGTGAAGCCCTCGCGCTCCATCGCCGCGCGGAGCAGCGAGCGGAACCAGCGCTGCCGTGTCGTCCCGCCCGGGTAGTCGGGATACGCGCGCGGTGAGGTCTCGTCGTAGGTGCTCGGCGCCTCGACCGGCGCGCCCGTCGCCCGATCGTAGAGCGTGAGATCGACCGCGCTCCCGCGATTGTGCCGCGACCCTCTCGCGGGATCGGCGACGAAGACGTGCTTCTCCGGCGGCGTCGCGTCCCAGAACATCTTCGTCACGTACCAGGGGCGATATCCGTCGTGCACGAGCAGCCCGTAGCCTCGCGCGCGCAGCGCCGCGCTGACGCGGACGAGTGCCTCCGCCGCGGGCCGCTGGAGAAACGCGCGTGCCTGCGAGTAGAAGGGCGTCGCGAAGAGGTTGTTCGCCGTCGCGTAGCGCACCTCGAGGTGGATCGTCGAGTCCAGCCGCACGAGCTCGACGAGATCGGGCGCGCGGAAGCTCCCGCTCTCCGCCGGCGGCGACGCGGCGAGCGCTTCGCGCCGCAGCTCGGCGATCGGACGCACCGGCGCGATCACGAGCTGGTTTCCGCTCTCCGGCCCGAGCTGCCGCCGCGCGAGCACCGTGTCGCCGACGACCAGCGCGGTCACGCGCGACTCTCCCTCACGTCGCACCAGCAGCGCCGTCGTGTCGCCCGGCGCGCGCACCAGGACGAGCGTCGCTCCCTGCTCGACGACGGGCAGCTCGTTCGCAGCGGTGCGCAGGTACAATCGCCCGTCGCGCTCGAGCAGGATGCGACTCGACGAGTCGGGGCCGTACTCACCGATGAGCGGAAGCCAGCGTGCGGGCGGCGGCGGAGGCGGAGCTTCCGCGGCCGCGCCGTCGGCGGCGAGCGTCGCGGGAGCGCGCGCGGGGGCGCCGCACGCGAGCACGAGCGCCGACGCGAGCGCGAGAACGGACGCGCGAGGCGCGCGCCCCATCGGGATGGAGCGAGAGTGTGAGCTCGTCATCGGGAGAACTTTACTGGCGCTCGCGCCCCGAGTCGATCACCCGGTGACAGTCGCACGCGGCGGCGGTGAGACCGGCATGGTCCGTGACCGTGACACGCCCGCGGCGGTACTCGACGAGCCCCCGCTCGCGCAGGATGGCCGCGACGTGCGTGATCCCCGGTCGCCGGATGCCGAGCATCAGCCCGAGCTGCTCGTGCGTCACCATCACCGGCTCGCGTCCATCGCGATCGACGATCGAGAGGATCAGCCCCGCGAGACGCTGCTCGATGGTGTGCGACTGCACGCAGAGCGCGGTCTGCGCCATCTGCCCGAGCAGCGACGCCGCGTAGCGTCCCACGCGGCGGATGAGCGCGGGGACCGCCGGCGTCAGGCGGTCGAAGTCCGCCGCGCCGATGCGGAGCGCGGTCCCCGCGACGCGCGTCACCAGCGCCTCGCGTCCCGGCTGTCCTCCGAGAATGTGCTGCACGCCGAGCACACCCTCGCAGCCGATCGTCGCCGCGTCGACGCTTCTCCTCCCGGGTCCCGGTACCAAGACCCACGACACGATGGCGGTCTCGGGAAAATGCAGCGCCGTGATCGGCTCACCCGCCGCGCGCACGACCTCGCCGTCGCCGAAGGTGATGCGCTGCAGTCGCGGAAGCAGCAGCTCCGCCTCGCGTGGAGGCAGCTCGCCGAGCAGCACGTTTTGCTCCGTGTGGACCCCCGGCGTGCTCCCGGGAGGGCGCACGTCGTCGCGCCCCGGCGGCGTCTGCTCCGGCGTGAGATTCGTCTGCGATCCGCGCGGCCGGGGCGGGCCGATGCCGGAGAGATGTTCGGGATGCATCGGGCACATGGAAGCGCTCCTCGTCTGGTGAGAGACCTTTCCCTGCCTCCATGTTCACGCGCGCACCGACGCCGTCTGTCGGGAGTTTCCGTACACCGCCTGAAGCACGAACGCCTCCGGCTCGAGTGAGCCGGAGGCGTTCGCGGACCTTCCCGCCGGTCAGGCGGTGATGATCACCAGATCTTCACGCGCTGCTCGGGGGGCAGGTACATCTTGTCGCCCGGCTGCACGTTGAACGCCTTCTGGAAGATGTCGTTGTTGATGAGCGGCACGTACGCGCGCGCCATCCCCGGCGAGTGCGGGTCCGACAGGAGCTGCTGGCGCAGCGCCTCGTCGCGGTACTTGGTCCGCCAGATCTGCGCGAAGCCGAGGAAGAAGCGCTGGTCGCCGGTGTAGCCGCCGATCACCGGCGGCTCCTTCCCGTTCAGCGAGATCCTGTACGCGCGGTACGCCTGCGCCAGCCCGCTCAGGTCGCCGATGTTCTCGCCCATCGTCAGCTTGCCGTTGATGTGCGTCCCCTCGACGGGGCTGATCGCCTCGTACTGCGCGCCGAGCTTCGACGTCCGCGCCTCGAACGCCTGCGCGTCCGCCGCGGTCCACCAGTCGCGGAGGTTGCCCGAGCCGTCCGACTTGCGCCCCTGGTCGTCGAAGCCGTGGCCGATCTCGTGGCCGATCACGGCGCCGATCGCGCCGTAGTTGGTCGCGTCGTCGGCGTTCGGATCGAAGAAGGGCGGCTGCAGGATCGCCGCGGGGAAGACGATCTCGTTGTTGGTCGCGTTGTAGTACGCGTTCACCGTCTGCGGCGTCATCCCCCAGCGCGAGCGGTCCACCGGCTTGCCGAGGCGGTCCACCATGTCGGCGTACTGCCACTGGTTCGCCCGCACCGCGTTGCCGAAGGCGTCGCCGCGCACGACGCGCAGCGCCGAGTAGTCACGCCACTTGTCGGGGTACGCGATCTTCACCGTGAAGTGCGCGAGCTTGTCCTTCGCCTGCGCCTTCGTCTCGGGGCTCATCCACTCGAGGCTGTCGATCCCCACCTCGTACGCCTTGCGCAGGTTGCGGATCATCTCGTCCATCCGCGCCTTCGCCTCGGGCTTGAAGTACTGGGCGACGTAGAGCTTGCCTAACGCCTCGCCGAGCGCGCCGGCGGTCTCGTCGACGCCGCGCTTCCACCGCGCCGACATCTGCTGCTGGCCCGAGAGCGTCTTCCCGCGGAACTGGAAGCGCGCCTCGTTGAACGCCGCCGGCAGCTCGTCGGCGTAGGAGTCGAGCAGCCTGAAGGTGAGGTACTCACGCCAGGTGGACGCCGGCGTCGCCGCGATGATCGAGTCGGCCGCGCTGATGTAGTCGGGCTGGCGGACGATCACCTCGGTCGCCTTGCCGAGCCCCGCCGCCCGGAGGTAGCCCTTCCAGTCGTACGCGGTCGCCTTCGACGCCAGATCGGCGACGGTCATCCTGTTGTAGGTCGCGTTGCGGTCGCGGTTGCGCGCGCGATCCCAGTGCTTCTGCGCGATCGCCGTCTCCAGCGCGACGATCCGCGCCGCGGCACCCTCGGCGTCCGGCTGGTTCGCGAGCGAGAGCTGGCGCGCGATGTAGCCCTGATAGGCGTTGCGCACCTGCGTCATCTTCGCGTCCTGCAGCAGGTAGTAGTCGCGGTCGGGCAGCCCGAGCCCCGACTGGCTCACCGAGACGATGTTGACGCTCGAGTTCTTCTGGTCGGGACCGACGAACACGGCGAACGGGTTGCCGAGGCCCATGCGCGCGAAGTGCGCGAACGCGGCAGGCAGATCCTTCGTCGACTTGATCGCGGCGATGCGGGCGAGCTCCGGCTGCAGCGGCTTCGTGCCGAGCGACTCGATCCGCGACGAGTCCATGTAGCTGGCGTACAGGTCGGCGACCTTGCGCTTCTCCGAGCCGGCGGGCGCCTTCGCCTTCGCCGCGTCCTCGAGGATGGTGTGCAGCGCGGTGCGGCTTCCCTCGCGCAGCTCGTTGAACGCGCCCCAGCTCGCCGCGTCCGCCGGGATCTCCGCCTTGGCGAGCCAGCCGCCGTTCACGAAGCGGAAGAAGTCGTCTTGCGGCCGCACGGAGCGGTCGAAGTTCGTGGTGTCGATGCCGAGCGAGCGCGTCGGCTGCTGCGCGCCGGCGGGAACGGCGATGGCGCCGGCGAGCGCGATCGCGCCGCCCGCGAGGAAGCGGCCGAGGGCTCTCGGGGAGCTCATGGGCATTGGTGGAGGTTCTCCGGGTGGGATACAGAGGGGCGGAGCGCCCCGGGGGGGATCGTTCAATGTACGCATCAGACCCCGGCGCCGTTGAGGGGTTTCATCAGGGCGAGGAGAGATGAGAGAGGCTCCGATGGAGAAAGAAGAGAGGAGGGACGAAATGGTGCACGGCGATGACAGCTGCGGGACAGGAACCATCGGCTGAGCCCGGACGCGCGGGAAAGCACCAACGCAGTCGTCGTCCCTGTGCGCCCTGTGTCCCCTGTGGTTCGTTCACGGACGGGCACGAAGAGACCCGCGTTCATCCGCGTGCCGCGGCTCGCCGAGCCCTCTGGCTCCAGCCCGGGAGAGCGCGCAGTATCTCTCGTCTCCGATCTCTCGATCGCCGTCTCTCTCATCTCTCCTCGCAGTGACGAACCTCCTCGCGGCGCGAAGTCAGATGGGGATCTCACTCGGCTTCCACATCGTCTTCGCCGAGATCGGGATCGCCATGCCGCTCATGATGGTGCTCGCCGAATGGCGCTGGCACCGCACCGGCGACGCGGTCTGGCTCGAGCTGGCGAAGCGATGGGCGAAGGGCACCGCGGTCCTCTTCGCCGTCGGCGCCGTCTCGGGGACGGTGCTCTCCTTCGAGCTCGGGCTCCTCTGGCCGGGGTTCATGCAGCTCGCCGGACCGATCGTCGGGATGCCGTTCTCCCTCGAGGGGTTCGCCTTCTTCACCGAGGCGATCTTCCTCGGCGTCTACCTCTACGGCTGGGATCACATCGGGCGGCGCGCACACCTGCTGGCGGGCGTCATCGTCGCCGCGAGCGGCGCGGCCTCGGCCATCTTCGTGGTGATGGTCAACGCGTGGATGAACACGCCCGTGGGATACACCCTCGCCGAGAATGGACGGCTGATCGGAATCGACCCGATCGCGGGGATGGCGAGTCCGGCTGCCTTCCAGCAGGCGCTGCACATGGTGCTCGCCGCGTACGCCGCGACCGGGATGGCGGTCGCGGGGATCCACGCGATGATGCTCCTGCGCGGCGCCTCGCCCGCATTCCATCGGCATGCGCTGCTCGTGGCGTTGCTCGTCGGCGCGCCGGCGGCCGTGCTGCAGCCGATCTCCGGCGACATCAGCGCGCGCGTCGTCGCCCGTACGCAGCCGGTGAAGCTCGCCGCGCTCGAGGGACAGTGGGAGACGGAGCGCGGCGCTCCCCTGCGCATCGGCGGCTGGCCCGACGAGCGCCGCGAGCGGACGCGATGGGCGCTCGAGATCCCGCGCGGGCTGTCGCTCCTCGCCTTTCACGATCCGTCGGCCGAGGTGAAGGGGCTGAAGGAGGCGCCGCGCGCCGACCGTCCGCCGGTGGCGGTGGTGCATCTCGCCTTCCAGGCGATGGTCGCGTCAGGCAGCGCCCTCGCCCTCGTCGCGCTGCTCTCGCTCGTGACGCTGGTGCGCACGCGCGACGTGCCGCGTGGACGGTTGCTCCTCCGCGCACTCATGATCGTCACCCCCTTCGGCTTCCTCGCGACCGAGGCGGGGTGGGTCGTCACCGAGGTCGGGCGCCAGCCGTGGGTCGTGCAGGGCGTGCTCCGCACCGCCGACGCGGTCACTCCGATGCCCGGCCTGATCGTGCCGATGCTGCTCTTCACGCTGCTCTACGTCGGGCTCGGCGCGATCGTCGTCGCGCTCATCGCGTCGCTCGTGCGCGAGACCGAGGTACGCGTCGTCCCCGCCGCGACGACGACGCCCACCGGAGCGCCAGCGTGAGCGCCTTCCTCTCGTCACTCGGCCTGGCGGAGATCGTCGCCGGGGTGATGATCGTCGCGCTCGACGCGTACGTGCTCACCGGGGGCGCGGACTTCGGGGGCGGCGTCTGGGACCTGCTCGCCCGCGGCCCGCGGCGCGACGCGCAGCGCGCGCTGATCTCGCGCGCGATCGGACCGATCTGGGAGGCGAACCACGTCTGGCTGATCGTGGTCGTGGTCGTCCTGTTCACCGGCTTTCCCGCGACCTTCGCCGCGCTCGGCACCGTGCTCCACGTGCCCCTCGTGCTGATGCTCGTCGGGATCGTGCTGCGCGGCTCGGCGTTCGTCTTCCGGAGCTACGGCTCGCGCGAGGATGCGGCGCAGCGGCGATGGGGGCGCGTCTTCGCGATCGCGAGCACCGCGACGCCGTTCCTGCTCGGCACCGTCGTCGGCACGATCGCGTCGGGGAACGCGGGGCGCGCGCTGCGGCGCGTGGCGGCCGTCGGCGGGCTCGCGCCCTTCGCCGAGGTGTACCTGACGCCCTGGCTGGCGCCATTCCCCCTCGTGGTGGGCGCGATGGCGCTCGCGCTCTTCGCGTTCCTCGCGGCGGTGTATCTCGCGCTGGCGGCGGAGGACGCGGCCCTCCGCGACGACTTCCGGCGCCGCGCGTTAGGCAGCGCGGTCGCGGTCTTCCTCACTGCCGGCGGCGCGCTCGCCATCGCCGCGCGCCACGCGCCGCACGTCGTCGCGCGGCTGCTCGGCACCCCGCTCGCGATCGTCCTGCAGCTCGCGATCGCGGCGAGCGCGGTGACGGCGATCGTCGCCCTCTGGACGCGCCGCTGGCGCCTCGCGCGGATGGCCGCCGCCGCACAGGTGTCGCTCATCCTCTGGGGATGGGTCGTCGTGCAGTATCCCTGGACCATCCCCGGCGCCCAGACCATCCGCGGCGCGGCCGCTCCGACGGTCACCCTCGAGCTGCTCCTCTGGGGGCTGGCCGGGGGGACGGTGATCCTCGTCCCGTCGCTCCTCTTTCTCTACCGCACCTTCGCGACGGCGCGAGTGGAGCCGGCCGCCGTCAGCGCGCGCGAGGAAGGGTGAGTGTGAATCTCGATCCCTCGCCGACGACGCTCTCCGCCACAAGTCTGCCCCGCATTCCGTGCGCGAGGTTGCGGCTGATCGCCAGCCCGAGCCCGATGCCGTCGTTGGTCCGCGTCAGGCGCTTGTTCACCTGAACGAAGGGCTCGAAGATCGACTCGAGCTGCTCGGGCGCGATTCCGCAGCCGGTGTCGCTCACCCGCAGGTGGACCTCGTTGCCCGCCTCCTCGACGGCCATGGAGATCGACCCGCCGGAGCTCGTGAACTTCAGCGCGTTCGCGAGGAGGTTGATCAGGATCTGCTTCATCCGCTCGGCGTCGCCGCGAGCGACCGCGCCGGCTGGGCATTCGGAGGTGTAGCACAGCCCCTTCGCCGCGACCTGCGGCGCGATCAGCGGCTCGAGCTCGGCGAGCAGCGGGGCGAGAGGCACGTCCTCCACGCGGTACGATACGCGGCCGGCCTCGACACGCACGTGATTCAGCACGTCGTCCACGAGCGCGGTCAGGTGCTCCCGCGCGCTCCGGATACGTCGCAGATCCTCGGCCTGCTCCGCGGTCACGGGACCGTGGATCCCCAGCTCGAGAAGCTGCACGTAGCCTGCGATCGCGTTCAGCGGGGTGCGCAGCTCATGGCTCATCACCGCGAGAAACTCGCTCTTCGCGCGGTTCGCCGCCTCCGCTTCGACACGCGCCTCGCGCTCCGCGGTCGACAGACGTGCGCGCTCGATCGCCTGCGCACACTGGCGCGCCGCCGACAGCATCAGCCGGCGCTCGTCCTCGGGGAACTGGCGATCGGTCACGAACGCGACCCCCATGACTCCGATCGTCGTTCGGTTCACGACGAGAGGCAGCACCGCGTTCGCGCGATGTCCTTCGGCTTCGGCGAGCCCGGCGAGCGCCGGATACCGGGCGCTCCAGTCGCGCGGCGTTTCCAGGTACACGGGCTCACCGGTGCGGGCGACGTCGGCGAGCGGAACGGGTGCGTCGACGGGAAAGCGGCGCCACGCATCCATCGTCTCGTCCGTCATCGCGCGTACGCCGGCGATCTCGAGGCTGCGCCCTTCGTCCGCGAGCAGCGCGACGACCGTTCCCGCGGCCCCGAACGCCGCGGCCGCGTGCATCACGGCCGCTTCGACCACCTGCTCGATCGTCTGCGCCTCGGAGAGCGATTCGCTGAGGAGCAGCAGTCGCTCGAGGCGCTCCCGGGTCTCGGTCTCGAAGGGGGCGGGCGCACGCGTGGCGTCAGCTGCCGGGGCGAGTGTAGAACCGGGCGAGCCGGGTCGCAGGACCGGACTGGAGGGCATTGCGATCGATCGGCTGACGGAGGCGGCGCGGGTTGGTGCGGCTCCGGCGAAGCTAATCTTCGAGGGATGACGCGGTAACCCCTGCACGCCCGCTCTCCGTCAGCCGCGGACCGGCTTCTCTACGGGGAGTCCCGCCTCGATCCAGTCCTTCTTCCCCTCGTGGTAATCCCGCACGTTCGTGTAGCCCAGCGCCGCCAGATCACGGGCAGCGTACCGTGACTGCGGTCAGCCGTGGTCCCAGCAGTAGACGACGATCTCCGCGTTCCGGTCGGGGACTTTTTCGCTGATGATCGCCACCGCCTCCCTCGGCGGCGCGCTGATCGCGCCCGGGAGATGGTTCTTGTTCCAGTAGCCGACCGGCAGCACCTCGAAGAGCGCCGGCGGCGTCGCGCTCTCGAGCTTCGCCTGCAGCTCGTCGCGCGAGATCCGTGGAACGAAGTCGCCGTCCATGCCTAACGTCCACCGTGCATCAGTCCCCACTCCTCGCGTCCGCGGTCGGACGCGCTCGCTCGCTCGACGCGGTCGCCTTCCGCACCGCCGGCGCGACGACCGTCCCGAACAGCTCGATCGACTTCATCAGCTTGTCGTGCGGCATCGTGCCGACGCTCATCTGCATCAGGCAACGCTGATGCCGGAAGATCTCGTGCTGGAAGAGGATCTTGTCGATCACCTCCTGCGGGCTCCCCACCGCCAGCGCCCCGCGCGGCGTCCGCAGCAGCTCGTACTGCTGTCGCGTCGTCGGCGGCCAGCCGCGCTCGCGGCCGATCCGGCTCATCGTCTCGGCGTAGCTCGGCCAGAACTCGTCCGCCGCGTCCTGCGAGCGCTCGGCGATGAAGCCATGCGTGTTCACGCCCACGGCGAGCGTCGCCGGATCGTGCCCCGCGTCGTGGCCCGACTCGCGGTAGAGATCGACGAGCGGCGCGAACCGCTCCGGCGCGCCCCCGATGATCGCCAGGGCGAGCGGCAGGCCGAGCGACCCCGCGCGCACCACCGACTGCGGCGTCCCGCCCACCGCGATCCATACGGGCAGCGGGTCCTGCACCGGACGCGGGTAGACGCCGCGATCCTCGATCGGCGCGCGCAGTCGTCCCCGCCAGCTCACCTTCTCGCTCGCGCGGATCTTCAGCAGCAGCTCCAGCTTCTCGGCGAACAGCTCGTCGTAGTCGTTCAGATCCTGACCGAAGAGCGGGAACGACTCGATGAACGAGCCGCGGCCCGCCATGATCTCGGCGCGGCCGCCGGAGAGCAGGTCGAGCGTCGCGAACTGCTGGAAGACGCGGACGGGGTCGTCCGAGCTGAGGACGCTCACCGCGCTCGTCAAGCGGATTCGCGTCGTGCGCTCCGCCGCCGCCGCGAGCACCACCGCCGGCGCCGAGACCGCGTAATCGGGGCGGTGATGCTCGCCGACGCCGAACACGTCGAGGCCGAGCTGGTCCGCGAGCACGATCTCCTCGATGAGGTCGCGCAGCCGCTGTCGCGCGCCGACGAGATGTCCCGTCCGCGGATCGCGGGTCGTCTCCGCGAAGGTATAGATGCCGAGCTCCATGGCGCGGAAGTTAGGCACCTGCCGCGCCACGGGCATCCGATCAGGGGTTCGCCGACCCCGGCTCGCTGATCTTCCGGTGTTGCTCGGCCTTCACCTTCTCGGGGATGACCTGGCCGGTGAACACCTGGACCTTCTCCTTCATCATCGCCGAGACGATGTGGTCCTTCCCGGCCATGAGCGCCTCATAGCCGTCGCGGGCGACTTCCGCGGGATCGCTCTTCTTCCCCGCGCCCACCTTCGTGTCGTCCATGCCGGCGCGATGGAAGAAGTTCGTCTCCGTCGCCCCCGGCTGCAGCGCGGTGATCGAGACGCCGGTGTCCTTCAGCTCGTTGCGCAGCGCCTCCGCGAAGGAGAGCACGAACGCCTTCGACGCCGCGTACACCGCCTCGAACGGTCCGGGCATCTCCGCCGCGATCGACGCGGTGAAGAGGATGCGTCCCTCTCCACGCTCCACCATGGCCTTCACGACCCGCTTCGCCAGGTGCACCACCGAGACGACGTTGAGCTGGATCAGGTTGAGCTCCGCCTCGAGATCGGTATCGAGGAAGGGCCCCCCGACGCCGACGCCGGCGTTGATCGCGATCGCGTCCACCGGCCGCCCCAGCGAGTCGATGCGGCGGCAGAGCGCCTCGACGCCGCCGAAGGTCGCGAGATCCGACTGCAGCGCGTCCACCTTGGCGCCGCGGCGGCGCAGCTCGTCCGCGGCCGCGAACACCTTCTCGGTCTCGGAGACGATGAGCAGGTCGAAGCCGTGGTCGGCGAACTGCTTCGCGAGCTCGAGCCCGATGCCGCTCGAGCCACCGGTCACGACCGCGAGCTGATGTTGATATGTGGTATCCATCACTTCTCTCCAGTGCTTCACGCGTGCGAGGCATTCGCGGCGTGGGGCGCGACAGGGGGCAAGTCCGGCGCCAGCGGGGGCGCCGTCGCGCGAGTGCCTAACGGCCGACTTCGCCTGGCGTCGCGACGCGCCGCTCGCGCGCCGAGCGGTTCGCGGCTTCTATGATCTCGAGCCCCGCGACCGCGTCGCGCGGATCGACCGGCACCGGCGCGCCCTCGCGCATCGCGGCGGCCATTCCCTCGTAGAAGCGCACGTACGCGCCGCGCTTCGTCTCGACGGCGCTCACCTCGCCTCCGCGCGCGAGGCGTCCCCACTGCTCGCGCGGCTCCTCGCCGAACCCCGCGTCGCCGGGGCGCGCGCCGGCACGCAGCGCGGCTTCCTGCACGTCGAGCCCGAACTTGACGTACGTCGCGTCCGCGCCGAGCACGCGGAATCGCGCCGCCGGCTCGGCGACGATCGCCGACACCTGCAGATGCGAGCGCACTCCGGAGGCATGCGTGAGCGCGAGGAACGCGTCGTCCACCACCGCGGTCCCCGGACGGCGCTCGTCCTCCTCCGCGTACACCGTCGTGACGGGCCCGAAGAGCTGCAGCGCCTGATCGATCAGGTGGCTCCCCAGATCGTAGACGAGCCCCGTCGCGTCCTCCGGCGCGCCCGCGTTCTTCCAGCCCGCAGGCGGCGCCGGCCGCCAGCGCTCGAAGCGCGACTCGAAGCGGTACGGCGTGCCTAACGCGCCCCGCGCGAGGAGATCGCGCACCGTGAGGAAGTCGCCGTCCCAGCGCCGGTTCTGGTAGACGCTCAGCAGCCGCCCCGCGCGGCGCGCTTCCTCGACCAGCGCGCGGCCCTCGGCCGCCGTCGCCGCGAAGGGCTTGTCCACGACGACGTGCAGCCCGGCGCGCAGCCCCGCGGTCGCGAAGGGCACGTGCGTGCGGTTGGGCGTCGCGACGACGAGCAGGTCGAAGTCGCCCGCGCGCGCGAGCACGGCGTCCACGTCGGGGAGAAGCTCCGCGTCCGGATGAGTCGCCCGCGCCTTCGCCCCGCGCTCGGCGTCGCGCGTCACGATCGCGCCGAGCCGCAGCCCGCGCGTCGCCGCGATCAGCGGCGCGTGGAACGCCGAGCCGGCGAGCCCGAAGCCGACGACTGCGACGCGCGCCGCGTCCTTCTGCGCCACCGCGCCGCTACCAGGCGACGTTCGAGGACACCTTCCACGCGCCGTTCACCATCCGCCACGTGCGCAGCGAGAGCCCTCCGCTCGCGTCGCTCCCCGTGCGCAGCGTCCAGCGGCTGTAGTCCCACGCGACGTCGCCGCTCGCCGCGACCTCGAGGTGGGTGATCGTGTCGGTGAACGCGACCGTCGGCGAGGTGAAGGCGTTCGACCACGCGTCGCGGAGCGCCGTCACGTCCATCGGCTGCGTATCCGGGTACTTCACCACCGCGTCGGGAGTGTGCAGCGCGATGACCGCCGCGAGGTCTCGCGCGTTCACGGCTCGCGTGAAGGCGTCCGCCTGCGCGCGCACGGCGGCTTCCACCCCGGCGCGCGATGCGCTCATCGCGACGGGCGGCGCTCCGGCGCTCGTGCTCGCCGCCGGAGCGGGCGCGCAGGCAAGCGCGGCGAGAGTGGTGACACTCAGCAGCATAGGCGATCGCAGCATCGGTGGCCTCCGCAGGTAGACGGGACGGTGCATCGGTGCAGCCGGGACGCGAACGTAGCATCGCCCGGCACGGGTCGCCAGCGAACATCGGGGTTGCGGCTGCTCTCCTCCTCTGGTCCCTTTCTGCCCTGCTCTCTCCCCTCTCACAGATGAAACGCGACGAGTTCATCGCCTTCCGCCGCTCGCTCGGTCCCACGCCGCGCCTCGTGCATCGCACCGTGCGCGCACGAGGGCTCGACTTCGCCGTGTGGTCGTCCCCCGAGGTCCCGGGCGCGACACCGCTGCTCTGCGTCAACGGCGGACTCCTCTACGACCACTCGCTCCTCTGGCCCGCGCTCTCCCCGCTCGCCGCGAAGCGCCAGCTCTGGTTCTACGACCAGCGCGGGCGCGGGAAGACTCCCGCGCCTCCGGGCGCCCGCGCCGCGACCCTCGAGCACGACGCGGGTGACGTCCGCGCCATCCGCGAGGCGTTAGGCATCGCGCGCTGGGATCTCCTCGGCCACTCGTGGGGCGGCGGGATCGCGCTCCTCGCCGCCGAGCGCGATCAGGATGGAACCCGCGCCGTCGTCGGGGTATGTCCGGTGGGAGCGACGAGTGACTGGATGCCCGCGCTCGACCACGCCGCGCTCGCGCGACTCGGTCCCGCCGAGCGCGCAGTGCTCGAGCGTCATCCGCCCGCGTCGCTCGCCAGCGACGATCCGAACGTGCAGAGCGCCCACTCGCGGGCGATCTATCCGGCCTGGTTCGCCGACCGCTCACTCTCCGAGCTCTTCTCGCCTCCGCGCGCGACGAGCGTCACCGGAGCGGCCGTCGCCGCCCGGCTGCGACGCGAGGGCTACGACTGGCGCCCATTGCTGAGTGCCCTTCGGACCCCCGTGCTCGTCATAGCTACAGAGCGTGACCTGCTCCCGCTCAAGGCCGCTCACGAGCTCGCCGATACTCTCCCGGCGGCGCGGCTCGTGGTCGTTCAGGGCTCGGGTCACATGCCGTTCTGGGAAGCGCCGCGGCGCTTCTTCGCCATCGTCGACTCGTTCCTCTCGGCGCCATCGTCGGATTGGGTCCCCCCATGAAGCAACCGTTACTCGCCGCTTCGCTCGGTCTGATCCTCGTCGCCCTCGGTGCCGGCCCGGCCCCGAAAGCGGGCGGCCGCGGATCGCACGAAGCGAGTGCGTCAGGCTCGGTCGCTACCGGGCGGTTCCGGACGAGCCGACGCGACGCCGCCGAGATCAAGCGGCGGCTGCAGCAGCACGAGTCGGACACCTACATCGGTGAGATCCTCCTCACCCGCGATTCCGCCCTCGCCCGCTGGCACGATCGCACGGACCGCCCGCTCCGGGTCTGGATCGAGCCGGCGACGCAGATTCCCGACTGGCGCCCCGAGTTCCTCACCGAGGTCCGCGACGCCTTCCTCGCCTGGAGCGCGACGGGAATCCCCGTCCGCTTCCTCTTCGTCGGCGACTCGAGCAAGGCCGACATCCACGTCCGCTTCATCAACGAGTTCTCGGAGCCCATCAGCGGCAAGACCCGCTGGGCGCGCGACGACAACTGGTGGATCGTCGACGGCGACATCACCCTCGCCGTCCATCACGACGCGGGCGAGGCGCTCGACCGCTCCGCGGTGCGCGCGATCGCGCTCCACGAAGTCGGCCATCTGCTCGGGCTCGATCACACCTCGGACATCGCGAACATCATGACGCCGCGCGTTCGTGTCCGTGAGCTCTCGACCGCCGACCGCTCGACGATGGAGCTGCTCTACTCGCTCCCGCCCGGCCCCGTCCGCTGACCCTCGTGCGGCGCTCCGATTGGATCGCCGTCGTCATCGTCGGCCTCCTCGTCTGCACCGTCGGCGCGCTGATCATCGGCGCGCCGCGTCGTTCCACCCCGCTCGTCGCCGCGGCCGACACGACGTCGACGCCAGCCGCCGACGCGCGCGCTCCGGGGCGCGCCGAAAGCGGCGGGAGCGCCAGCCAGCAGATGACCATCGCGCACGGCGGCGAGGTCCGCGTTCGCCTCGTGCGCTCGGGCAATCCCCCGCCCGTCCGTGACCTCGACGAGATCCGGCGCCACCTCGTGCAGGGCGCGCCCGGCACCTACATCGGCGACATCCTCGCGCTGCAGGACTCGCAGCTCGTGCGGTGGCCCGACGGGACGGTGCTCCGTGTCTGGATCGCCCCCACGGTGACGGATTTCATGGACTGGACGCCTGCGTACGTGGACACCGTGCGCTCCGCCTTCGGCGCCTGGGATGCGGCGAGTCTGCCGCTGCGCGTCGAGTTCACCACGGACTCCGCGGCCGCGACGGTGCACGTCCGCTGGATCGACCACTTCGAGAAGGCGGGCACGATCGGGCAGACGCAGCAGACGTGGGATCAGTATCGGTGGCTCGTCGGCGGCGAGATCACCATCGCGATGCACACGGAGAGCGGCTACACGCTCGACGCGAAGTGGGTGCGCGCGACCGCGCTCCACGAGATCGGCCATCTCCTCGGCCTCAACCACTCGTCGTCGGACGCCGACATCATGGCCGCCTCGGCGCACGCCCCCGAGCTCTCCCGCGCCGACCTCGCCACGATGCGGCTGCTCTACGTGCTGCCGCCGGGGGCCACGCGGTAGGAGCCAGGGGCCAGGCGTGAGGAAAACTGCAGTCGACGCCGTTTCCTGCACCTGGAGGCTGGTCCCCGTCTTGCCAGCGCACTCCGCATGGCGAGCGCGAATCATCCGATCAGGAAGACCCCGGAGCCCGAGGACGTCGACGGCGTTTCGTTGTATGACGTCGCCATCGTCGGCGGCGGGACGGCGGGGCTGTCGGCGGCGCTCTGGCTCTCGCGCTACCTGCACAGCGTCGTCGTCGTGGACTCCGGCGACCCGCGCAACTGGGAGACGCGCGGCATCAACGGCTTCCTCGGGCTTCCGGGGATCAGGCCGGCCGAGCTGCGCGGGCGCGGGCGCGACGAGTGCCGCAGGCATGGCGTCGAGCTGATCGACGGCGTGGTGCTCTGCGTCGCGAGGCGTGGCGACGAGCACTTCGAGCTGCAGCTCGAGGGAGGCGCGAAGGTCGCGGGGCGGCGACTCCTCCTCGCGATCGGGGTCAAGGACGTATGGCCGGAGGTGCCGGGCCTCGAGCACATCTACGGCGATCGCGCGCACGTCTGCCCCGACTGCGACGGCTACGAGGCGGCGGGGAAGAAGACGGTCGTCATCGGCAAGGGACGCAAGGCGGTGGGGATGGCGCTCAACCTCACGACGTGGACGCGCGATCTCACCGTCTGCACCAACGGCCGCGATCCCGACTTCACCGACGAGTACTGCGAGAAGCTCAGCGCGTTAGGCATCCCCGTCATCGAGGAGCCGATCACGGGGATCAGGTTCCGCGAGGGCGAGCTGCGCGCGCTGAGCTTCGAGGGACGCGAGCCGCTCGGCGTCGAGGAGATCTTCTTCAGCATCGGCCAGTATCCGGCCGACGATCTCGGCGTGCAGCTCGGCTGCGAGCGCGACGCGGGGGGACACATCGTGGTGGACGAGCACCACCACACCTCGGTCTACAACGTCTTCGCGGCGGGGGACATCATCCCCGGTCCGCAGCTCGCCGTCCGCGCCGCCGCCGGCGGCGCCGTCGCCGCGCTCTCGATCCACAAGTCGCTCGTGCCGGAGGAGCGGAAGCTCGAACCGCAGACCGCCGGGGTCGGGGGTCAGGGGTCAGGGGTCGGCGCTCACGGCTGACCCCCGGCCCCTGACCCCGGACGGCTACCACTTGAGGGGTACCGACATCTCCTTCCGCTTCCGAACCACGGTCAGCTTCACCTGCTGATCGTCGCGGGCGCGCTGGAGGGCGCGCTGCATCTGCAGCGGGGTCGTGATGTCGCCGTCGTTCACCCGGGTGATCACGTCGCCGCCGCGCAGTCCGGCGCGGGCCGCGGGGGTGTTCGGTCCGACCGAGAGCACGAGCACGCCGCTCGACACGCCGAACGCCTCGCCGAGGTCCTGGGTGACGCGCGCCAGCTCGGCGCCGGCGAGCGCGGTGTTCGTGCTCCACACCATCGCGATCGAGGGCGCGGCGGGGACCACCGGCGTCGCCGGCACCACCGGAGCGACGGCGATCTGGTCGGTGACGACCGCGCTGGGCGGGAGCCGCATGGCGCGCGCGCGCGGCGTCCGGACGACCGTCAGGCGCCGCTCCCCCGTGAGCGTGTCGATGTCGATGCGCACGTCGCCGGCCGCGACCGCCGCCATCTCCGGCATGTACATCGTCTTCCGCGCGACCGTCACCGGGATGTCGTAGGTGTCGCGGCCGCGGCGGATCTTCACCGTGAGGCGATTGCCCGGACGCAGCATCCTGGTCAGCGAGATCGTGCGCCCGTCCACGTCCTCGTTGTCGTACGCGAGGATGGTGTCGCCCGCCTGGATTCCCGCGCGGTCGGCGGGCGAGCCCGGCTCGACCGAGGCGACGAAGGGATGCCCGCTGTGGCGGACGAACATCTCGCGTCCCTTCGTCCAGCTGTCGATCGCGCAGACGTAATGAATGCCGAGCCAGCCCGCGGGCTCGGCGAGTCGCGATGGCCGCATCGCCTGCGGCGCAGGGCTCGCCTGCACCCACACGCTGGTGGACGGCGGTGGCGTCGGAGCGCTGCCGCCCTGCCCCGACTGCGCGGCCGCGGCCGCCGGCGCCGCCACGGCGGCGACGAGCGCTCCCGCGACGCGCGCGAGCCCGGGTCCGGAGAACGACCGGCGCGACATCAGTATCCTCCCACCTGCACGTTAGGCGGCAAGGTCGTGCTGAGCTGGCGGAGCGCCGCCTGCCGCGCGCCGAGCGTGGTGAGATAGTAGCGGTTGATGACCGGATCGTACGGCGCGCCCTGCAGTCCCTGGCGCGCGACCTCGGCCACCTGGTCGAGCGTCGCGAGCCGCGCCTCGTACGCCGCGCGCCCCTCGACGTGCGACGCCGTGTCCTGCTCGGCGAGGAACGCCGCCGCCGCCTGGTAGCCGCGCTCGTAACGGGTGAGCGCCGCCAGCGCGTCGCTCGTCGAGTGGAACACCGGCAGGGTGTCGGCGACCGCCCGCACGAGCGTGTCGACACCGGCGCGCGAAAATCCCGGGATCGCCGACGCGCCCGCGGAGACGCGGCCGGCCATTATGCCGACCGCCGCGACGAGCACCGCCGCCGCGGCGCGCAGCCGGGAGTTGTGCCCGAAGGCGCGTCGCCGCAGTGGGATGACGCGCACCTCGGCGGCCGGCATGTCGATCGCGGGCGCGGTGGAGACGAGCCCCTCGGCGCGGAGCGCGGGGAGGAGCGAGTCCCAGGAGGTGAGGGGCGCTCCCGCGCGTTGCGCGGTGAAGCGCTCTCCCGCGGCGAGCGAGCGAAGCGAGCGGTGCGCCGCTCGCTCGCTCGCGCAGGTCACGCAGCGGGCGAGGTGCTCCCCCTCGGTGGTCGTCGGCTCGTCGTCGGCGAGCGCCGCGAGCCGTTCAGCTGACAGGTGTAGCATGGCGTGCATCCGGTCGTGATGGTCCATCGATCACGTGCGCGAGCAGTCGGCGAAGCTTCGCCCGCGCCTTGAACAGTTGCGATTTCGAGCCGCCCGAGGTGATCCCCAGCTCCTGCGCGATCTCCTCGTGCGTGTAGCCTTCGACGTCGTGGAGCATGAACACCGCTCGTGCCCCCGGGGAGAGCTGCCGCGCCGCTTCCTCGATCGAGGCGGCGAGGATCGCGCGCTCCGAGTCGTGGTCGACGCTGGCGCTGTCGTCCTCGATCGCCGTCTCCCGCATGGCGATCCGTTTCGTCTGGCGCAACGCGTTCAGCGTGCGGTTGACGGCGATGCGATGCGCCCACGTCCCGAACTGCGAGTCCCCGCGGTAGCTCGGCAGAGCGCGGAAGATCTGGATCCAGACTTCCTGCGCCACGTCGGCCGCCGTATCCGGGTCCCCCACCAGCCGCCGCACCACCGCGTCGATGTGTGGTGCATGGCGAGTCCAGAGCGTTCGCAACGCCCCTTCGTCGCCGTCGATGGCGCGCCGGATGACGAGATTCTCGGGTTCCATGGAGTCTGCTACTTGGTCACGCCCGAGCAGGGAAACGGTTTACGGAAGGCGGAGAGGGCCATCTGGCACGAGGCTACTGTCGTCGCTGCGGTGGCATGAGCCACGGGACAGAGGAGCCAGTTGGCACACCGGCCAAGGCGCAGTACCGCGAAGCCGCCACACGGCCGACATGCCTCATGGCCTCTCCGCCTCATGCCTCATGACTCAGGAGGCATGACACTAGCCTCGTGCCACATGGCCGGTACAGCCTCAACCATTCCTTCAATCGAAACTCACAACTCCTTCATCTACAAAAGACTGGACAGATCGCAAACACGATTGCATCTATGGCGTCCCCGGAACACCCGTCCTCGAAATCGGTATCCACCGAGGACACTCCGAGACACTCCGAAAAACGTTAAGTCCCCGCCACTCTTGTGGTTGGGACGTTCGCACGCTGTATGCGTATCGTCAACGCGTGCGGATCGTCTCATGTGAAGCACGACGCACCCCGAAGGCCCCGAGGAGTAGACGTGATCTCACTGCTGTTCGCCCTGAAGCTGGCGATTCCGGCCGCAGCCGCGGCTCCGCTTCCGGTCGTGCCCACCGATGGGCTGCCCTCCAAGGCGCCCGTCTCGGTCGGCATGTCGGCGGAGCGACTGGCTGCGATCGATCGCGTCGTCGCCCGCGGGCTCAAGGCGGGGGGCTATCCGGGGGCAGCTGTCGTCGTGGGTCGCAAGGGCGCGGCGGTCTGGAAGAAGGGCTTCGGCCACCTCGACTGGAGCAGCTCCTCGGAGACCGTGGTCCCCGACGAGTCGATCTACGATCTCGCCTCGCTCACCAAGGTCGTCGGCACCACGACGGCGCTGATGATCCTCTTCGACGAGGGGAAGATCCGCCTCGACGATCCCGTCGTGAAGTACGTCCCCGGCTTCACCGGTGGACTCAAGGACAGCGTCACCCTCAAGCAGCTTCTCGAGCACCGCTCGGGCCTTCCGGCCGGTCGCGATCTCTGGCGCGTCGCGCACTCCCCCGAGGAGGCGCGGCAGATGGTGATCGACACCCCGCTCGGCTGCCGCCCCGGAGAGTGCTACGAGTACTCCGACCTCGGCGCCGACATGCTCGGCTTCGTCGTCGAGGCCGCGAGCGGTGAGCCGCTCGACCAGTTCCTGCAGGAGAAGGTCTACGGTCCCCTCGGGATGACCGACACCTTCTTCCGGCCCGCGGACTCGCTCCGCGACCGCATCGCGCCCACCGAGGTGACCCCGCCCCGCGGCTATCCCCTCCGCGGCGAGGTGCACGACGAGAACGCCTACGCGTTAGGCGGCGTCGCCGGCCACGCCGGCTTGTTCAGCACCGCGGCCGACCTCTCGGTGTTCGCGCAGATGATGCTGAACGGTGGCGAGTACAACGGCGTCCGCGTCGTCGCCGACTCCACGGTCCGGCTCTTCACCACCCGGGCGGCGGGAACGCGCGCCCTCGGCTGGGACACCTGCGACAACGACGGCGGCTGCGGCTCGTACCTCAGTGACCGCGCCTACGGCCACACCGGGTTCACCGGCACCTCGATCTGGATCGATCCCGATCGCGAGATGTTCGTGATCCTGCTGACGAACCGCGTCCACGCGGCGCGCGCGAAGCGTCCCGCCAAGGTCATCTCGGACGTGCGCGCCGACCTCGCCGACGCCGCCGCGCTCGCCGTGACCGACGGTCCGGACGGCGTGCTCGCCTGGCCGGCCAGCTTCCGCGCCGACCGCGCGGTCGGCTGGAACCGCCCGGAACGTCCCCTCCGCTCGCGCCGCAGCCGCGCCGCGGCGCACCGCCGCGGCTCGCGCGCGCACACCGCGAGCAAGGCGAAGCGCTCGAAGAAGAGCACGGCGAAGTCCAGCGCGAAGAAGTCGAGCGCGAAGGCGACGCCGAAGAAGAGCTCCGCGAAGAAGCACTGATCGCTCGCGAACGATGAACCACGGGGCGGCGCCACTCACGGCGCCGCCCCGTCTGCGTTTCACTCGACGAAGGTCACTTGCCCCGCGCCCCCGTCGGGGGCGATCTTTCGACCATGGAATCTCCCGAGCTCCCGATCCTCTCGACCGAGCCGCCGCATGGCGTCGCTCCGCGGATGGCGAGTGGAGCGAGTGACCCTTCCGACCGTCCCGCGCCGGTGGCGCCGCCGGCAGGAGAGGCGCAGTTCGCCGACATCGACGAGCCACCGCCGACGGTCGATCAGGTGAAGATGGCGCTCCGCCGAGTCAAGGACCCGGAGCTCAACCTCAACATCATCGACCTCGGGCTCGTCTACGACATCGCCGTCGACGACCGCTCCGTGCGCGTCGACATGAGCCTCACCTCCCCCGGCTGCCCGAGCGGCCCGCAGATCATGGGCGACGTCGAGCGCGCCGCCCGCGCCATCCCGGGAGTGCGCGACGTCGTCGTGAATCTGGTGTGGTCGCCGATGTGGAGCCCGGAGCGGATCGAGCCTCGAGTCCGGGCGTACCTCGGCTTCTAGGCGAACACCAACGAGCGACGAGCGACCAACTACAAACTGCATCGGAGTGGCGACGAGCTGTCGCTCGTCGTATTCCAATGCCGGTTGCAGTTGGGTCGCTCGTCGCTCGTTGTAGTTGGGTCGCTCGTCGCTCGTTGTAGTCGGCTACTTCGCTATCCGCCGCCCCTCTCGCGCCACGCGCCATGTGCCGCCCGAGTGGACCACCTCGAAGCCGCTCTCGAAGCTGAAGCGAGAGCCCGGCCCCACTCCGCTGGTCGTCCGGAAGCGGTCCGCGGCGAGGAAGAGCCGCACCGTGTCGCCCTGCATCTGATAGAGATCGGAGAAGCGCACCACGTAGCCCGGCGCATCACTCGCGCAGCGTGGCGCGTGCGACGCATCGACGGTGGCCGGCTCGCAGGTTCCGCGCGCGGCACCGCGCCGCACCAGCTCGCGCACGACATCGTCGCCCAGCTTCGCGTCGCGGGCGAAGGTGCCGTTGCGGGGAAGGATGGCCGGATCGACGAGCAGCACCAGCGCGCTGTCGACGTCGAACGCCTGACGCAGCGCCGCGTCGTACGCGGCCGCGCGCTGTTCCGCGCTCGCCGTCGCCGCGCGGAGTCCGTTCCCGCGGATGTCGGGGCCATCGGAGTCCGCGCCGCGACAGGCGACGGCGAAGAGCGAGGTGAGCGCCGCGAACGTCAGGCGCCTGGTGATCTGGAATCTCGAGAGTGCCATGTTCGGTGGTGTTGTCAGGGGACGACTGCCGAGCGCGGTGCGTCGTCACGAACGTTCATGAACGATTCGCAACGCACCGTGCCGCACGGGGCACATCACTTGCGCGCTCGGCCCCTCCCGACGTGAACGTTACCGAGGAGGAGCCATGGACAAGCAGGTCGAGGTCGACGAATCCGCGCGCGCGGACGAGATCGATTACCACGGAGTACACCAGGTCCTGCCCGAGCTCGCATACAAGCGGCTGGCGATGGTCAACATCATGTACTTCGGCCTGCCGGGCTCGAAGGAGTGGGTCCTGATCGACGCGGGGCTGCCGGCGACCGCGCCGATGATCGTCGCGGCGGCGGAAGCGCGCTTCGGCAGGAACGTGCCCCCGGCGGCGATCGTGCTCACTCACGGCCACGTCGATCACGTCGGTGGGCTCGCGACGCTCGCCGAGAAGTGGGACGTGCCGATCTACGCGCACGTCGAGGAGAAGCCCTTTCTCGACGGGACCGAGGCGTATCAGCCTCCGGACCCGAGCGTCGGCGGAGGAGTGATGTCGCAGCTCGCGGTGCTCTTCCCGCGCGGGCCCTTCGACTTCAGCCGTTGGCTGCGCACTCTCCCCGAGGACGGCGCGGTGCCGGGGATGCCGGGCTGGAAGTGGATCCACACGCCGGGTCACACACCGGGACACGTCTCTCTCTGGCGCGAGGCCGATCGCACGATCATCGCGGGCGACGCGTTCATCACGACGAAGCAGGAGTCGGCGTACGCGGTCGCGACGCAGCGCCCGGAGCTTCACGGTCCGCCGATGTACTTCACTCCCGACTGGGCGCGCGCGAAGACGTCGGTGGAGAAGCTGGCCGCGCTGCAGCCGGAGCTCGCCGTCACGGGTCACGGCCGCGCGCTGCAGGGACCCGAGATGCGACGCGCGCTCGACACGCTCGCCCGCGAGTTCGACGCGGTCGCCGTGCCCGCGCACGGCCGCTACGTCACTCCCGAGGTTCGCCGGCGGATGGGGGCGCAGCCGGAAGAGTCAGCGTAAAGGTCGAGCCGACGCCGACCTCGCTCTGCGCGATGAGGTCACCGCCCATCGCGCGGGCGAGGTCGCGGCTGATCGCGAGCCCGAGCCCCGTTCCCTCGCGCACCGAGTTGAGCGTGCGGCCGAGCTGCACGAACGGCTCGAAGATCTCGTCGAGCTGGTCCGCGGCGATGCCGAGCCCCGTGTCGCCGACGACCAGGCGCGTGCGCGCGCCGTCACCATCGCAGCTCACGCTGATGCAGCCCCCTTCGCTGGTGAACTTCACCGCGTTCGAGAGCAGGTTGAGGAGGATCTGATCGACCTTCGCGCGGTCGGCGAGCGCGACGACCGACGGGTCGCATCCGCGCAGCTCGAAGCGCTGCCGGCGTGCCGACGCCTGCGGCGCGATCATCGGCGCGACCGCGTCCACCGCGTCGCTCAGTCGCACCGGCGCGATCTCGTAGCTCACCTGCCCGGCCTCGACGCGCGTGTAGTTCAGCAGGTCGTTGATGATGCCGAGCAGGTGGCGCTGCGCGCGGCGGATGCGGTCGAGGTCGAGCGCCTGCTCCTCGGTGATGGGACCGCGCAGGCCCATCGCGAGGAGATCGGTATAGCCGCCGATCGCGTTGAGCGGAGTGCGCAGCTCGTGGCTCATCGCGGCGAGAAATCCGCTCTTCGCGCGGCTCGCCTCCTCGGCGATCGCGATGCGCCGCGCGTCGGCGAGTGCGCGCGCTTCCGCAGCGCGCCGCTCGGTGAGATCGCGCGTCACCTTCGCGAACCCGACGAGCTTCTCATCCTCGTCGCGAAGCGCGGTGATCACGACGCTCGCCCAGAACTGCGTGCCGTCCTTGCGGACGCGCCAGCCTTCTTCCTCGAAGCGCCCATCGCGCGTCGCGACCTCGAGCTCCCATGGTGGCTTCCCGCGCGCGATGTCCTCGGCGGGATAGAACACCGAGAAGTGCCGGCCGATGATCTCGTCCGCGCGGTAGCCGTTGATGCGCTCCGCGCCGCGGTTCCAGCTGATGATGTGCCCCTTGCTGTCGAGGGCGAAGATCGCGTAGTCCTGCACCGTCTCGACGAGGAGTCGGTGGAGGCTCTCCTGGGGCGGACTCTCCCCCGCCTCGACTGGAGCGATCGGGGTCGTGGTTCGCGACTCTCGCGCGGGCGTCGTCGCCGCGCGGCGTGAGGCTTCCCCCCTCGCGGGATGGGCTTCGTCGGACATGCTGCTGGGCGTAGCGGGTGTGAAGTTCGGCCGCGACCGGCCCTCCGTCATCGCGCTCGGTGGGGGGACGCGAGCGCGACGGGGGACCATACAATCGAGGGCGGTGGAGTGGAAGGGCGAAGGAAGCGCGAAAGTCCACCGCTGCCTCGCCTCCGGGAAGGTGCCTAACTTTCCCTTCCGCCGACCCCGCCCCCGAATCACCACTGGATGCCAGCGCGCCACGACCCGTACGTCTCGCTGCGGAACCCGAACTTCCGCTGGTACGTCGCGAGCCTCGTCGCATTCACGCTCGGCACCCAGATCCAGGCAGTGGTGGTCGCCTGGCAGGTATACGCACTGACGAAGGATCCGTTGTCGCTCGGGCTCGTCGGGCTCGCCGAGGCGCTTCCCTTCATCAGCGCGGCGCTCTATGCGGGGCACGTCGCCGACCGGCACGACCGGAAGCTGCTCTCCGTCTCCGCGATGGGAGTGCAGACGGTGTGCGCCGTCACGCTCCTCGCCTACACGCTGCGGCCGGAGATCCTCGAGGCCGGCCGCGTCTGGCCGATCTACGCGGTGATGCTCGTCAGCGGGCTCGCGCGCAGCTTCCAGCAGCCGGCGCGCACCGCGTTAGGCGCCGAGATCGTCCCGCGCGAGACGTACGCCAACGCGGTGGCGTGGCGCTCGTCGCTCTGGCAGTTCGCCGCCGTGATCGGGCCCGCGCTCGGTGGGATGCTGTATGGTTTCTCCGGGGCCCGGCTCTCCTACGCCGCGGAAGTGGTGCTCTGCGGGCTCGGCGCGCTGCTCTTCGCGCGCATCCTCTACGCGCGGCGCCCCGCCGTCGCGCACGACGTCGCCGGGATCGCCGAGAACCTCACCGTCGGGATCCGCTTCCTGCTCAGGCAGAAGGAGCTGCTCGGCGCGCAGCTTCTCGATCTCTTCTCCGTGCTCTTCGGCGGCGCGCCGGCGCTGCTCCCGATCTTCACCTCGGAGATCCTCAAGGTCGGGCCGCAGGGGCTCGGCATCCTGCGCGCCGCGCCGGCGGCCGGCGCGGTGGTGATGTCGGTGGTGCTCACGCATCGACGGATGCGCCGCGCGGGACGGATGCTCTTTCTCGCGGTGGCCGGCTTCGGGCTCTGCTGGATCTTCTTCGCCCTGTCGCGCTCCTTCTGGCTCTCGCTCGCCCTGCTCGCGCTGAGCGGGATGCTCGACAACGTGAGCGTCGTGATCCGCTCGACGCTGCTCACGATCCGCACTCC
>DASVXU010000193.1:0-2088 GCA_036392515.1 Gemmatimonadaceae bacterium | reverse complement strand
AAACCGGAGGCGACGGCGGCAACGGAGGCGAAGCGGGTCGAGCCCACTCCCCTCGCCGAGCGGTCGAAGTTCGCGGGGAAGATCGCGCGCGGCGAGTTCGTGAAGACGGTGGAGATCGTGCCGCCGCGGGGGACGGATGCGACGAAGCTGATCGCGGATGCGACGACGCTGAAGAGCGCGGGGGTGGACGCGATCAACGTCCCCGACGGGCCGCGTGCACAGTCGCGGATGGGGGCGGTGCTGACGTCGCTGCTCATCGAGCAGCGCGCCGGGATCGAGGCGGTGACGCACTACTGCTGCCGCGATCGCAACCTGCTCGGCATGCTCTCCGATCTGCTGGGGGCTTCGGCCATGGGCCTCCGCAACCTCCTCCTCATCACCGGCGACCCGCCGAAGATGGGACCCTATCCCGACGCGACCGCGGTGTTCGACATCGACTCGATCGGGCTCACGAACCTCGTCCGCAACCTGAACCACGGGCTCGACCCGGGGGGCAACGCGATCGGCGCGCCGACCTGCTTCGCGATCGGCGTCGGCGCGAACCCCGCCGCGATCGATCTCGCGCAGGAGATCCGCCGCTTCGAGTGGAAGGTGGACGCGGGCGCCGAGTACGCGATCACGCAACCCGTGTTCGACGCGGACCAGCTCGAGCGCTTCCTCGACAGGATCGCGCACGTCCGCATCCCGATCATCGCCGGCATCTGGCCGCTGATCTCGGTGCGCAACGCCGAGTTCCTCGCGAACGAGGTGCCCGGCGTCAGCGTCCCGAAGGCGATCATCGAGCGGATGCGCAAGGCAAACGAGAAGTCGAAGGAAGCCGCGCTCGCCGAGGGAATCTCGATCGCGCGGGAGATGCTGGAGCGCGTGAGGCCGCTCGTGCAGGGCGTCCAGGTGTCGGCGCCATTCGGGCGGGTGGAGCTGGCGCTGCAGGTGACGGGGTGAGGCGATGCGGGTACCGTTCGAACTAGCGATGCGGGGTATCCGCCTGCGGCGGGAGACTGCGATGCGGGATGCGGGATACGGGCGGTAGCACCCGATTGAACTGGGCTGACGCGCGGCGCGGTCAGCGCCGCAGTCGGCCCTTTCCGAACAGCGTCGTTTCTCGTATCTCGCATCCCGAATCGCGGTATCGCGGCGACAGCCGCCCCCGCGCATCGCTCGTTCGAACGGTACCAGCATCATCCATCCGCCTGCCCTCGTCATGACACTCGCTCTCTTCGCCCTCCTCGTCGCGCTCGGCTCGTTCGCGGCGGGGTTGCTCGGTGCGCTCACTGGCCTCGGCGGCGGGATCGTCGTCGTGCCGATGTTGACGCTGCTCTTCGGGGTGAACCTCCGCTACGCGATCGGTGCGTCGCTCGTGTCGGTGATCGCGACGTCGTCGGGGGCGGCGGCGGCGTACGTGCGCGAGGGGTACACCAACGTGCGCGTCGGGATCTTCCTCGAGGTCGCGACGACGACCGGCGCGCTCATCGGCGCGGCGCTGGCGGGGCTGATTCCCACGAGCGCGCTCGCGGTGCTCTTCGGGCTCGTGCTGCTGTACACCGCGTGGCGCTCCTTCCAGCCGAAGGAGGAGCACATCACGCAGCACTCGCATCCCCTGGCGACGAAGCTTCGCCTCGACGGCTCGTATCCCGTCGGCGGACGGATGCAGCGCTACTGCGTGCAGAAGGTGCCGTTAGGCTTCGCGGTGATGGGGCTCGCCGGCGTCCTCTCGGCGCTGCTCGGCATCGGGTCGGGCGTCGTGAAGGTGCTGGCGATGGACCGGGCGATGCAGCTCCCCTTCAAGGTCTCGACGACGACGAGCAACTTCATGATCGGGGTGACCGCGGCGGCGAGCGCGGGGGTCTACCTGCACCGCGGGCAGATCGAGCCGTACATCGCCTTCCCCGTGATGCTCGGCGTGCTCGCCGGCGCCCTCCTCGGGGCGCGCATCCTCGCCGTCGCGAAGACGGTCTGGCTCCGGCGGCTCTTCACCGTGGTGGTCGTCGTCCTCGCGGTGCAGATGCTGTACAAGGGGATCAAGGGGACGCTGTGAGCGAGGCGCCGCGCGGCGGCTGGAGCGATCACGAGGTGGAGCAGGTCATCGGC
>DASVXU010000192.1:0-81521 GCA_036392515.1 Gemmatimonadaceae bacterium | reverse complement strand
TACCGCTTGGTGGGTTCCGTCATGGCGTCCCGGCCCAACGTCGCACGCCGCGCGCGGCGCGATCGCATTGTAGTGGCGGGACTTGCGAAGTCTCCCCGCCTTTGTGCGACGCTGGCAGAGTCAACGACGCTTCTGAACCTGACGGCAGGGCCGCTCGGTTCACTGGGGGGCGTTGGAAAGTAGCCGCGAGAGCTCGTCGAGCGTGGGGGCGCGACACGAGAGCGAGCGGCGGAACGGTCCAACAACTCATTTTCAGTGAAGGAGTTCCACCATGCCGCCTTACGGTCAGGGAACGAGCGAATCGCTCACTCTCGGCTTCGAAAACGGCTTCAAGACGATGCCCAACGCGCCGGTCACCGGCGACAAGGTGCCCGTCACGAGCCCGAACATCCGCCCCGAGCGGAACAAGTTCACCTCCAACGCACTCACCGGCTCCCATGAGCCCCGGCCGATCGTCTTCGGGAAGGTCGGCGTCTCCGGTTCGTTCGGTCTCGAGTGCAATCCCGCTTCGCTGATGCCGGTCTGCAAGGGCCTGTTCGGCGGCGTCCGCAGCAGCGGCGTCTCCGGCGTCTTTGCCGTCGAGTACTACCTCTCGACGATGCTGCCGATGTTCATCCAGCAGAGCCACGCCGACATCAATCAGTATCTCCTCTGGAACGGCATCTACCTCGGCTCGACCACGTGGCAGTTCGGGTCCGAAGGTCTGATGGAGTGCACGGTCAACGTCATGGGCGCGAAGCAGTCCGTCTTCAGCGCCACGCAGATCGGCGGCACCGTCACCGACCGCACCGGCTATGAGCCGTTCTCCTACCTCCTCGTCCGCATCAAACAGGGCGGGACGGTCATCGGCTATTCGCAGGCCGTCGAGCTCACGATCGATCGGAAGCTCGGCAAGGCGATGGCCCAGGACCAGACGAACGAGGTGGCCGTCGTCTTCTCGGAAGTCGCCGAGATCATGGGCAAGATGACGGCGCTGTTTCAGGACGCCACGCTCCTGAACCTCGCGCTGTCGGGCGCGGAAACGTCGCTCGAAATCTGGCTCCCGAGCATCAACGGCTTCGGCCTGCTCGTCGAGCTGCCCACCATCAAGTTCCGCCCGCCCGCGGTCGTCACGAACGGCACGGGCCTCGTCACGCAGGAGCTGGAGTTCGACGTCTACGGGAAGGCCGGCGTGAGCCTGCACCCGGGCCGCGTGCGCTCCAACTACATCAGCGGATCCACCACCGCGCTCGACACGCTCACCCTCGTCATCGCCGTCGACGGCGGCGCCGATCAGACGGTGACGTTCGCGAACCCGGCCGACGTGAACGCCGTCGTCACGCAGATCAACGCGCAGACGACCGGCCTGACGGCGAGCCTCGACCGCGCGGCGACGGACACCACCGCCGGCGTGATCCGCATCGAGTCGGACACGAAGGGCACGACGTCGAGTGTCGTGGTGAAGGCCGCGTCGACCGCGGACGTGATCCTCGGCTTCGACAACGCCGTCCACTCGGGTCTCGACGGCAAATCCATCCTCGTCACCATTCTCACGCCGGTCGCGGCGTAAGGAGCCCCGCGGGCGGTGCTCACCACACCGCCCGCAAAAAATCTGAAGGAGAGAACGAAAGCATCATGGATATTCGCAACGCAATCGTCACCACCCCCGGCCGCACGCGCATCGTTCACCCGCTGTCCGACCCGAAGAAGGTTCACCCGCGCTTTCTCGACCCCGAGTTCTTCGTCGAGGTGAAGGAGGAATCCAACACCGCGACGGCGCGCCGGTGGGACCTCTTCAAGTTCAATCCGAACAACCTGAAGGACAAGCGGTACGCCGAGAAGCAGATGAAGGTGGCCGAGCAGTCCGTGCAGGATCTCGTCGTCAACTTCGGCGGCCTGTTCAACGCCGGCGAGCCGATCGCGTGCAACCCGGAAGGGCGCGCGCTGCTCACCCGCGCATCGGTGGAGTGCTTCGTCCAGGACGAGGACGAGGACGAGACGGTGAAGACCGCGGTCGGCAAGGTCGGCGACGACGAGCCGGAAGACGAACGCGAGGAAGCCCTCGACCTCGAGGAGCGTGAGACCGAGTGGAAGTCGCTGTGGGTGCTCACGCAGGAAGCGATCGCCGATCAGAAGAAGGAAGAAGCGGGAAACTCGACGCGCTCGTAGCCTACTTTTTCGGGGAGCCGGTGTCGGGCGGACAACGGCAATCCCCAGGCAAGAGCGCATGTGATCTTTGCCGCCTACGTGGTCTCGAGGCCGGGTTGCCGAAGAAGGACAACCCGGCCGAACAGATTTGTTTCGCAAACCGCGCGGCAGGGCCGGGCGGCTGTATCAACCCGGAGCCGACCGTTCACTTCCGCCTTGCGGGGACGTGGGCCGTCGTGGGGCTTGTGCAGCAGGGCTATCGCGCTGACGGGATGACCGGGCGTTTTGAGCGGCCGTCATGGGCCGACATCGAGACGATAGCGCGGGGCTGCGGCGAGCCCTGGGACGAGACCACGATCGCGCGCCTGACGAAGTGGCTCGCCGGCTTCGATGATCGGTTGCCGAAGCCGAAGTCCAAAGGAGCCGCGCGATGAAAAAGACGGTTGCCACGCTCGTCATGCTGATCGCTGGCGCCTTCGCCGCGCTCGTCCTCGCCGACGAGCCGGCGCCGGCGCCCTCGCGTCCTGTCATTCCGATCGCCAAGGCGAAGAAGGGCTGCACGTTCCGTGTGGGCGGGCTGCGCAACTCCGTCTATTACGAAGCGGCGTACATCGTCGCGAAGCGCCTCATGCCGATCGGCGAGCCGGACGAGTTCTGGATCGTCTTCCCGAATCGCGAGCAGGACCGCGACGAGTCGGGCCACCTCCGGACGAACAACGTCAGCGCCGATCGCGTGCTGTTCATGAGCCCCAAAGACGGGCCGGTGATCGTGCTGCGCGATGGCCTGAAGTGCAAGTGCCCGCCGGCGCTGTGGGGAGCTGCGAGCGGAGTGAGCGCGGAGCACTGAGATGGACATCGTCCAGGGCGTACGGATTGAGGTGTCCACCCGCGGTGCGGATCGCATCGCGCAGGTGGGGCGTCAGATCGACGATCTGACCGGGAAGCTGTCGAAGCTGAACGGAGCCTCTCTGTCCGGACTGAACGGCGCGCTCAACGCCGCGGCGCAGGCCGCCGCCGGCATTCTCAAGACGGTCACGAAGGTCTCCGAAGACGTTGCGCGCTCAACCTCGCGCATGACGCAGCAGGCCGTGCGCGAGGCGCAGACGTCCGCGAAGGAGCGCGCGCGGCAGGAGACGATCGTCGCGAAGGAGGCCGAGCGCACCGCCAAGTTGCAGGAGGCGGCGGCGCAGCGCGCGGCGAAGGAACAGGAGCGCGCGTCCGCGCGAGCTGCCAAGGCCGCCGAGCAAGCGGCGAAACAGGCGGAGGCGGCGGAGTGGCGGAAGCTGCTCGCCGCAGAGCGTGTCGCGCAGCGCCAGGCGCGCGCGGCGGAGGAAGCCGCGGCCGCGGTGAAGAAGGCCGCCGATGCCGCCGCACGTGAGCAGGAGAAGGCCGCGAAGAAGGCCGCCGACATCATCGAGCGCGAGGCCGCGCGAGCTGCCAAAGCTGCGGCCAAAGAGGCGGAGAAACAGAAGAAGGCCGCCGAGGAGATGGCGAAGGCCACGGCGGCCGCCGCGCGATCGCTCGGCAACACCACCGCCGGCAAAGGAACGCCCGGAGGCCGCGACGCGATCGCGGAGATGGGCCTCTCCATCAAACAGCTTCAGAGCATGAGCCCGACGAAGGCGTTCAACGAAGTGAAGAACGCCATCATGCAGATCAGCGATCCGACGCAGCGCGCGTCCATGGCGATCCGCATCTTCGGCGACGAGGGCCGGCGCCTCGGCCCGCAGCTCGAGTTCGGCGTGAAGGAACTCAAGATCCTCGACGCGGCCGCGCGCAAGGCGAAGGAGCCCGTCGACGAGCTGGCCGATGCGCTGAAGCGTCTCGGTAAATCCACGAACGACCTCGAAAAGCTCGAGGCGCTACGCACGCTCGGGCTCAACCCCGAGCAGATCATCAAAGGCAAGCCGGAAGCGGCGCTCGTCGCCATTCAGATGGCGCTCCGCGGAGTGAAAGACCCCGCGCAGCGCGCGCAACTCGCCATCGCTCTGCTCGGCCAGGCCGGCAAAAAAATGGCCGACGAGATGAATCAGGGAAGCGCCATCCTGAAGTTCTTCGGGCAGGTGCTCGGCGGCCTGTTCCCGGGACTCATCGGCGGAAACATCCTCGCGAACCTGCTGACGATGGCGATTCTCAAAGTCATCGACGCGGTGAAGTGGCTCGCCGACAAGATGATCGAGGCCGTGAAGATGGGAGTTACCTACAACTCCTTCCTTCGCGAGACGGAGCTCGGCATCGCTTCGCTCGTCATGACGTACGGCAAGTGGATCGACGCGCAGGGCAACGTCGTCGCCTCCACGCGGGCGTTCGCGCTTTCGCAGGTGCTCGCGAAGGACGTGCTCGAGCAGGCCCGCGTCGCCGCGCTCGAGACCACGGCCACGTTCCCCGAGATGACGCGCGCGCTTCAGGAGGGCATGGGGCCCGCGCTGCAGGCCGGTCTCAATCCGGACAACATCGTCAAGTTCACCCAGGCGATGACGCAGGCCGCCGGCGCGATCGGGCTACCGTTCGATCAGCTCGGGCAGGAAATCCGCGGCGTGCTCGAGTTCGACCTCTCCCGCAACAGCCGCATCGCGCGAATGCTGTTTCAGGGCATGGGCAAGAGCGCGGATGAACTGCGAAACCAGTTCAACGCGATGACCGCCTCGGCCAAGTTCGACTACCTCATGGAGAAGCTGAAGGCGTTCAGCGCCGCCGGCGAAGCCCTCGCCCGCACTCCGAAGGGCGCGATGTCGAACCTGAAGGACGCCATCGAGCAGATGATGGGCGAGGGCACCACGCAGCTCACGAAGGACTTCACCGAAGCGGTGCTGCAGCTTTCCCAGTCCTTCCTCATCACCGGAACGAACGGAAAGAAGGCGTTCGATCCGACGCTCATCCAGGCCATCAAAGACGCCTACAAGGCGGTCGACGAGTTCGGCATGCAGCTCCTCGACCTCGCGGAGACGTGGGCGGCGCTGAACGGCCAGTCGATCAAATTCGAAGGCGAGACCACGTTCGAACGTCTTGCCGACGCCGTCCGCCAGGTCACGCACGACCTGCGCGAGCTGATGGCGATGTACAAGGAATTCAAAGAGCTCGGGCCGATCGAGCGCGCGATGCCGTGGGCGCCGCTGACTGCCGCGAAGCGCGGCGAACAGCGCGTGGCGGAGGAGGACGAGTGGCTGAAGGGCATCGCCGATCCGAACGTCGCGAAATACATCGCGCAGCACATGGAGTCGGAGGATGACCGGAAGTGGATTCGCGACAACATCGGCTGGCTGAAGAAGTTTCAGGCCGGGAACATGCCGGAGCCCGCGGAAGGCGCCGGATTCAACACGAGCGACGTTCCGGATATGTACCTGCCGGCGGGCAAGCCGGACAACGCCGAGACGGCGCAGAAGATCCTCGTCACGCAAAAGCAGGTCGAGGCCGCGCAGATTCAGGCGCAGCTCGCCGGCACCGGCAACGCGCTCGCGCGTGAGCGGCTGCAACTCGAAATCGGCATCCTGAACGCTTCCGAAAAGCTCGCGAAGTCGAAGATCGACATCGAGAAGGCCGAGGGCTCGACGGCGCAGAAGGCCGCCATGACGGCGCTCGCGCAGCAGATGGCCGACGCCGAGAAGACGCAGGCGCGGCGCGGGTACGAGCTCGCCACCGAGCGCATCGCGAAACAGGAGGCCGACCAGGTTGCGGCGCAGCGCGAGCAGCTTGACCTGCTGCGGCAGCAGCTCGGCACCGCCGGCGAGCTCAGTGCGCTCGTCAAAGAGCGCGTCGACCACGACGCACGGCTCGCGTCGATTGAGGCCGAGCGCCAGGCGCAGCGCCGTTCGATCGACCCGTACGCCGGAAACAAGGTGGAGCTCGAAAACCTCGCCGACGAGACGGCGCGGGTGAAGGTGCTTCAGGCCGAGCAGCAGCATCATGCCGTCCTCGAGGCCATCACACGCGAGATCGCCACGCAGACCGCCACGCTCGAGCGCCAGGCGGCGCAGGCCGAGAAGAACGTCGAGGTGACGCGCGCTCAGGTCGAGGCCGAGCGTCTGCGCTCGCGCGAGATTCAGACCGTGGCAGACGTGCAGCGCATCGCGCAGGCCGATCGGCTCGCGGCGGAGGCGGAGTTTCAGGCGCGTCGCGTAGAGCTCGAGGCGCAGGCCGAGCAGCAGATCGCCGAACAGCGCGCGACCGCCATGGCCTCGCTCAAGCGCCTCATGACCGGCAACGGCACGGCCGAGGACATCGCGTCGATCAAAACGGCGCAGGAGCGCATCGCGGCCATCCAGCGGACGACCGCGGCGACGATCGCCGCCGACCGCGCGAAGCTCGAGGGGCAAATTTCGAAGATCGTGATCGACGCGGAGACGAACCGCATCAAGGTCACGAATCAGCTCCGCGGCAATCAGCGCGCGCAGCAGCTCGCGCAGGCGTACTCGGAAGCACAGACGCTCGCCGAGGTGATGCGGGCGACGGCGGCGGAGGCGCAGGGCGCCGCGAACATGGGCCTCGCCGTCACCGCCGGCGCCGTCGCCACGGCCGCCGCGGCTTCAGCCGCGGTGTTCAAAGCAGAGCTGGAGAAGCTGCTCAAGCTCCTCGACAAGATTTCGTCCTGGTGGCAGACGTTCGCGCAGAACATGGCGAACGCCGTGGGGACCGCCTTCGACACGCTCTCTCGCGGCGGGAAGTTGTCCGACGTTTTCAAAGCGATCGGGGACAGCTTCCGCACCACCATGATCGACGCCGTTCAGGCGTGGATCAACGACTACACGTCGAAGCTCGCATTCGCAGCCGAGGGCAAGGATTCGAACGGCAACGTCATCGAGTCCGGCGCCGGCGCCATGGGGAGCAAAGAGCAGAAGGGCGCGCTCGCGAAAATGGGCGCCGCCCAGGTCGCGCAGGCCGGCTTCAGCGGCTACGCGGCGGGCCGCGGCAACGGTCAGGCCACGATGAGCGCGGCGCTCGCGGCGTTCGGCACGTACGCGTCGACGGGCAACATCTACGTGGCGATCGCCGCGGCCATCGCTTCGCTCATCGGCTCCGCGCTCAGCGCCCAGGCGAAACAGAAAGACTACAAGTGGGGGATGCCGACGTTCGGCGCAAACGGGCGCGTCGACGTGTACGCGAATAAGAACATTCTCGACAGCGAGCGGGAGATGATGGTCTCCAAGTTCCAGAACGCGGTGAACGATAACTGGAACTCCTGGGTGAACATCCTCCTGAAGCTCCCGGGCGCGAACATCCCCAACATCAGCAAACTCGTGCCCACGGCGAACGATCCCATTCGCTACGTGCAGGAGCGGCCGTCCGCGAACTTCATGAAGCACTGGGACGAGTATCTTGCGAACGACCTCCCCAAATACATCGCCGGCAAGTTCAAAGACTCGCTGAAGGAAGCGTTCACCGGCGCGATGGAGTCGCTGACCCGCGGCCCGATCACGGCGGACGTGAAGAAGGCGCTCGGTGCCCAGTTTGAAAAGTTCTGGACGGAGGCGGAACGGCTCGACCAGTCGACGCGGAAACAGTTCTGGTCCGACATGGCGGACGGCTTCGTGGCCTTCGCCAATGCGGCGCGCCGCATGGAGAACGTGAACAAGGCGCTCCGGAACCTCGGGCAGACCCGCTTCGATGAGAACGGCGATTTCAAGATCAGCGGCGACTCGGATTTCGTGTCGTGGCTGAAGGCCGGCACGCAGGGCATCTACGACCAGGCGCGCGCCATGGTCAACCTCACCGGGCCGGAGCGCGTCGCGGCGTTCAAAGCCCTCGGCCAGTCCGTCGAGGGCGTGACGAAGGCTCTCAGCGAGTACATCGCCCACATCGCCGACGTGCTGCGCCAGCTCAAACAGTCGTTCCACGACGCGCGGTATCAGATGGACCTCCACCGCGCCGGCGAAGTGCGCGACGCGAACGGCAACGTGATCCACGAAGCCGACCGCAACGCCATGGCCCGCATCATGGAGGCCGAATACAACCGCCTGATGAACCGCATCAACAATGCGGCGGCGCTCGGGCTGACGGCTGACGAAGTTGCGGCGGACACGCAGCGCGCGATGTCGATCCTCAACGACATCTACATGCTCGACCCGACCGAGGCGGCCTATGAGTGGTGGCTCGCGCAGATGGCGGCGCTCGAGGCCGCGAGCACCGCGGCACTTCAGGAGCTCGGCGACCTTGCCCGCGATGCGGTCACGGCACTGATCGAGTCGCTGCAGCCGTTCGTGGATTGGTTCAACGGGCTGCCGGTGGACCTCGCCGCGGCGCAGGCGCTCCTCACCGGTCCCGCCGGCGCGTTCGCGGGCTTCGCCGAGGCGCTGGCCGACCTCACCGAGCGCGTGAAGGAAACGCTGCCGCCGGGCGGCGGTACGACTCCTCCCGGTGGCGGTATTGATCCTCCCGGGCGCGATGACGACGACGGCGTGCGCCATCAGAACCTCTCGACGGGCGGCGGGTTCACGGCGATGTCGTCGGCTGCGGTCGTCGATAACTCGGGTGGCGACACCTACAACTTCTACTTTGGAAACGTCTACGGCGTCGACGAGCTGCAGCAGGTCGTCACCGATGCCGTGCAGTCGGTCGCGCGGAACAACCCCAACAAGCTCCGGAGGGACTGGTAATGCTCGCACTCGAGCTCATCGCATGGCTTCTCGCCGCGTATGTCGTGACGTCGGCGTTCGAATACTTTCCGCACCGGTGGGTGATGCACAGTCGGCAGCTCGCGCGCCGTGTCGGCTCTGCGCGTCTAGCCGAGGAGTTCGAATCGCACGCGACGCTCCACCATGGACGATTCTTCGGCCCGCGCTCGTTCACCACGTGCGCCGACCCGGCCGCGCGGTACGTGTCGATCGACACCGGCGCGCTCTACATGCTCGGAAAGACGTGGTGGGTGTGGCTGCCGCTGGCTGCGGTGTCGCTCATCGGCGCCGGCGTGCTCGCCGCCTTCTTCGCCGCGCATGGCGCGCTCTGGACGGCGGTCCATCGCGAGATGCACTACCCGAGCGGCCGCTGGTTTGCGCGGTCGTCCGCCTATCGCTTCTGGCACCGCTATCACGAGACGCATCACGACCGTCACGGCACGAACTTCAACGTGCTTTGCCCGGGCTTCGACCACCTGTTCGGGACGTACGGAGGGCTCGCGTAGATGCGCAGCGTCACGGGGCTCAACGGGCAGCACACCGCCGGCGAAAACAACGCGCCGGTGTCGCTCGTCGCGCTCGAGATTCCGGATAACCCGTTCTACATCACCGACATCGATGACGAGTTCGGAGACATCTTCCTGAACCGCACGACCGGCGCGATGCAGAACGTGTGGGCGGACGGCTTCACGCAGTTCGTGCCGCATGCCGGCCTGCGCGTGCCCGCCTTCTCGCTGACGGATCAGACGATTCAGGACGACCTCACGATCTCGCTGGCGAACGAAAACCGCGCGTGGTTTCAGGTGCTCGCGGAGAACGCCTACCGCGATGCACTCGTGACGGTGTGGCAGGGGCAGCTCAACGTCGCGCCGATCGCGATGGTGCCCGAGGCCATGGCCTTCGCGCCTGGCACCGTGAAGATGTACGTCGGCCGCATCTCCGGAAACATGAACGTGACGCGCGAGGTGGTGACGATCCTCGTGAAGCCGCACGTCGTGCCGTTCACGGTGACGATCCCCTACCGCATCCACGACGCGACCACGTTCCGCCGCATGCCCAAAGCCGGCCGCAAGCTCACGTGGGGCTACACGGAAAGGACGGAGTAGCGATGCCGCGCAACTACATCCCCGCCTTTCCCGACATCCGCGGCCAGCGGTACGAGCGCGTCCTCATCAGCGAGACGCAGACCTCGCCGCTCGACACGGCGGCCGACCTGCGCGGCATCACCGGCAGCGTCATCACCTCCGGCGCCGAGGGTGAGGTGCGCACGCCGACCGTCCGCCGCTACCGCTTCCGCCTCGGGTGGGACTATCTGACCACCGAGGAGGCCGTCGACGTCGAGTACGCCGCGGTGGAGCTCTGCGCCGATGGCAACGGCGTTTGCCCGTTCATCGAGTGGGAACCGACGTCGGAGCTCGAGTATCCGGGCGATCTGTTCGCGCTGTGGCCTGGAAAGGTCACGGGCGCCACGCCGTACGTCGGGCCGTTTCACTGGTGGGACTTCGACCCCGCGTACGTGTCGATCGTCCCGGCGCTCGGCGAAGATCCCGTGTTCGCCACGCTGACGTCGGACGACACGTGGCTCGGGAACATCCCCACGTTCAGCGTCGCTGCGCCGGCGCACGCGCGGTACTACGCGACGCTCTATGCGCCCCTGTTCCATGCGCCGCGGCGCATTCGTCTCGTGACGATCGAGCCGGGCACGTACATCCGTGACAAGTCGAAGATTCCCGATCGTTGGGCGGTGAGCGTGACGCTCGTCGAGAAGGAGACCGGCATCGCGCCGGGCTACGCACGATGAGCGCATTTCCTGACATCACGCCGGCGTCCATGAACGTCGGAAGCCGGTACCGCGCCGTGCCGCTGTGGGGCCCGCGCTCGGTGCTCAGCCGCGGCGGGGCGCAGTTCACGGCCTTCCGGAAGTTCCGGCGGCCGCGCTATGCCTTTGAGCTCGCGTGGACGCATCTCGAGCTCGCGACCGCGCGCGAGATCGCGCAGCACATCACCGATCAGCACGTGACGCTGCTGCCGTTCGATTGGTTCGACTGGTATCCGTTCTGGTGGCGCTCGGTGTTCGTCGGCATCGGCGACGGCGCGACGACGCAGTGGGTGCTCCCCGCGAAGGACGTCACCGACGTGACGATCTATGTGGGCGGCGCGACGTCCGCCGGCGGCACCGACCGCACGTTCATCGGCGGCAATCAGCTTTTCCGAATCGGGCCGAATTTCGAGGACGGCGTCTCGCTCTTTGCGCCGCCCGCGCTCGGCCGCCCGATTTGGGCCTACTTCCGCGGCCGTCGCCGCTGGAACGTGACGATCGAGGCCGACATGCAGGGCGCGATGACGCGCGATCTCGAGACGGGCACCTACGCGGTCTCGATGCGCCTGATGCAGACGAAGCCGGCGCCGGCGGGGGTGGTGTAGGCCATGGCGTTCAACGACCGTTTCCGCCGCAACCCCGACCCGCCGGAGCCCGGCCCGGGCGGCATCGCCACGCGCCGCGGCGGCGTCGACCCGGCCAACGTCATCCGCCGGAACATCTACGCTGTCAATCCGCGGCCGTGGATTCCCGGCGCCGGACCTCCGGCCGCCACGCCGACGCAGCGGACGTTCCACGATCCGCGCGAGTACACGGGCACGTTCAGCGCGGCGGGGCTGCCGATCGACATTGCGCTCGGCCGATGCCTTCAGCCGGTCACGAAACTGATCTATGAGGAGTCGTGGAACAACTTCACGACGCTCACATGGATCGTCTCGCTTTGTGAGGGCCCGATTCAGTCGATTCAGCCGGTCGTCGACGACAAACCGCTGCGTCTCGTCTCGGGCAGCTTCACGAATCCGAACGGCACGAAGTTCGTCGACGAGTCGGGCTTCATCCAGGTCTATTGCTACGACGGCTCGCAAACCTCGCTCGCGTCGTCGGGCCTCGGCTCGTTCGATCCGCTCGCGGCCGCGGAGGAGGTGCACACCGGCCTCGCGCTGGCCGTCGTGTTCATCACGTTCGACCCCGAGAAGATGAACACCGCGCCGAACATGACGTGGATTCTCGAGGGCTACCGCCTCTGCAAAGACCCCGTCGACGGCGTGCAGCGTTACTCGCCCTATCCGGCGGTGCATGCGCGCGAGCTGCTGGTGAACAAGACGTGGGGCATTCAGATGCCCGACGACACGCTCCACCTCGACGACCACCTGACGAACCTCGGCGGGTGGGGCCGCGCGCGCAACGACTGCGCGATCGCCATCTTCCCGCCGAAGCCGTCGAACCCCGTGACCCTCGCCAACGGCGGCGCCGGCAGCATCCCTGCCGGGAGCTACTACTACACCTTCACCAGCGTGACCGGCGACGGCATCGAGACGCTGGAATCGCCGGTCTCGAGCGTCATCACGTTCGGCACGGCGAGCCGCGTCACCGTCACCGTTCCCGCCGGCGGCGCGGGAACGAGCTCGCGCAACATCTACCGCAACGCCGTGAGCGGTGTGCAGACGCCGCGCTACCTCGTCGGCACGATCGCGAACAACACCGCGGGCGCGACCCTCAGCGACAACACGCCGAACACGGTGCTGCTCGCGAATGGAGCCACGGCGCCCGTCGTCGCGCCGCGGCCGGAGCGGTATGTCTCGGGAATCCTCATCTCGCGCCAGGCGAACGGGCAGGACTGGCTGGACACGATCCTCGCGCACTTCGCGGGGAAGGTCACGATGGACAACGGGCGCTATCAGTGCCGCGTCGATCAGAAGCTCGACGCCGGCTACACGCCGATGGTCCTCCGCGACGAGATGCACGACGACGGGACGAACGTCCTGCCGGCGAACGTCGATCCGCTCACCGTCGAGGTGTGGCGCAAGGATGAGACGGAACTGTTCAACGTAGTCACCATCAACTACCTCGACAGCAACAACAACTTTCAGCCGGCCAGCATCACGATCAAGCGCGACAAGGTGAAGGCGCTCCTCGAGCGGCCGCGCGTGGCGACGTACGAACTGCCGGGATGCCCGGACAAGAATCAGGCACTCCGCATCGGCACGCTCTATCTGAACCGCGCGTGGGATGACCTGCTGTGGCGCATCCGCGGCGATCGCTCGGTGCTCGCTCTGCAGCCCGGTCTGGACGTCGCCGAACTGCGCATCGGCGGCCTCGTGTTCGATGGTCGCGCGCTGAAGCTCTCCACGGACGGCGACGCCTTCATGCTCGAGGGCGAGGAGTATCACGAGGAGAGCTACGCGGAGCTCGTCCAGAACGAGGACACGCCGATCGGCACGACGATCCCCGACCCGAGCTCGACGCCGCCGAACCCGACGAACTGCAACGTGCAGGAGGTGCCCGCCGAGGACGGCAGCGGCGCCGGCGCCTACTTCCTCGTGACCTTCACGCCGGGGCTCACCCCGTACTACCGCTCCACGCGCGTCGTCGTGAACGACGGCCTGAACACGTATGTGGCGGCCGAGCAGGAGAACGGCCCGGTGCCGATCCGGAACCTGCGCCGCGGCTTCCCGCACCTCATCACGCTCTACACGCTGACCGATCGCGGTACGCGCATCTCGACGGGCGTCACGCTCGGCCCGATCACGCCGCAGCTCCTCGGCCCCATCGTGCCGGACGTCCTGAACCTGGCCGCGCCGTTCGACACGCACGAGCGCCGCGGCACCATCACGTGCACGCTGCCGCCGTACGTCGGCATCGACCACATCGAGGTTTTCGACAACTTCGGGAACCCCGTCGTGCCGCCGCGTATCGCATCGGTGCCCGCGTCGACCGTCTCGACCGGCGCGCCGATCGACCTCAAAGCGTTCATCCACGGCGACGGCTACGCGAACGATCAGGTGTTTTCGATCATCGTGAAGGTCGTCAACTCGTTCGGCGACAAGTCGCCGGGCATCCCGATTTCGTGGACGATCAAACAGAACGGCACCGCGGCGTACACGGTCGGCTTCGATCCGCGCGACGTCACGTTCGACGGCTCCGCGGTGTGGGTGGCGAATCACAACGGCGGGAACGTTCAGCGGATCAAGCGATCGACCGGAACGGTGGATCTGACGGTGAACGTCGGCTCGAAGCCGTACGGCATCCTCTACGAGAGCGGCCGCATTTGGGTGGCGAACTATGGCTCCGACACCGTGACGTACATGAACACGGACGGCTCGAGCGTCGGCACTCTGAGCCTCGCCGCCGGCGACGGGCCTCTCGGGCTGATCGCCTACACCAACAGCACGGGCGAGCGGCGCATCGTCGTGAGCTGCCACAAGACGAACCGCGTGAAGATCATCGACCCCGTGGGCCTGTCGGTGACGGGCACGGTCATCAACGTCGGACGGAAGCCGTGTTTCATGTACGTCGTCGACGTCAACGGCGAAGCGCGCCGGTACGTCGCGAACTATCTCGATAACACGGTCAGCGTCATCTTCGGCTCTGCGGTCATCGCCACCATCCCGGTCGGACAGGGACCGTTCGGCATCACTTACGACGGCTCGCGCCTGTGGGTGTGCAACTACGCCGACTCTTCGCTCACGCTGATCGACCCAGTGACGAATTCGGTCATCGCGACCATCCCGCTCGGCACGCGCACGGGCCCCACCGATGCCTCGTACGTCGACGGCTACGTGTGGGTGACGGAGGCCCAGGCGCGCCAGGTCACGCGCGTGAACACCGCGACGCTGCGGCCGACCGCGCACGACCCGATGCCGTCCTCGCCGCGTTCGATCATGTACGACGGCACCGACCTCTGGATGCCGCTGAATCTGAACGCCTCGAGCAGCGTTGTGCCCGTGACGGTCACGAACCCCGCGCCTGGCGGCGGCACGTCCGCCCCCGTGAACTTCACCATCCTCGGCGTCGATCCGTCGCCGCTGCCGACGTAGAGAGGATTTCTAGAAATGCCGCCGACCATCAGCAGCATCACGCCGAACAGCAAGCCCCAGGGCTCGGGCTCGTTCGTGCTCACCTGCCAGGGCTCGGGTTTCATCCGCAAGGATTTCGACAACCCGCTGCCGGACGGCGGATGGACCTTCATCCGCGTCGACGGGATCATCTTCGACGGCACCTACTACCCGGTCGACCCCTCGACCCGCACCGGCACGAGCTGTAGCGCGACCATCCCGGCATCCGAGGTTGCGACGCCCGGCAGCTACAACGTCCGCGTCGAGATGGAGGACGGCGAGCAGTCGAACGCCGTGACGTTCACCGTCACCGCGAACCTGCCGGTGCTGACCAGTGTCACGCCGACCTCGGTGACGAGCCCCGCATCCGCCACGATCGTCTGCAACGGTAGCAACTTCACCGCGTCGAGCGTCATCCGCGTCGACGGTGTGGCGATCGGAACGACGTTTGTGAGCTCGACGCAGCTTCAGAGCTCGAGCGCGTACAGCTTCAGCGGCCCGGGCGGCACGCACGCCGTGACCGTCTTCATCTCCGGCGTCGGCGAGTCGGAAGGTCGCACGATCACGAAGAACAACCCGCTGCCGACCATCAGCGCGTTTTCGCCGAACGTGAAGACGTGCGGCGACGCCGATTTCACGCTGACGATCACCGGCACCGGCTACAACGCGGACACGCGAGCTGCGTGGAATGGCTCCTACCGCGACACGGTGGTCGTGAGCGCGACGCAGCTTCAGGTGTCGATCCGACAGACGGACCTTGCGAGCGCCGGATCCCCGGTCATCGGTGTCATCAACCCGGCGCCCGGCGGCGGCACCGCGCGCAACGACCAGGCGCCGAACATCGTGGCGTTCACGATCAACAACCCGGCCCCGATCATCACCGAGATTTCGCCGACCACTGCCACGGCCGGAACTGGCCCCGTGACCATCAGCGTCCGCGGCAGCCGGTTCGTCGGTGGCACCGGGAAGACGGTCATTCGGTGGAACGGCGTCGATCAGCCCACCACGGTCATCGACAACGGTGGTTTCGAGTGCACGTTCGTCGCGACGCAGGCGATGCTCGCGCAGCCCGGCTCCTTCACCATTGCGGCATTCAATGGATCGCCCGCCGGCGGGCTGTCGAATTCCAAGACGTTCAACGTCACCGGCGGCGTCCCGGTCCTGAATTCGATCGACCCGTCGTCGGTGCCGGTCGCGAGCTCGACGACGATCACTCTGCGCGGAAGCGGCTTCGCGCCCGATCACACCGTGCGTCTCGAGGGCGTCGTCGTGGCGTCCGACTGGGACAGCACCTCGCGAATTCAGGTCAACCTGACGCCGGCAATGATCCCGACGCCCGGGACGTACGACGTCAAAGTCACGAACAACGGCGCGAACGGGGGCACCTCGGCCACGCGCTCGTTCCAAGCGGCGAACGGCGTGCCGGTGCTGACGAGCATCAACGTCACCACCAAAACGGTCGGCGACGCGGCGTTCACGCTCACTCTCACCGGTTCGGGCTTCATCAACGGCGCCAGCTCGGGGGCGGTGAACGGCGCTGCGCGCGCGACGACGTTCGTGAGTTCGACGTCGCTTCAGATCATCATCACCGCGGCGGACCTCTCCACCGGCGGAACGCTCTCCATCACCGTCGTCACCGCGGCGCCTGGCGGCGGCACGAGCGCCGCGCGCACGCTCACGATCAACTACCCCGTCCCGACCGTCAGCTCGTTCGATTCGGCGAACATCGTCATCGGCTCGCCCGACACGACCGTCGCCATTAACGGGACCGGCTTCGGGACCGGGACGCTGGTGAAGATCGGCGCCGCGACCCTCGCGACGACCTTCGTCAACTCGACGCGCGTCACGGCCGTCGTGCCGGCGGCGAACCTCACCGCGATCGCGACGCTGTCGCTCTCGGTAGTGAACCCGACCCCCGGCGGTGGTACCGCGGCGTGCCCGCCGCTCAACGTCGTCAACCCGACGCCCGCCATCACCTCGCTTTCGCCGACGAACGTGAATGCGGGATCCGGCGCCTTCACGCTGACGATCAACGGCACGGGCTTCCGCTCGGGCGTCTCATCGGCGTTCCTCAACGGATCGGCGCGCACGACGACGTTCATGAGCGCGACGCAACTGCAGATGGCCGTGAACGCGAACGACGTCACGGCCTCGGGCACGCTCTCCATCACGGTCGTCAACACGGGGCCCGGCGGCGGTACGTCGGCGCCGGCGCCGTTCTTCGTCGGCGCGGTGAACCCCGTTCCGACCGTCTCGAGCATGTCGCCGTCGAACCGCAACGCCGGCGAGGTAGCGCCGCTCATCACGATCACGGGCACGAACTTCCTTCCGTCGTCGGTCGTGCGGTGGGAGGGTGGGGACCGCGTCACCACGTACGTCAGCGCGACGCAGTTGAAGGCGCAGCTCCTTCAGAGCGACATGGCCGTCGCCGGCACGTACATCGTCCAAGTGTTCAATCCGCCTCCGGGCGGTGGCCTCTCGGGCTCGCAGGGCTTCGTCGTCAACGCGGTAAATCAGCCCCCGGAGATCACGGGTCTGTCGCCGGCATCGGCCGCCACCGGCGGCGCGCAGTTCACGCTGACGATCAACGGCCTGCACTTCCTCGCGACGACGACGGTGAAGCTCACCGACGCGATCGGCCAGGTCTACAACCCGACCGTGACCTTCGTGAACTCGACGAAGATCACGGTGCTGGTGCCGAACACGGCGCTCATCAACGCCGGGAACGTCATCGTGGCCGTCACGAACCCCACACCCGGCGGCGGTACCGTCTCGTCTGTCCTGAAGGTTCAGACGGGCAATCCGGTCCCGTCGATCATCAACGTTTCGCCGTCGACGGTGGTGGTGGGCGCCGCGGATACCACGATCACGATCACCGGCGCCGGCTTCTACGCGGGATCGGTCGTCCGGGCCAACGGCACGAACCTCACCACCACGTTCGTCAACTCGTCGACGCTCACGGCCACGATGACGGCCGCGCTCGCGGCCACGGTCGGCATCCTCTCCATCACCGTCTTCAACACGACGCCCGGCGGCGGCACGTCGAACGCGGTGGCCTTCGCCGTCCTCTCGCCGACGAACCCCATTCCGGAGATCGACTCGCTGTCGCCGGATCAGGTCGTGCGCGGGATCGCGCAGTTCCTCCTGACGATTTTGGGGAGGAACTTCATCCCGACCAGCTCGGCCGCCATCAACGGCACGGCAAAAACGACCACCTACGTCTCGCCCACGCGCGTCGACGCCACCATTCCGGCGGCCGACGTCGCGCTCGCGCCTGGCGGCATCGCCCGCGTGAATCCGCGCGCGCACAGCGAGACGGTCTCGCACAACGCGCAGGCCGTGCGCGCGTTCGCCGCGGGCAGCGTCGAGGCGCCGGCCATGACGATCGGGCCGAACGAAACGAAAACCGGATGGCACTCGCCCGAGGAGGGCGTGTGGGAGTTCGTGTCGAACACGAAGCCCCAAGTGCGGATCGGCCCGTCCGGAACGGTGGGCGAGGCGGCCGACTTCACGAACCTGACGGCGGCGGAGTTCATCACGCGGAACACCATCACCGCGCTGCTCGGCTTCTTCGAGCGCGGCCGTGGCTTCGGCCTCGGCGAGTGGGTGAACGAGCCGTATCACGCTTCGAAGTTCACGGGCGACTCGGACGCGACGTGGAACCTCGGCGGCGGCGCCGACATGATCGACTACAGCTACATGATGATCGGTGAGACCATGTGGGTGTCGGTCGACGTGCGCGACTCGACGATCACGACGAACGCGCCGGTGGAGCTCTACGTCTCCATCCCTCTCGGGCTCAAATCCGCGCGCACGCAGTACGGCGTCGGCTACTGGCGTGACTCCACGACGCCCGCAGGGACGAAGCACCTCCTGCATCTCGAGACCGCCGGCACCGCGATCATCATCCGCAAGGAAGACGGCGGCGCGTGGCCGACGACCACGACCGGCCTGAACGTCGGCTTCGTGTTCATGTTCGCCGTGGAGCTCGAGGCCCCGATCCTCTCGGTGGGCCCGTCCATCTCGTCGATTACGCCGGCGTCGGTCACGGTCGGGAGCGCGGAATTCACGCTGCAGATCGTCGGACACAACTTCTCGCAGGCGGCGACGTGCATCCTGACGGACGCGAACGCGGCCAACTACACGCCGACCGTCACGTGGGTGACTTCGCAGCGCCTCACGATTCAGGTGCCGCCGGCGGCGGTGCTGACCGAGGGCACGGTCACGGTGGCGATCACGAACCCGGCGCCGATCGAGGCCGACGACCCGGCGGGCGGCACGGCGACGAAGAACCTCACCGTGGAGCCGCAGTTGTAGGAGGGGAGGTGCGCTACGCGCGGCGGCGTGCCACGCGAGCGCGCTTCTTCTGCGCGAACTCGCTCTCGAGCTGCGTCATGGCGCGGGCGAGCGTGCCGGGGTGTTCGATCGTCCCGCCGAGCTCCCACCGCGAGATCGTCGCCAGCGGGATCGGCTTCCCCGGAGGCCCGAGCAGTTCGCCGAGCTCCTTCTGCGTCATGTGCTCGTGCTCGCCGCACGTGCACGGCAGGGCTTCGCGGCGCCGCTTCAGTTCCGGGCCGTCGATCGTGTTCACGTGGCGAACCGCTCGACGTCGGGATGGCGTGGCGTGCGCGGTGGCATCAATTGCCGTCATCGTTGTCTCCTCGCTGCGCTTCATCTCGGCGCAGAGTATAGCCGACGTGACACGCACATTCGACACCATGTAGAACCGCGCCCGTTGCCCGGATAATTCGTCATAGCGTAGAATGGTGCCCATGGAAACGACGATCCGAACGCTTGACATGCTAACCGGTAAGCATTACATTGCCGGTATGCAAACCGACGTGACGATCATCTCCCCCGATCTCATCCGCATCGAGCCGACCACCGCTCTCCCGCGCTACCGCTGGATCTGCGCGTCGTATCAGTCGGCCGCCGCGAGCGCGCAGCGCGCAGCGGATGAGAATCGCCGCCCCACGTTCGTCATCCCGCAGACGATGTGGACGCCTTGCGGCTACCGCCCGATGTGGCTCATGGCCGACATGCTCGACGAGGCCGAGTTCACAGCCTTCATGCACGAACAGGGCGACATCGAGCAGTTCACGCCGACGCCCGGCCTCAACGAACGTTACTGCGAGTCGTGCGGGCAGATCGTCGTGAAGACGACGCTCGGCGGACGCTCGCGCGACGCCGTGACCTACATGAGCCGCAACAGCACGCTCGCGCCGTACGCGCCGCATTGGAGCTGGAGGAGCATGCACACGCCGGAGAACTGCCATGCGTGGACACTGTTCTTTGTGCGCGAGCGGCGCGCCGCGGTGATCGGGTACGACGGAGCCGAGTGATGAACGAGCACGCAAACGAAGCCATCAACTGCCACCAGGGAGCCGACTGCAAGTGCAGTCGCCGCGGAGATGCTGCGCCGACCTACCGCAGCATCGTCATCACGCCTGACGGCGACGTCCGCGTGGAGGGCGTAACGCTTGAGGCGTGGCCCGACCCCGCGACGTTCATCGTGCATGCGGGGAACCGTTGCCTCCACGTGACGATCTCCGCGCACGTCTCGCGGCCATTGAAGGCGGAAGCGTGATCGACGAAAACGAGTACTACTTGCTCGCCGAGCCACCGCCGCACGTCTGCAATGACTGCGGCGCCGCTTTCGATCCGCGTGACGAAGGGGAGATCGACGCGCACCGGGACGAGCACTGGCACGAGTGGCTGCGCGCGCAGTGTCCGATCGACCACGATCTGAACATGCTGCGTCGCCTCATCGAGCACCACGGATATGAGCACGGACTGATGATCGCCGGCGTGCGCCCTTGGCCGCCGCGCGAAACCGACGACGAGGAGGAGGTTCCGTTTTGAAGGCGATCGAGGACTATCCGCGGGTGTTTCCCCGCATTCAACCCGGCACACGCGGCATCGCCGCGGTGATCCACCAGACGCTCTCCGCCGAGGACGCGGAACGGGCGCGCGCGAAAACGATCCTCCCGGTGGAGGAGGGCGAAAGCGTCGCGCTCACGATCGGCGGCCGTTGTTTCATGACGGACATCGGCTTCGAACGCTCCTCGTGTTTGGAGCTCGCACAGAATGCGCGCGGCCGCGTGCTCATCGCCGGCCTTGGCCTCGGGATGGTGCTCCCGCCACTCCTCGAGGACGACGACGTCGAATCCGTGCTGATCGTCGAGAAGGTGCCCGACGTCATCGGCCTCATCGCGCCGCACTATGAGCATCCGAAGCTGAGCATTGCCCGCGGCGACATCCTCACGTGGCGGCCACGCGACGGCGAGACGTTCGACGCCATCTACTTCGATATCTGGCCGTTGCTCACGCCCATGAACCTCGTGCAGATGGCCTATCTCCACCGCGCGTTCCGGCCGTACTTGGCCGCGGACGGGTGGATGGCCTCATGGGGACGGCAGCATCTCACCGCCACAGTGAACGAGACCGCGCGCACGTCCGATCAGCAGGGCTACCGCCGGCTGCAGCGCATCCTCGAGCGTTTGGAAGGGATGCCGCTCGACCAGGCCCACGCGATCGCAACGGCGGATCCGGTTCACCGCTCATGCGGCACGGACGTTCTGCTGCCGATCGACGACGGCCCGCGGGTGGCGTTCGCGTGCTCCGGCGAGGACATGCAGACCGCGTGAAACGAGTGAGGGGCCGGCGCCCGATGCCGACCCCTCGTGACGCCCGACAAACGTACCGCGATCAGTGAGGAAGAGGAGGACTCTGATGGTATCACCGAAACGCAACACCATCCGCCGCTTGCTGCACCGCCTGTCCCTATACCTGTGGCCGCAAACTGTCGCCGATGTCGCGCCAGCACAGCAGATGAGGGCCCGCGCCGCGATCCTGGCCGGGCTACCGCGGCAGGGTGGCCGATGAGCGACGAGCTGCGGCGCCGCGCGCAGGTCCGCGCGCTTCAATTTCTCGGGCCCGATGCGGATGACGATCGAATCCGCGAGCTCACGCGCGTGCTCGTCGACTTCGTGCACGAGGCGCTGGTGGGCGACATCGGCGACGGGCCGTTCATCCATTGGCTCAACGTCAGGCCGCCGCTCGGGCAGAGGCGCTTCGCCGCTGTCGCGTGTGGCCGCACGTTCAACCTGACGAAGCGCGAGGGCCGCTTCTCGGTGAACGAGTTCCTGAAGTTCGTCACGTGCCCGAAGTGCCGCACCATCGCTGTCCTCGGCGCCGAGGAGGAAGCCCGTTCCGACTCGAGCTCCACCGCCGAAACGGACGGCGAAGCGTTGCAGGATCATTCGTCATAGCGTAGAATCGTCCGCCGGAGGAATCACATGGAAAATACCGACACGAAGCCGCGCACGGGCGGCGCGCCGGTGATCGACGTGCCGAGCAGCGCGAGCGTTCCCGCAGTGCGCAACGCACAGCCCGTGCGGCACATCGAACCGGACATGGATGCCGAGATCGACGCAAAGCTCGGCCTCATGCCGGAGGTGCCCGAGACGACCGGTCACGAGGTGACGGTCTCGCCGCATTTCAAGATCGCCACACCGTTCCCAAAAGAGGTGCTGGACGCCCTCCGATTGTTTCGCAATATCCCTGACGAAATGATCGACATAAAACCGAACGGGCAAATCTACCTGAGCAACCGCTTCGCCTCGGAAATCTTCGACGAGGTGTTCGGGATCGGTGGATGGGGGCTGCTGCCGGGACGGTCGATTACCGAGCGGAAGGTGATGAAGCGCGGCACCACCGCGGAATACGAAATCATCACCTATTACCAGACGTGGAAGGCGTACGCCTTGGGGCAGTACATTCGCGACGTATCCGGCGCCGGCGTCTACTTCAGCAACAACCCGGAGATGAACTTCAGCGACGCCGTCGAGGCCGCGGAGTCGTACGCCATCAACCGCCTCGCGAAGCGCCTGGGCATCGGCCGGAACCTGCGCGATCCGATCTTCGCCGCCGAGTGGGTGGCGAAATACGCGTTCGAAGATCCCGCCGTCACGTCGAAGGACAAGTGGAAGAAACGCCCCGCCGCTGGCGGCGTGCCCGTGCCGCCGTCCGGTTCCCGTTCGTGGACGGCTGCGCTCGTGAAGCTGTTCGTCCCCGTGGTCGGCGAGGATGCCGCGCAGCTCGCCGACGCCCTCGAGAAGCTGACGACGAAGGCGTGGGGGATCGACCGCGCCTCGCGCTCGTTCCGCGACCTGAAGAATCACGAGAGCTACGAACTGTGCCGACGCATCGCCGCCGGCGAGCTCGCGGTCCCGACGATCGCACCGAGACGTACCTCCGACGCGAAGCACGCGCAGGAAGTGGCGAAATGGCCGCCCGCGCGCCGAGACGAGTGGCAGTCCGTGCACGAGGGCGAAGGCGCCGTCCCGTGCACGCAGGCCGGCTGCAAGGCGTGCCGGTGGGACGAGTGGGAGATGGGCGCGCAGGCGAACGTGCAGGTAGCCGAGGAGCCCGCGGCAACCGAGATGCGCACGCTCAACGATGCCGAAATCGTGAAGGCCATGGGGCCCGCGCCGTCGCCGGAGATTGTCGAGCAGGCGCGCGACGCTGGCCGACGCGCAGACGCGGAGATCGCCACGTCGAAACCGGTCTGCGGCGAGTGCGCTGGCGAAGGATGCGCGATGTGTGCGCCTGGCGCTGGCGACGATGAGGACATTCCGGCGACCGGCGATCGCAAGGCCGTCGAAAGCGTGATGATCGGCACACTGTGCCCGAAGCCGGGACATGGCCGCTACACGGGGCTGTTCTGCCCGCCCTGCGAAGATCCCTCGCTGCTCGACGACGCCGCGGCAGCGTTGCGTGAGGAAACGGAGCGTGAGCAGAAATGACCGAACCTGTGAAGTGGGAAAAGATCGCGAACAACCACGGCAGCATGTACCGCGCCGAGGTGCCCGGTGGGTGGCTCGTGCGCTACGACAACGACGTAACCGCGCCATGGTTCGACGGTCAGCGGAACGCCTCGTACGACACCGTCTCGACGATGACGTTCCTACCGGACGCGAATCACCAGTGGAACGCCGAGGTGATCGCTTGACGGCGGTCGTTGTCCTCGACCGTCTTCACAGGCAGCGCGAGATCGCCGCGTGGTGCGTGCAGGCATTCGGTGCCGGCCACGCGGCGTCCGTTCCTCAGCGTGCCGTTCGGCTGCTGGAGGAGGTGCTGGAAGCGTGTCAGGCCGCCGGCGTCGATCCGGACATGGCGCACCGCCTCGTCGACTTCGTCTATGCGCGGCCGTGCGGGGACATCACGAAGGAGCTCGGCGGCGTGGGCGTCACGCTGCTCGCGCTGGCCGAAGCGTGCGGCGTCGACGCCGACGTCGAGGAGGTGCGCGAGATTCGCCGAGTGATGGCGAAGCCGCTTGCCGAGATGACAGCACGCAACGAAGCGAAGAACGCGGCAGGCTTCGCCGTGGCTGGCGGTGCGCAATGACGGCAGCCGCACAGCTCCCGTGGGAAACCGAGGCGCAGCAACTCCGCATCCTCGGCCTGCATCGATCGAGACTTCGCCCGGGCGAGATCGGCGTCGACCTGTTCGCCGGCGGAGGCGGGTACTCGGAAGGCTATCAGTGGGCGGTCGGCATGCCGCCGGCGGTCGCGGTGAATCACGACGCCAACGCGATCGCGATGCACACGCTCAATCACCCCGAGTCCGAACACTTCCTCGAGGATGTCTTTCACGTCGATCCTCTGCTCGCGGTTCGCGGGCGCCTCGTCGGGGTGCTGCACGGCAGTCCTGACTGCACGCACTTCAGCCGGGCCAAGGGCTCGGTGCCGAAGTCGAAGAAGATTCGCGGCCTCGCCTGGGCGATCGTTCGGTGGGCGGCCGAAGTCTCGCCGCGCATCCTTTCGCTCGAAAACGTCGAGGAGTTCATCACTTGGGGCCCGCTGCACGACACCCACAGCGGCGGATGCCGCGGCAAGGTGGACGAGTCGTGCCCGACGTACCGGAAGGGCTGCCACTTCGGCACGCCGATCAAAGCGCGCGCCGGCGAGACGTTCCGCGCGTTCGTGGCCTGCCTCACCACCGGCCTCGAGGCGGGGCATCCGGCGTATGAGGACATGCACTTCGCGCTCGTCGGCGATCCTCCGGAGCCGTGCAAGCGCCACGTGCTGCGCCGCCGGCGGAACTGCGCGGCCTGCATCGCGGTCGCAACGTCCGACTATCCCCGCATGCCGCTCGACCGCTACGCCGCGATCGTGGCGAAGTGCCAGGCCGGCCTCGGGTATGAGATCGAGTGGCGCACGCTGCGCGCGAGCTACTTCGGCGCGCCGACCTCGAGGAAGCGTCTCTACGTCGTCGGCCGCCGCGATGGCGAGCGTCCGCGGTGGCCGCTGCCGACGCACGGCCCCAAAGCGTACAAGCCCGAGCTCACGGCCGCGGACTGCATCAACTGGGCGGACCTCGGCGTTTCCATCTTCCTCACCGCCGAGGAGGCGCGCGCGTACGGCGTGAAACGCCCTCTGGCCGAGGCGACGCAGCGGCGCATCGCAGAGGGGATCCGGCGCTTCGTCCTGAACAACCCGAAGCCGTTCCTCGTCCCGTACCACAGCGCCAGGCGCCCCGATGAGACGCCGCGTGTGCACGACGTCGGCGACCCGCTCGCGACGCAGACGACGGAGAACCGCTTTGCAGTCGTCACGCCGACGCTGATGAGCAACAACACAAACAACGCGCCGCACTCGGTGGAGGAACCGCTCGGCGCGATCACGACGGGAAACCGGCACTTCGCCGTGGCCCCCATGCTCACGCCGGCGCACTCGCACGGGTGGGACCGCGCCGGCGGCCCGAGCTGGCCGGTGGATCAGCCGGTCGGGACGGTCGTCGGGAAGGACGGGAAGGCGCTCGTCGCTCCGCAGCTCCTCAACGTCACGCATGGCGGCCGCATCGAGCCCGCCGACGAGCCGTTCAAAACGATCACGGCCGCGCACCGCGGCGAGAAGGCATTGATCGCGCCGGTGCTGACCCGGACGGCGCACGGCGAAGAAGGTCCGAACGGATCGAAGCGGTGGGGCAAGGGCGCGCACGAGATCGACGAGCCCGTGCCGACCGTTACCGGATCGAACGACTTCGCGCTCGTCGCGCCGACGCTCATCCAGACGAGCTACGGCGAGCGGGAGGGGCAGTCGCCGCGCGTGCTCGACCTGCACGAACCGCTCGGCACCGTCGTCGCCGGCGGCGTGAAGCATGGCCTCGTCGACACGCTACTCGCCCGCGAGGAGGACGTCGCGGCGTTCCTCGTCCGCAACAACACCGGCATGAACGCCCGCGATCTGACGGAGGTAATGCCGACCGTCTGCGCGCGCGAGACCATGTCGCTCGGCCTGGCGCACCTGACGAAGTTCAACACGGGCAGCGTCGGGCAGCCGATCGATCAGCCGGTGCCGACGATCACCGCCGGCGACGGATCGAAGCGGCCCGCCGGCGCCGCCCACGGTCTCGGCGTCGTCACCGCGCACGTCGTCACGCACAACGGGCAGTCGATCGGCGCGGCGGCCGACGCGCCGGTTCCGACCGTCACCGCTGGCGGCATGGGACACCAGGGCGTCATCGCCACGCACATGCTCGGCGTCGAGCCGTGCCCCGACGACGACGGGGAGACGCGGTGGCACGTCCCGACCGGCTACTGCGTCAACGCGGACGGCCTCCGCGAGTACGTGCGGCTGCAGGAGATCGAGGCCGCGGAGCTCGCGGCGGCGATCCACGTGACGAAGTTCAACGGGACGTCCGAAGCCGGAGCGCCCATCGACGAGCCGTTGCACACAGTGACGAGCGGCGGCAACCGCGGCGGCGGGCATCACGGCGTGGCCGCGGTGCATCTCGCGAAGTATTACGGCTCCGACGAACACGGCCAAGCGGCCGATGAACCGCTGCACACCATCCCGACCGTCGACCGTTTCGCGCTCGTCGCCGCGTTCCTCCGCAAGTTCGATGTGATCGACGACGACCGGCCGTACGTCACGGTCACGATCGAGGGCGAGACGTTCATCCTCTACGACATCGCCATGCGCATGCTTCAGCCGCGCGAGCTGGCGCGCGCGCAGGGCTTCCCCGACACCTACCAGCTCATCGGCACGAAGTCTCAGCAGGTCGCGCGCATCGGAAACAGCGTGTGCCCGCACGTCGCTGCAGCAATCGTTCGCGCGAACCTCGACAGCGAGGAGGAAGTGTGGAACTGACGAACATCCTGACCGAAGAAAGCGGCGAATACGTCCGCGGCATGCAGACGACCGTGCTGCCGTTCACGTGGTCGGAGGAGTGGATGGTGCCGCCCGTGCGCATTCCGGGCGATCCCGATGTCTGCGAGTTCTTCTTCCCGCTCCTCAACGGCACGAACAACGTCGTCGGGTGCAAGCTCTCCTCGGCGAGCCGGAACGCCGGCGTTCACTTCTTCGTGCCGGTGAACCGAGTGTGGGCCGTGCGCGTCCGCGTCTGCGCCATCCACGCCGCGGTGCTGCGCCGCCTCTGCACTCCCGACATCGGTGTCGCGCTTTGCAACGTGTCGATCGACGGCCAGGCGGAACCGTGCGGACGCCCGTGGGACGACATCTACCACGGTCCCGAGGAACTGTGCGCGGCGTGCCGGGTGAAGACGCCCGGCCATGATCCCGACCGGCATCACGACTTTTCGTAAGGAGGCCACCCGTGAAAGCGTTCCAGTACGTCAACGGCTCGCACCGCCGCGTCGTTCATGAGGACGAGATTCTGCCGTCGCTCAACGGGCCGGACGGCGCCAATGTCCAGAAGGTGCTCGCGCTCGAGCTCAAAGAATCCGTGACGTTTCCGAGCGGCGCGACGTGGACGCGCGTCGAGGATGACGCACCGAAGCTCCACACGATCGTTTGCAACCGCCGCACGACCACGCCCTGCAAGTATTGCAATGCGCCCCACACGAAGCTCTGCGACTACCCGGTCGAGCGGAACGGCAAGGCCGGCACGTGCGATATCCCGATGTGTGATCGCTGCGCGCAGCGCGGCGGCGCGAACATCGACTACTGCCGCCCGCACGCGAAGATGATGCGCACGGGCGGAGCTGCTGCGAGATGAAGGAGGAGACCGATGCAGTTCACCGATGAACAGATCAGAGCCGCGGCGGCCGCCATCGCCAACGCGCGCGCGGGGCGGCGCGGAGCGCCGCCCGTCAGCAACGTGCTCGACATTCTGAAGGGCCTGCAAGGCGCAGCGACGGGCGGATCGCTCTACGACGAGGTGATGGACGACGCGCGCGTGGCGCTCGAGGCCGCGGCACAGGCGCTCACCGATCAGCGCCAGGCGGCCGCGAATGCGTTCCCTCTACCGCACATCATCAAAGTCGCGCGCATCCCCACCGCCGAGCTCCTGCGCGATCGTGGTGGCCGCGGGCGGGTGTTCGACGCCTTCGTCACGATGGTCGGCGAGTCGGTGAGCGGAGATCACCCGCTCCTCCGGCTGCCGGCTGACAATCCCGAGGGCGGCGCGCCGCTCGAGCTGACCCTCATCCTTCATCCGCCGTTTCCGAAGGCCGACGCCGAGGAGGACCGCTCTCAATGAAGCAACAGGACACCGTCCCCGTCATGGCGAACATCGTTCCGTGGAACGAGGCCATTCTCCGCGGCATCCGAACGTTCAAGACGCTCCATTTCAATTGGTCGTACCGCGGCCCTCTCGTGCTCTACAACAGCCACGGCGATCCTGACGCCGACGACATCGTCTACGGCGCCACGCACGACATCAAGATCGACCTGCAGAGCCGCGGGTTCATCGTCGGCGTCGTCGACGTGGTCGACTGCGTCGATGCACGCGAGGAGGACGGCCACTGGCACGTCGAGTTGCGCAACCCGCGGCGAGTCGACCCAGTGCCATACAAGCCGACGCGCGGATCGATTCGTATCTCACGCATGCCCCGTTCGTCCGCGCCATGGCTCTGAACTGGGAAGCGATCCGCACCGGCCTGATTGCTCTGCGCATGAGCATCGGTCTGACGCAGAAGGGGCTCGCCGATGCGTGCGGCGTCGGCGAGAAAACCCTGAGCAGCTACGAATCGGGGAAGCGCCTGAAGTCCCTGAAGCTCTGGCAGCTCGAGGCGATCGTCGTGGCATGCGGATCGACGCTCGCCGACTTCTTCGCCGCGATCGCGCAGACGCGAGAGGTTGAGGACGCGGAGATGTCCGATGACGATCTCGACGCGCTGGTCGAGGCGATCGCCGGCGGCGGCGGTTCGTTCTCCTCCTATCCGACGCCACAGAGTTCCTTGAGCCCTCATGCACGGAACGTCATCCACATCGGCCGCCGTCATTCGTCATAGTGTAGAATGGCCGCCATGGTTGTCCGGCCATGGGAACAGCAGCCCCGCCCCCTCACTCGCGCCGAACGTCACGCCTTGGACGTCGGCGTTACGTTCGATGAAGAGAAGCACCTCTACACGCTGAACGGCCGCCGGCTGCTCGGCGTGACGAAGGTGCTGAACCTCGTCGGCTACTACGACTTCAGCAACATCGACCCGATCTATCGTGACCGCGGAAAGGACGCGCACAGCGCCGTGCACTACGCGATGGAGGGTGATCTCGACCGCGCGCACCTCGAGGCCGCCGCCGAGCGCGGCGCCATGAACCTGATTCCGTACGTCGACGCCGCCGAGAAGTTCGTGCTGGAAAACGACATCGAGATCATCCACCCGGAGGCGATCCTGGTGGCGGCGAAGATCGGATTCGCCGGTAAGGCCGACGCCTTCGGATTCGTGCGGAAGCGCCGATCGCTCTGTGTGTTTGACTGGAAGCTCGGCGATCTGATCGACGCGTACGGCATCCAGCTCGCCGCGTACAAGCTGGCGTGGTGGGAGATGTCGAAGGAGCTCGTCGCTCACCGCTACTGCGTGAAGCTCCTGCCGGATGGCAACTACAAGGTCCGTGAGTATCCGATGCGCGAGGCCGCGCGCGACGAGCGGCGCTTCCTCGACGCGGTCGGCGTCGTGAACACGCGGCTGGAACTCGGCACCCTGAAACCTGCCGAGGTGTGGGCGGAGGCGGCGTAATTGGTGCCTAACTGGTGCCTAACATGGTTGCGTTCCGCATTCGTCATAGCGTAGAATGCGAGCATCACCGACAAACGAAGGGAGTGGACATATGGACGGTTCCGACACTGCACAAGATGTTGTGCAGGCCACCATCATCGAAACGCCGGAGGAGTTGCGGCAGGAAATCGTCGCCGTCACCACGGAAGCGCGTGGGCTAGTGGTGACGAACGATGAACAGCTCGCGAAGGCGGATGCCATCCGTGCGCGCGCGAAGAAGGTCATCACCGCCATCCAGGGCATCTACAAAGAGCCGAAAGCGGACAAGCGCAAGGAATGGCTCGACGTAGTGGCCGAGGAAAACTTCATGCTCGCGGCGCCTACGGAGGTTGTCACGGCGTGCGACGGCGTGATGAAGCCGTATCTGCGCGAGCAGGAGATCGCGGCGGAGAAGGAGCGCAAGCGCCTCGAGGACGAAGCGCGGCGCGAAGCCGAGGACCGGCGCCGACAGGAAGCCGAAGCCGCGCGGCGCGAAGCCGAGGAGCGCGCACAGCAGGAACGTGAGGAAGCTGAGCGTCGCGCCGAGGACCAGAAGCGCGTGGCCGCCGAACTGGCCCGGAAGATCGAGGAAGAGGCGCTGCAGCGTGCGGACGAGCTCGAGCGCGCCGGGAAGAAAGACGAGGCCGCGGCCGTCCTCCGCGATGCCGAGCAGCGCCGCGACAACGTGCTCGATGAAGCGAAGGAGGTGGTCGACCAGGTGAAGAAGGACGCCGAGGACGTGGCCGCGCGTACCGAAGCTGAGGGCCGTGCGATCGCGGAGGAGATCGCGAGCGCGCCCGTGCAGCGCATGCACGTCGCTGCGCCGGCGGCCCCGCGCATGGCATCGTCGTCGGCCGCCAAAACATACAAGTGCGACCGGGTGAAGGCCGTGCGTCCGGAGAACAAGCTCCGCATGCTCAAATTCATCGTCTCGGAGGCCGAGCGCGGCAACTGGGGACCGATGGCTTGGGTGGATCACAACTTCGGGCGGATCGACAGCGCGGCGCGCGACTCAAAAGAGATGTTCCCGGCAGAGGAGACCAGTGGTCTCGATGTCGGTCTCGACGTCGGCATCCGCAGCAAGAGCACAAAGGCGGTCCCGTCATGAGCGCGCACACCGCTGCGATGCTGTTCATTCTCCGCGAGCACTTCGGCTCCCGGCGTCTGATGCCGGGCTGCCGACATCGGATCGGCGATGCCTTCGAAAACGTGAAGGTGTCGATCGCACGTGACCGGAACGGCGGCCAGCGATTCCGTTTCCGCTGCCGGAAGTGCTCCAACGCCGGGTCCGCACTCGCCATGCAACGCCTACGCGCGCGTCTCGCTCGGGCGGTGCCGAGATGAAGTCGCTACTCTCCGCCGCGTTGCGTCTCGTCGATCGAGAGACCGCGCACGAGCCCGAAGCAAACGGGTTTCAGATCGAGTGCCCCGATGGCCTGATGGTCTATCGCGACGAGACCGGAGCGCCGCTGCCAGGCGTGGAGTTCGACGAGTACGGCACGCCGATCGCCGGCGGCGAGTTCATTCCTTGCGGGCGGCAGGTCGTTCACAACGGCTGCTGCCCGCGCTGTGGTGGTCGGAGTTGGATTCCCGCAGCTCCCGCCGCGACCTCACCCATGGATCTCCGCACGAAGCTCGAGCAGCTACGAAACGAGCGTACGGCCGAAGCGGAGAAAACGGCGGCGTTGATCGCCGCGAAATTCGATTGACGAAAGGACATTCGACGTCACGTGCAACGCTGTGGAAATCTTGCGGATCGACCTGCTGAAAAAGGCTCAACGGACCCGAGCCTGTGTAAATCCTCTTTCCTCTCCGCATCTTTTCCGCGCAGTTTTCCGCAGCTACACCGCCCGCCTAACGTCCGCAGTTTCACAGCGTTATACGTGGCGTCGAATGGTTTTCCACAACGGATGCTAACCACTACTACCTCTACAAGAGAGAAAGAATCTATTTCTCAGGAGACGGAAGGGACCGTCGCCACTGTGGAAATCGACCCCTCGCGGCCATGGATGCTCCTGAAGAATTGCGCCGACTGCGGCACGCCCGTTCTGCTCGTGAAGCGTGGGCGCTTCTGCAAGCTGTGCCGCTTCAAGCCTGGCAACCGGAAACCAGTGAATCGGCGGCGGTACATCATCACGCCGGCGATCGAGCAGAAGATCCGCGACGAGTTCGTGCCGAATGAGACGGGGTGCGCCGAGCGTCTGGCGAAGGAGCTCGGGTGGCATGTCGAATACCTGCGCGGTCGTGCACGCGCGCTCGGCCTGACCCGGCCGGCTTCGCCGTGGACGGCGATCGAGTGCAAGGTACTCGACGAATACGCCGGCAAGCGATCGGCGAAGTGGATCGCCGAGCAGATCAACAGCACCGTGAAGGGCGCAAACCGGAGCCCGTCTCAGGTCGAGGAGAAGATGCGCCGCATGGGCCTCGAGGTGGCGGTCAAGAGCGGCGACTACAACGCCGCGCAGCTCGCGCAGTGCTTCGGCGTAGCAGGCCACACGGTCGAGACGTGGATCGCGAAGGAGTGGCTGAAGGCTGAGCGGTCGGAGATCGCCAACGGCATGCGGTTCCCCTGGGTGATTCACGAGGCCGACGTCGTGCGGTTCATCTTCACGCACCCGCGCGCGTTCGTGCTGCGCAAGGTGGATCAGACTTGGTTTCTCGACATCATGGCCGAGCATGTGCGCGCGGCCGTGGCAGCAGCCGAACAGAAAAAGGTGGCCTCGCGCAAGGGCCCGCACCGAGCCGTGCGCGTCGATCACACGCGGGAGCGCGCGTGGCTCGCATAAACACGCCGTGCCCGGAGTGCAAGCGCATGTTCGTCGTCGAGCGCGAGGTGTTCCTCGCGTTGCAGCGTGGCGACGCTGAGGCGCTGGCGCTTACGTGCGGCCGTGCGGACTGCGCCGAACTGGCGCGAGCTCTCGCTGAAGCGGCGGAAGCGGCGAAGGCAAAGCCGGCGAGGCGGCAGAAGAAGTTCCCGCCCGAACTGCGCGAGCTCGAGGTGCCGGAGAAGGCGATCCTCTCCGCGTGCCTTCAGTACCTCGCCATCCGCGGCGTGTTCGCCTGGCGCCAGAATCAGGGTGCGATGGAGCAACAGAACCCGCACTATCGACCCGGCTACGGGCGCAAGCCGACGCGGAAAATCCGGTTCGCTCACGTCGACGGCATCAGCGATATCATCGGCACTTACAAAGGCCGGTTCCTCGCAATCGAAACGAAACGAGTCGGCAAAAAGCCGACCGACGATCAACGTGGTTTCCTCGAGCGCATCGACAAAGAAGGCGGCATCGCGATCGTCGCCTACAGCGTCGACGACGTGAAGAACGCGCTCGACGAAGTGGATAAGGGGCTCCGATGAAAGCACGCGCACCGCCGCTCGAGCTCAACGACCACCCGCACACCTTCCACCCCGACAATCGCCCCACGTCAGCGAAGGAGAAACATGGCCGAAGAACACGAACCGTTACCGACGATCGACTTCACGCTGCTCACGCAGACGATCACCGTGAAGGAAGGCGGGCAAACGCTCTCGCTCGCCGAACAACTGGACAACCTCTACCGCCAGGCCGTCGCCGAGGCGCGCTATCACGGCAAGGAGGCGTCCATCACGCTCGAGCTGAAGTTCAAGCCCGGCAGCGGCAATCAGCTCGACATCTTTCCGACCGCGAAATCGAAGCTGCCGATCGCGAAGCCGAACCCGATCCCGCTGTTCGCCAACGACGAGGGCCAAGTGTTCGCAGAAGACCCCTCGCAGCGACCGATCCCGAAAACCGCTCAGTTCCGCACTGTGCGCGGAGGAGATAAATCGAAATGACCGACCTGAGCAAAGACGCAATCCAGCACATTCAGGACACCACGACCGCCGCGAAGCGGCAGGCTCTCATCACGCTCGATGACGGCAGCGGTCGGCGGTTCCTCTACAACGACCGCGATCAGAAATACGACCCGGTCGACCCGTGGGTGAAGAAGGCCGACACGGTGTCGAACATCGAATCGTTCATCGATCTTGTGCTCGCCGAGGCGGCCCGCCGCGACAACGCCACGGGCGAGAAGATGAACGTCATTTTCAGCGACACCGGCGCGGTGCTCATCCCGAACACGGATGACCGTCGCGACCTGTTCACGTACATCCGCAAGCCGAGCATTCACTGGAAGACGCTGACGGACGGTCTCGACAAGGCAATGCCGCATAAGCAGTTCCTCACGTGGCTCGAGTCGCTGCGGCCCATCATCGGAATCGACACCGGCACGGCGGACAAGCCACAGTTCGTCTCGCAGTACGCCGAGATCGCCGCGGCGTTCCGCGTGCTCCGTCTTTCGACGAAGGCGAAGATGCTCTCCGAACCGCTGCTCAACGACGCCGGCACGAAGGGCTCCACGATCGACTTCAAGATCGAGGTTGCCGGAGTCGCCGGCGGCGTCGACGTGAAGATCCCGCAGTCGTTCCCGGTGCTCGTGCAGTTCGCGCGCGGGGACAAACGCAAATACGCGTTCGACGTCATGGTGGACATCAACCCCGGTCCGAACGAGACGCCGGTCATCACGCCGTACGCGGCGGCGGTCGACGCGGTGTCCGAGCAGGCCGTGGTCGACGAAATGGAGGAGTTCGAACAGGCGACCGGCGATCTGCCGAAGCTGCTCAACCTCGTCAACTTCTGACCATCGAGCGGAAGTGCGTTGCCGCTGCGCGTCTTCATCGACTTTCTGGTGACGGGCACCGAGGCGGCGATAGAGGCGTTCCGCAAACTCGGTGACGCGTTTAAGGAGCTCGCTGACCGCATGAAGGCCAATACGATCGCAATCCCCACGAACGACACGCTGGTGGCCGAGCTGGCCGAGTGGCGCCCGGACGGCGGGATCAGAACGCGAGAGGAAGCCGAAAAGCGGGCGCGGGACATCCTTCGCCGCGACTACTGACGCGAAGCCCTACCCCGGGGATGAGGCGGCGCCGGCGAACCCGGCGCCGTCTTTTTTCTTGACGTTCATTCGTCGTGACGTAGAATGATTCGCATCGAATGGAGACCGACGAATGAGCATCGAAACGAGCATCGAATGGACGGTGCAGCGGTTGCCGGATGGCCGGGTGGTCATCGGCTCCACGACGAACGGGTGGAGCGGTTGCACCAAGCACCTGCTGCCGAGCGGCAAAGTCGATCCGGAGTGCGTGCCGTGCTACGCCGAGCGTGAAGAAGACGCGCGCCGCGGCCGCTCGCAGTGGGGCAAGGGCAAGCCGCGCACGCAGTTCAAGACGTGGAAGAAGACGCTCGCGAAGCTGAACGAGGCCGCGAAGCGTCAGGGCGTCTATCCGTTCAACTTCATCTCGTCGCTCTCCGACTGGGCCGACCAGGACGCGATGGTCCCCGAAGCGTGGCGGGACGAGCTCGTCGACGCGGCGCTCGCCGCGGATCACATGACGCACCTGTTTCTCACGAAGCGCGCCGTCGAGGGTGCGGCGTACATGATGCGGCGTTTCCCGAATGGCCTTCCGCCGCACTTCTGGTTTGGCGTGAGCGCGGGCGAGCCCGAGGGACTGCGGTGGCGTCTCGAGGCCGCGCAGCGCGTGAAGGCCGACGTCCTGTTCATCAGCATGGAACCGCTCGCCGAGGACTGTGCCGAACACCTTGACGCGATGCTCCGCAGCGGCCTCCGTCTGGACTGGCTGCTGACCGGCGGGCCGAGCGGGCCGTTCGACGACATGACGTATCCGAGCGGCAAGCGCGTCGTGGGTGCATGGCGATCCGTTGCGCACTCGTCGTGGTATGCAGGCGTCCTCGACGTGGCGGGCGCGTACGGCGTTCGCCGGCACCTGAAACAGTGGGGCAACTTCGCGCCGCTCGACCAGTCGCAGGCCGGCGTCATGCCGACGCGAGGCGTCCGCGTCTCGCGCGGCGGCGAGCGGGAGCTCGTGAAGGACGGCCTCGTCGCCCGTGACGTCTGGACCGACACCGACAGCAGCAACTGGGAGTTTCACGGCTTCCTCGGCGGATCGAACGGCAAGCACGCGCACGGCCGCATGCTGAACGGCGTCACCTACGACGAGCACCCCGCCGTGAGGTACGACGCATGACCGAGATGCGCGTCTACCTCGCCGAGCCCGGCGAATCGCTGACCATCCACGTCGAGACGTTCGACGAAAACAACGTCCGCTATGAGTTCCCGATCGAGATCACCGTGCAGCAGCAGGACAAGCCCCGCCTCGTCGGTGTGAAGGTCATGAACACGCCGGTGCTGTTGCGCGGTCTCGATTCGGTGTTCCACCTCGGCGGACAGCAAGAGGCGGGCGACTGACGTGGGCCGCCAACTCGTCACGCGGCCGCCGATGCGCTACTTCGGCGGGAAGTGGGTGATTGCGCCGTGGATCATCGGCAACCTGCCGGAGCACCGCGTCTATGTCGAGCCGTACGGCGGCGGAGCGTCGGTCCTGCTGCGCAAGCGCCGGTGCTATTCCGAGGTGTACAACGATCTCGACGGCGAGGTGGTGAACGTCTTCCGGGTGCTTCAGAATCCCGAGACGGCCGCGCAGCTCCGCGAGCTCCTGCACCTGACGCCGTTCGCTCGCGACGAGTTCCGGCTGTCCTTCAATGACGATGAGACCGTGAGCGACGTGGAGCGAGCGCGGCGCACGATCATGCTCTCGCTCATGGGGTTCGGTGCCGATGCGATGCTGCGCCTCTCGACGGGCTTCCGCGCTGTATCGAACCGCTCCGGCACGACGCCGGCGCACGACTGGGCGAACTATCCAGATTGCATCCCGGCCTTCGTCGAGCGGCTGCGCGGCGTTGTGATTGAGAACCGCGACGCGCTCGAGATCATCGCGCAGCACGACAGCCCGTCGACGCTGTTCTACGTCGATCCGCCCTACGTGCACGACACGCGATCGCGGAAGACGAACCGCAAGAGCGGACGACTAAAGGCGCACGGCTACCGTCACGAGATGACGGACGACGAGCACCGCGCTCTCGCCGCCACGCTTCACCAAGTCAGCGGCCGCGTGGCGATCAGCGGCTACCACTCGCCGCTCTACGACGAACTGTATGGCGATTGGCAGAGCGTCGAGAAGCCGACGCACGCCGATGGCGCACGCGATCGTCTTGAGGTGCTGTGGCTCTCGCCGCGTGCCGTGGTGCAGCAGAAGCTGCTGGCGGTGAATCAGTGACGAAGGACCGCACGCTGTTCTGCAACCGGAAGCCGGACGCCTATCCAGTCGGGGATCCGGCACCGTGTTCCTTCAAGCTCACGCTCGAAACGTACGGCATGAGCACGGCCATCCGCGGGCGCTGCACCGTCCATGAGGGCGGGGAGCTCGTCATCCACACCCGCGTCACGATCGGCACGCAGCTCAAGCTGATCGGTGACGGCGCCATCGCCGTCGAGGAGACGCTGACGGTGGCCCGGAGGGAATCGTGACCGGAAATCAGCGGTGGCGCGAGGGCCGCGCCAGCTACCGGCCTGCCGCCGAGACGATCGTCACCGCCGAGTACTCGGTCGAGGCGCTTCCGGAGCTCGACGCGAAGTCGTTCGTGGTCGAGCACCACTACTCGAGCTCCTACCCGGCGGCGCGCGGGCGGTTCGGCCTGTTCCACCGCTCGCACCTCGTCGGCGTCGCGGTGCTCTCGCACCCGTGCAGCGATCGCGTCCTGACGAACGTTTTCCCGGGCGTCCCGACGCTCGAAGCCGTGGAGCTCGGCCGGTTCGTTCTGCTCGACCGCGTGCCGGGCAACGGCGAGACCTGGTTTCTCGCGCGCGTCTTCCACGCGCTGCGCCGCGAGGGCTTCGCTGGCGTCGTGTCGTTTTCCGATCCGGTCGCGCGCACCTCGGCCGCCGGCGATGTCGTGTTCCCCGGTCACATCGGGACCATCTACCAGGCACACAACGCCGCCTATCTCGGGCTCTCGACGCCGCGATCGCTGCGCCTCCTGCCGAACGGAAAGGTGCTTTCCGACCGCGCGATTCAGAAGGTCCGCGGCGGGGAGCGCGGGTGGGGCCGTGTCGTCGAGTTGCTGTGCGAACACGGCGCGCCGCCCTTTGGCGGTGATCGGCGCGAGTGGCTTCAGCGCGCGCTGCAGGTGACGACACGCGTCCTCCGCCACGGCGGGAATCACCGGTACGCTTGGGGACTCACGCCGAGCACGCGGCGGCAGCTCGAGGGCGGGCCGTACCCGAAGAAGGTGGCGGCGTGAAGCGCATCAGCGTCGTTCCGCATTGGCACGTCGGGAGCCCGTACGTCGACGCGCCGTTTAGCATCGCGATCAACGCGCATCGGTGGGCGCTCGGCCTCGTCGTGCACACGTGGGGGCTGCGGGTGCTTTTCTTCGCATGGCACCTCTGCATCCACTGGGGGCGTCGGTGATGTTCTTCGTCGGCCTCCATCAGCCGAGCGACGCGCGGCACTTCGATCGAGCGTTCGTGAGCGTGAACCGTCTGCGCGGCCGCCGCTCCGATTTCGAGGTGCACGAGTGGATCATGGACTCGGGCGCCTTCACGGAGATCGCTACGCATGGCCGCTACCGCGCGAGCGTCGACGAGTACGCGGCGCAGGTCCGCCGCTGGCGCACGTGCGGCAGCATGCGCGCGGCAGTCGCGCAGGACTGGATGTGCGAGCCGTGGATCGTGAAGAAAACCGGCCTGACGGTGGCCGAGCACCAGCGCCTCACGGTCGAGCGGTTCGACGCGCTGCGCGACCTCGTCGCCGGCGACGCGTACATCCTGCCGGTGCTTCAGGGCTACACCGTCGCCGACTATCTTCGCCACGTTGACGCGTACGGTGGCCGCCTGGCACCGGGGCAATGGGTGGGCGTCGGCAGCGTGTGCAAGCGGAACGCGAATGTCCGCGAGGTGGAAGCGATCCTCGCAGCGATCCGCAAAGCGCGTCCGGACCTTCGTCTACACGGCTTCGGATTGAAGATCACCGCATTACAGAGCGCCATTGTGCGCGACGCGCTCTACAGCGCCGACTCAATGGCGTGGAGCTACAACGCCCGCAAACACGGCCGCAATGCGAACGACTGGCGCGAGGCCGCGCGCTTCGCTGAACGCATTGAGCGGATGCCCGCACAGCAGTCGATTTTCCATTGAGCAGGAGGAATAAAATCATTGACATCTTACCCCCCCCCCCCCTCCTACACTGCGCCCGTACTATGACGACGGCACGGTGCAGATTTTCCACGGAGACTGCCGCGAGGTGATACCGCAACTCGCCGCGCAGTCGATCGACCTGTTGCTGACCGACCCGCCGTACGGGCAGCAGTTCCAAGGTCAGGCGCTCATCACCGCGAAGGCGAACATTCGCGCGGATGGAGCGCGGCAGGGCATGCGCCTTGTGCGGCAGATGCTGTTCGCGATCGTCGAGGAAGGCCGCGTGATGAAGCCAGACGCGCACGCCTATCTCTTCTGCCACTGGGAGTCCTGGCCGGACTTCTACGACGCGGCGAGCAGCTACATGAAGATCCAGAACGCGCTCGTTTGGTTCAAGAATCGCGGCGGCAGCGGCGACACCGAGTACGAGTACGCGCGCGACTATGAGGTGATCCTCTACGGGCTCACGGGCCGCGGCAGGCCGCTCGCCGGCCGACGCGATGGAGCTGTCATCGCCGGCATCCCGCCCGTCCTCGGTGACCGGCTCCACCCCACCGAAAAGCCCGAGAAACTGTTCCGCTATCTGATCGAGAAGTCGTGTCCCGTGGGCGGCGTCGTGCTCGACCCGTTCGGCGGAGCGATGCCCGCAGCTCGCGCGGCGAAGGCGTGCGGCCGCCGGGCCGTCGTGATCGAGATCGAGGAGCGGTATTGCGAGATCGGCGCGGAGCTCATGCGCCAAACGCCCCTGTTCGTGCCGGCGCCGGTTGCGCCGCCGGCGGTGCAGATGGAGGGCGGGCTGTTCGGCGGGATGCCCGAGCTGCAGCCCGAAGTGACCGACGAGGAGGAGGCGATCGCCGAATGACGACGACGTCGTGGCACGAGTTCAAAGGCTCCGGCCTGTTCTGCGATATGCGCGGCTGCGGCCAGGCCCACTCCGCCGCGGTGCATCAGAAACCAGCGCCGGCGCCGACCACCGAGACGGCGCGGCCGCATCGGTACGTCGCGAACCCGGCGTGCTGCACGTTCCCTGTCGACGACGCGGTGCACATCGAAACGCGGTACGACCATGCGCCAGGCGCGCACACGATCGACGAGGCGTATGAGGAGTTCCATCGGAACAACCCGCGCGTGTTCGACGAGCTCGTGAAGCTCGCGCGCGAGGCGCAGGCCGCCGGCGCGAAGCACTACGGCATCGCCGCGCTGTTCGAAGTGCTCCGGTGGCACCGGCTGAAGAGTGGCGAGGTGATCCCCGACGACGACGGGTTCAAGCTGAACAACAACCTCCGCGCCGTGTACGCCCGCAAGATCATGGAAGCGCATCCGGAGCTCGCCGGCTTCTTCCGGACCCGAGCTCGAGCAGGCGAGGAGCCCGCCGATGGATAGCGCGAAGCTGCTCGGCATCATTCGGATTCTCGTCGGCGGCGAGGACTGCTACGCACCCACCGCGTTCGGAGCCGACAACTTTGTCTCGCAGCACTGCACGAACCCCGTCACCCACATCGGCACCAGCGGCGACGCGCGATGCAGCGAGCACCTTTCACACTTCACCGACCGCGGCGAGGAGTTCGTCGCGCTGGAACCGGAGCCATGAAGCACTATCAGCGCGGCCACTGCACTCACACGGAAGTCGCTGGCGTGATCGGCGTCGAGTGGTGCGTGTGCGGGCACGTCTGGCAGCTCGGCACGCGGCACGACTGCATTTGCCCGGTTTGTCCGGCGTCGACTGCCGATGACCGGCGCAATGTCCTCTGGAATTCGTTGCTCGAGGGCGCGGCAATGCGGTGGATCAATACGCTGCCGGTGAAGCCGTACAACGAAGGCACCGTGCGGGAGCGGGAGGAGGACATCATCATTTCGCGGCGTCCCGGCACGATGACGCACCTCTCGTATCGTCTCCTGACGGGAAAGCGCGTCCGCACCAGTGGCCGATCGCTCTTTGAGGCGGCGCAGCACCTATCGATGGAACTGCGCAGGAGACATCACCCGATGCCGCCCACATATCTCTATGAACTGCAGCAGCAGGTGTGGAACATCTTTCAGGCCGTTCGGCGTGATGTAGAATCGCCATCATGAACGAAGAACGATCCGCACGCATCCGCGCCGCATGGGCGAAGGTCCGATCGACCGGCATGGCGCTCCTATTTCGACTCGGGCCGATCATCGCCGGCGCGGCGCTAATCGTCGGCTTCTTCACCGCGCTCTGGTATCTCGTCCTCCGTCCGCTCGGCAGCGGCGCGACCGGCCTTTATGACGAGTTTTTGAAGGCGTTTCGCGACGCCGATCCGAATCTGCGACTCATCGTCGCGAGCGTGATGGTGCTGGCGTTTCTCGCGGTGATCTTCTGGCGGCCGAGACGTCCGGTCGTCAACAACGCCGACACGTCGATCGATCCGTTCCAGCTCAACATCCTCGCCGGCGACGGGCAACGCTTCACGCCGCGGCACGTCGTCTACGTGAACATGCTGCCGGCGCCGACGCAGTTCGTTTCCGCGAATCACCTGACCGTGTACATCACCCGACAGCACCTCATCGCGAACACGGCGGGCGTGCCGAACATCATCGTCGAGGTGAAACGGTCGAACGTTCCCACGTGACCAAACGCGTGACCCGGCCAAGGTCGGCACGCGAATTTGAAGGAGGAGACCATGGCAGACGAACCCAACACCCCGCCGGCAGAAACCCCGGCACATACACCGACCGCACCGACCGGCGACGCCGGAAGCGCAGCGGCGGATCCCGCTGCGGCCACGACGGACGCCGGGGCCAACACCACCGAGGCGATCGGCGAGACCGCGCCGGAGCTCGAGACCGAGGCGGATGTCGACGGCCCGAGCATCAGCCCGTCGACGATCAACACGCGCGAGACGGCCGACGCGATCTCGCACACCATCCCGCTCGACGTGGCGACGGTCGACGAGATCGCCGACTACCTCGACGACGGTTTCGCGCCCGAGGTGCGGCGCTTCATGAACACGCACCCCGGCGTCCGTCACATGATGACGATCGCCGTACACGCCCAGGGCGAGATCGTTCACGCGTTCGACGTGCAGCGCGATCTCGCCCTCGCGCGCGACGCGAAGGCCGACACCGACCGCCTCGACCAGTACCTCCGCAGCCGCTTCGCGCTCGAGTACGCGAACGGCGGGAATCCGGTCGACGTGGTCATTCGCCTCCTCGACAAGTTCTCGCCGCGTTCGGCCGCCGAGGCGGGTTTGGCGGCCGCGACGGGCCGTTAGGCGGTAGAATCCGCCACGTCAAAGGAGGATCGATGCGACTGACCCGCTCTCTCATCCCGGTTCTCATGCTCCTGCTCGCGCTTCCGGCTGTCGCCGGCTGGACGAACGAGCCCGTCGTCCCGAACATCAGCTTCACGGCCGCCGGCGACGCGAACGTGACCGGTGTCGCCGTCACCGACTACTCGTACCGCGTCGACGGGGATGTGATGCACGTCTCCGTGGCGATGACGGGCAATCTGTCGGAGATGGCGCCCGAGCTCTACGTGAACATCCCCGGCGCGATGCGCGCGAACCGCGTCCATCGAAGCGGGGGCGTGAACCTGAAGGTGGGCACGGTCACGGCCGCCGCCGAATGGTCGACCGCCGGCACGCAGATCGTCGTCAAACGTTTGGACGGTCAGCAGATCGCGCCCGGCCCGGTCGGCATCAGCTTCGTGATCGCGATCGACGCCATTCCGCGCAGCTCCGTCCCTCCCGGTCCAGATCTGTAACCGCCCCAACCCCTTCCCCAACCTGCCAGCGTACGGCCCGCCTGAGAACGGCGGGCCGTACGTTTTTCAAGGGATTGACTTCCGTCCCCAGTTGCGAAGTCTCCCCGCCTCTGTGCGACTCTCCTGAGAACGGCCCCGGTTCAATCGGTCCCGCGGCCTACAACTGAGGAGGTTCGCAATGCGTCGTTTCCCGACTCTCGGGGTTCTTCTGGCCGTGCTCTGCATGGTCTTCTCGGTGGCCGCTGCGTCGGCCGCGGATGCCTTCCCGGGCAAAGTCTTCTACGCCAAGGGCGCCAACTGGCGCGCGGAGATCAACGTCGCCGCGCCGGTCGACGCTGAGGTGACGTGGGACATCGAGGGCTGCATCGTCGTCGGCCCGAGCCCGTGCAAGGGGGCGAAGATCGCCAAGGGGGGCGCCCTGACGCTCTCGAGCGACTTCATCGCCGGCTACTTCGCCGGACCTGCGATCGGCGTGGTGAACGTGCCGGAGGGCGCGTGGTCGGCGAGCTCCTTCCTCGAGTTCAACGACGGCAACACGCGCACGGCGTTCACGGTGCCGGCGCTGAGGTGGGTTCTCGACAACCCGCTCGACGACTTCCGAGCTGCCACGGCCGCCCGCACCGCGGACAAGTCCACCTGCTCGACCTTCTACACCGAAGCGGAGCACGGTACGGCCATCCAGGTCGTCGCGTATGGCGCTGACGGGGATCGAGCTCGAGACGAGGACGGCAACTACTCGCCCACGGACGTCTACTTCATCGCCCCGCGCGCGGTCGCGCAGGGATGTCTCGGCGACTGGCGCAACGACGACGGCAGCGTGCGTGTCAAAGGCCCGTCGTTTACCGCGGGCAGCGTGCGCCTCTCGTTCGGCTGCGCCGGCGTCGGCCCGTGCCCCGCACCGCAACGAACGTGGTTCGTGGTCACGAAGGGACCGCTCAGCGGCGCGACCGTCGAGACACTGCCGGTCCAGAACATCGGCGCCGTGGAAGGTACGTCGGCCGCCGTTCTGGCCGCGGCCACCGCCGCCGGCGGGGAGCGCGCTGCGCTCATTCGCCTGCATGGTCCCGCGCCCGATGCTCTGCGCGAAGCCGTTGAGCTGCACAACGCCGAGATTCGGCGAATGCGCAGCACCTCGGACGAGTAACGCAACGTGGACGACTTCACCCGCAACACCTATCGGCTCCTCCGTCGTGACCCGCGCCGTGACCGTCACCAGCACGTGACGCTCGCGGCGATCATCGCGGCGGAGGCGCCAGGCGGAGCGGGAACGAGAGAGGCGGGAGATGGCAACGCGGAAGGGGACGGACAAGCCGAAGCGCCGAGCTGCTGCGAAGGGTGAGGATCAATACCCGCGGCAGAAGGGCGGCCGCTTTGCGCCGTCGACTCCCGACAAGCCGAACCCCGGAAAGCCGATCGGCGCGAAGCATTGGTCGAATCGGAAGCTCGCTGTGATCGCGCGCGAGTACCTGGACGACGGTGGCGACGACGCCATCCGGTTCCTCCTCGAGCAGCGAAAGAACCCTGCAGTTCTCCTCGCGACCATCGAGTTTCTTGCGGATCGCGCGGAAGGCAAGGCACCCCAAACGGTCAAGAACGGCCTCGACCCCGATTCGCTGGAGGCGATCCTCCTCTCGATGCAGGGCCAGGCGCTCCCCGGTCAGCGTGGCGGTGGTAGCAACGAAAACAAGTGAGGGAGGGAAGAGATGCACCACCACAGCCGCGCAACGGACCCCGGCGAGTTCTCAGGTGTTGACCATCGCCGCAAGACGGACGAGCCGATCGAGGTGGCGAACAAGTTCCTCGGCATGCCGATCACTCGGCTGCTCGGCGGCGCGATCGGCTTCGTGCTCGTGACCGTGTTCACCGTGTGGCTCGCGCACGACCGCGCGCTCGCCGCCCAGGAGCGGCAGCAGAAGGCCGTCGAGGATCGTGTCCAGAAGCTCGAGCAGGCGGAGAAGGATCAGCGTGAGCGCGAGGAGAAACAGCGCGAGCGCGAGGAGAAACAGCGCGAGCGCGACACCGCACTCCTCACGGCCATCACCGAAATCAAGACGACGCTCGGCGATGTGAAGGAGCGCGTCGTCCGGATCGAAAACCATCAGCAGCAGGGAGGGAAGTAGTCATGTCCATCGTCAAGCCCGCATCCGAGTCGAAAACGCTTCAGTTCAACCGCTTCGCTACGATCATCGCCGCGATCGTCGCCGCGGCCCCCACGGTCATCAGCTTCGTCGTCGACCTGTTCGCCGATCCGGAGATCGGCGCGGCGATCGCCGGTTTCATCCCGGTCGAGTACCGCGCGCTGGTGTTGCTCGTCGTCGCGTTCGTCGCGAAGCGCAACAGTGACCTCCGCCGGCAGACGACGACGCCGATTCAGGGAACGCCGGCCGCCGCGGAACACGCGGAGGCGCTTCAGCGTCTCGGGTTGCCCGAGGAAGTGATCGCCATCAGCAGCAACGGCGACAACGGCGCGCTCGAGCGGTTCCTCACCGGCGGAGACGCCCGGAAGGAGTAGCGGCGAGGCACCGCCGCCGGCGTCATGGAAGTCATCTCCCGCGACGCTGTCGCCGGCCTGCTCGAGAAGTGGTATCACGACCCGGTCGCGTTCTGTCACGACGTCTTTCCCCGCGAGGAATGGCCGCGGCCGCAGCAGTGCGAGATCCTTGACGCGATTTGGCGCAACCCGGCCACGGTCGTCGCGGCGCACCGTGGTTGGGGCAAGTCGCGAACGGAGGCGTTCGCCGCGCTCGCCTTCATTTGCACGCGTGCGAATTCGCTCGTCTTCACGATCGCGCCGCGTTGGGACCAGGTCACGCAGGGCGTGTGGGTAGACATCCGCCACCTGTGGGCCGTTTCCAAGCTGCCGAAGATTTTCCCGAGCTGGCGCGTCCTCACGCACGAGATTCAGACGCACCCGCTCACCCCGAAGTGGCGAGCGGTCGGCGTCGCCGCCTCCGAAGTCCAGAACATCGAAGGCAAGCACCCCGCAGCCGGTCGTCCCGCGCTCGTCCTGGGCGACGAGTGCAAGGCGATCCCTGACGAGTTCCGCGAGTCGGTGAAGGGCATGCTGAAGCACCCCGAGAGCCGCTTCGTCGGCATCGGTACGCCTGGCATCCCGTTCGGCTGGTTTTACGAAGCGTTCACCACGCGGCGGCGCGGCTACAAAACGTTCCAGTTCCGCGGCGACACCTCGCCGGATCCCGAGGTGCGCGCGCATGTGCAGAAGATCGGCGATGACGCCGGATGGGACGATCCGTTCTTCCGGCAGCAGTGGCTCGCCGAGTTCACGGGTGCCGACGAGGGCGTCATCATCCCGCTCAAGATCGTCACGCCGGCCATCCGCCGGCGCCTCGAGTTCTCCCCGGTCTGGCGCAAGGTGATGAGCGTCGACCCCGCCGGCAAGGGCTCGGATCACACCGTCGTCACCTACCGCCTCGGCCCGGTCACGATCAAACAAAAGGCATGGCAGGGGTGGGACATCATCAAGAGCGAGCGCGAGGTGATCGCGCTGATTCTCGAGTGGAAGCCCGAGCGCGTCATCATCGACGAGGGGGGCCTCGGCGAAGGCGTCGTGTCGCACGTGCGCGACGCGCTGAAGGACACCGACATCGAAATCGTCGGCTACCGCGGCGGCGCGAAGCCGCACGACAAAGAGCGGTATGAGAACCGGAAGGCCGAGGACGTGCACGCGCTGCGCGAGCGGTACAAGGAAGGCGCGGAGTTCGTCGAGAAGGTGCATGCCGAGCTGCGCGGCCGCCTCTTGCAGCTCAACCCGAGCCCCGAGGCCGTCACCAGGACGTTCGACTACCTGCACCGCCTCACCTACGGCAGCTTCACGCCCGAGCAGATCGCCGCAGTGCGGCCCGGCTCGCCCGAGGCCGCGGCGCTCGCCGACGAGATCGCGGCGAAGCTGCGCAAAGGCCCGGGCATCTCGATTCCGAACGAGCCGAACCTCATCGGGCAGACGTGTTCGTGGACGGCCGACCGGTCGAAGGCGAATCGCACGATGGTCATTGATCCGGACGACTCGCCCGACTACGCGGACAGCGACATGATGGCGTATGCGGCGGACACGTTCGGCAGCTCGCTCAAAGGAACGACGATTAGCGTGGTGTAGAATGGCGCCGCGCGACTGGTGACGGCTATGGGTGCCGGAGGGGAGCTCCGGACCAGGATCGTCGGACCCTACATGAAACACCGCGCCGTCGCGCTTCAACCGGCCCACTTTTTCTGAAGGAGCACAACGATGACGGTACGCGCGAAGTTCATGGTGAGCGAGAAGACGTCTTTCGCATGGTCCCCGGACTCGGTTCGGGTGAAGCTCACGCCGCAATACGATCAGAGCATCCCCGAGGATCAGCGTTTCGCGAAGGCGACGCCGAGCGGTGAGTTCTGGATGCAGATCGACAATCCGCCGGCGGCTGCCGCGTTGGAGCTCGGCAAGACCTACTACATCGACATCACACCCGCCGAATAGGCGGGGCTCTCGCCGCGGTAGTCGAGTACGGCGCTCGAGCGGGCTGTAGACCCGTTTCGCTTCGGCGGCCATGCGGTTCGATTCCGTGACGCGGCACCACACATCACCACGAAGGAGCTGCACGATGGACGACACGAAACCCACCCCCGGGACGAGCAACCCCGCAAGCGGCGCCGGCACGTCGTCGCCGAACTTCAATTTCACCTCGCCGGCGAACGCATCGGCCGAGCAGATTCGCGAGCTCGTCGAGGAGCGGTTCCGCTACAAGCCGTGGGACGAGCAGCAGAAGGAGGACGGGAAGGCCGTCACCGACGCGGCGGTCGACTTCGGCGTGGCGATCATGTCGAAGGTGCCGCCCTGCCCGACCCGCACGCGCGCACTCAATCTGATCGAGGAAGCGCGGATGCTCGCGAACGCCGCGATCACGCACGGCGGCAAGTTCTGAGGCATGGCCGATGCCCATTCCGCGCTCCGAGGCGGAGGCACTTCTCGCTGAAGAGTTAGACGCGCTCGACGAGCGTGTCACGCTGGCCGAGCAGGAATTGGTGGCGTTGCGGCAGATGCGGAGCGATAAGCGCGCCGAGCTCGCAGAAGTCATGCGGAGGAGACAGACGAAAATGACCATTCTTCAGCGCATCGCGAACGCGCGGCACGCCTACTTTCACGAGACCGGGAAGCTCCCGAACCGCATCATGCTCACCCCGGCAGACGCCGAGGAGTGGCGACAGTGGTGTGCCGATCACCCCGAGGCGCAGGCGGAGCCGAGCGAATTCCGCGCTGAGGCGCTGAACGACGCCCCGGTCATGGTCGAGGGCGACGAGTTCAAGGTCTGGCGCGAGGAGCCGTAAACGAACGTCGTGGGGTGGCGGCTACGCACCGCCGCACCTGCGCGGCAGCCGGGAGCCCATGTCCCGGCCACAGGCGGCGCCTACCCGGCGCCGCTTGCGTTTTCTGATGCCAATTCGCCACCCTGAGCGGTAGCAGCGCCGGCAGGGCCGAGCTCTGCGCAATCTCTGAGGAGTTCGCGCATGACGCTTTCCGCCGGTCTATCCGCTGGCACCAACACCGTCACGTTCGCCGATAACGTCACGCCCACCGTCGTCATGAACGACGCCATGGCCGACGTCGTGACGCTGTTCCGCGACTACGAAAACAACGGGGCCAATCCCGAATACAAGGCTTTCGAGGCGCGGATCAACTACGGCTCCTCGTTCTACCGCCGCTCCGCCGGCGCGAACGTGTGGGAGTTCATCAACGACGCCGTCGACGGCTCCGGCGGCTTCGCCAACGGTGCCTACCTCTTCCCCTTCAAGCTCGAGATGGAGGAGAGCGGGAAGCCGACGCTGAAGTATCTGAAGCGTCAGGAACAGGCCGACTACGACAACTTTGCCCACCACGTCTGCAACACGCCGTGGGACGTCATCGTCGGAAGCGCCGATCTGATCGAGCGGAAGGCGAAGGCCGGGACGCCCGCGGCGAAGCTGCTGGACGAGTTCTGGCACAACGTCGATCTCCACGGCACGGCAATCCTCGACTTCCTCGAGTACCCCCACAAGCAAGCCCGCCGCTTCGGCACCGGCATCATCATCATGGACCGCCCCTCGTTCGAAAACCGGAGCGAGGCGGACAACAAAAACCCGCAGAACCGGCCGTGGGTGTACGCGGTCCCCACGCAGAACGTCGTGCACTGGGAGTTCGGCGAGGACGGCGAGCTCGCTGGCATCGTCGTCCTAGTGCCGCAACTCATCGACCTCGGCGACGGCAAGGGCCGCCAGAACGTGACGGATGTCCGCGTCTGGACACGCAGTCAGTGGGCGGTGTTCCGCCGCACGAGCGATACGCGCCACGACGGCACCACGGGTGTGCAGGAGAGCCCGGGCGAGACCTTTGAGCTGATCGACTCCGGCGACCACAAGCTCGGCGAGGTGCCAGTCGTCGCGATCTACAACGACACGCCGGAGCCCGGGCACCTGCTCGCGCATACCGAAATGCTCGACGTCGCGCGCATCGCGCAGACGGTCTACAACATCGACAGCGAGGCGCGCGAGATCGAGCGCAAGTGTGCCCTCTTCCTCGCGATCCCGGTGAAGAACACCGATTCGTTCAGCGAGAAGAAGGCGATCATCTCCACGGAGAACGCCCTGCTGTTCGACGGCGAGGCCGGCGCGCCGCAGTGGATTTCGCCGGACCTCGGCATCCTCGAAAACCTCACGACGCGCCGCGAGGCGAAGAAGCTCGACGCCTACAAGATGGCCGGCCTCGGCGCGATCGCGGCGACGACCGACACCGTATCGACGGCCAGCGGCTACCACGCCGAGGTGGAGTTCCAGAAGACGGAGCGCCGCATCGCTCGCCACGCTTCGATGCTCGAGGCGGCCGAGAAGCGCCTGGCACGCCTCTACCTGAAGTTCTACGGGATCGACTCCGACCAGGAGGCCGACCTGTTCTCCATCACGTACCCGCGCGACTACGGCGTCCGCGACATGGAAGCCCTCGTGCTCCGGACAAAGGAAATCCTCGGCCTGAACCTCGGCGAGAAGTGGGACCAGCGCACGCTCGAGAAGCTGGCGAAGGCGCAGTTCCCGCGCATGAGCGACGAGGAGATCGCCGAGATGGTGGAGGACGCCGTCACCGAGCGCAGCGCGGCGAAGAAACAGCAGCAGGAGCTCGAGCGCGTCAAGAGCATGGCCGCCGTTCTCACGCGGCCCCAGCCTGGCCCCGGCGCCGCAGCCGAGGGCAAGGGCCCGCAACCGAAGCCCGGCCAGAAGGCTCCGCCGGCGAAGGCGGAGAAGCCCGACCCGAAGAAGCCCGAAAAGAAGAAGGTGGCGGCCTAACCGCCGGCGAGGAGGATCACCATGTTCACCATCACGCTCGGACGCAGAGACGCCAAGGGGCGGTTTCGCTTTTCGCAGCTCAACCTCGAGGACGGCATCACGTGGGAGCAAATGCTCGAGGATCTGAACCTCAGCTCCGAAGAAAGCGGCGAGGTGTACTACTGCGCGTCCGGCGACTCGCACACGTCGCGCAACCCCGCGACGGGCGACGAGAGCCCCGGCTTCGGGACGGTGTACACGTTCGTCCCGACCGGCGTGGCGATGGCCGACCCGGCGCAGGGCGCGACACTCCTGCTCAACCCGCCCGACAACGGCGACCCGCTCGTCGTGCAGCCGCATCCGGGCGGACGGTTCGACGCGCGGGCGATCGACAAGGTGGTTTCCGGGGTGAACGTCATCGGCGCGCCTGGCCGCGTCGGATCGTATTTCCTCTCGCTGCAGGACGTCGTGCTCGTCGGCACTACGCTCGCCGAATGGGCGCTGCAGCCGGGCGCGTTCGCCGGCGGCACCGTCACGATCGAGAATCCGGGCACCACGGCGATCGACCTGGCCGAAGTGGCGATCGCCGCGAACAAGGTGGGCGCCGGGTGGGCCGAGTGGGTGGTGTCGGCGACGGACGGGACGGACTTCTTCGTCGCGTCGTACGTCGGCCACTTCGTCGCCACGAACAAGGCCGGGACGATCGTCTCGGCGGTCAAGAGCCACGCGGCGCTCGACCTCGAGGCGGCCAGCGGCGGCGCGACCCCGATCACGGCGCCAGCGTCGCTGTCGAACGGCGCGAACAAGGTCACGTTCCGCGTGACGCCATCGGCCGCCACGCCCGCGCTCACGTCGATCACGGTGGCGTTCCGTATCTACGACCGTCTCGGCAACACGGTCACGCCGATCTCGCACGGCGAGGTGTTCGAAGAGTAAAAATGAATCCGCCGGCGGGGAGACTGTCCGGCGCAATTGAAGGAGGGACCATGTTCAAGTTTCGAGCTCTGCTCATCGCGCTCATCGCGCTCATCGCATTCCCCGTCGTCGTCCAGGCGCAGGAGGACGTGCAGGCCACGCGGCTGACGTTCGTCACCGGGAAGAAGCCGGCGGCGACGTACTGCCGCCCCGGCACGCTGACCCTGTGGTTTGACGGCACGGCGTTCCGCTCGGGAACGAAGTCGGACTGCACCACGTGGCCGGACTTCCGCCGCGCGCCGATCGTTGTGTCGATCCCGATCAAGCTGTCGAAGGTCGCGAACGGCGACGTCCTGACCAACTACACGCCGGGGTTCGCCGGCAAGATCACGAAGGTGGCGTTCGCGATCACCGACCCGGTCACGACCGCGGCGAAGGCGACCACGCTGAACCTCGAGATCGGCACGACCGACGTGACGGGAGGCGCGATCGCGCTGACGAGCGCCAACAGCACGCCGCTCGGTGCGGTGATCGCCGGCACGGCCATCACGGCGGCGAACACGTTCACGGCGTCGAGCACGATCTCGGTGGAAGCGTCGTCGACCACGGCGTTCGTCGAGGGCGAGGGCGTTCTGCTCATCACGATCGAGTCGTCGCCGGCGTACCCGTAGGTGCCGATCGGCGCTTGACGGCGCTCCGCGTCGACGGTACTGTAGCGACCAAACAACGCGCGACGCAGTTTCACCCGATCCTGCATCAACCGTTTGCGACGGGCGGCCTCCTAACCGGGGCCGCCCGTCGTGCTTCCGAGGTTCTACTTCTCGGGCTGCGGCGCGACGATCTCCACGCGCCGCGGCGTCACGTACGTGGTCTCGTTCGGCGCGGGCGCGTGCTCCTTCGCCCACGCTTCTGCATCGTCGGCGGACTTGAAGATCCCGTAGTGGTAGATGCGGCCGCAGCGCGAGCCGACGCCGGTCTCCACAACGACGATCCAGCATTCCTCCGATGCGGCGAACGGGTTCCCGCCTCCGCAAGCGTAGACGGCAGTGGCGAGAGAGAGGACGAGGACAGCAAGGGCGATCAGTCGGATTTTCATGGGGTGCTGCTCCTTTCGATATGAAAGACACCAGCACCCCGGAAATGTGGCGCAGCTCCTACGCGACCACCTTCCTCCGGTTCATGATCCGCACGACGACCAGGACGAACGCCAGCGAGAGCAGGAACATCACCGGCGTCGTCCAGACGCCAAGTAGGTCGACGATCGGCTTCATGGCGCCCGTGAAGAGCAGCAACGCGCCGCCGCCGGCGCACGTGCCGGCGAGTAGCAGGAACGGCAGGACGCAGCACGCGCCGCATCCGCCGCGGACGCCGGTGCCGACGCCGTGGGTGACATAGACGGGGATCGGTTGTTCGCTCATCAGTTCCTCAGAAGAAAAATCGCAGCTTGAACAGGTCCATGGCGACGCCCTGCTGTTGGAGCTGGCGCACGATGCTGTTCCGCACAAAGTCCACGCGCTTGCGCCGCGGCGGCTGCAGGTTGCGGTGATGCGTCACGAAGTCGATCGCCGCGATGACGATCTCGAAGGCGTACTGCTGCGCCAGAACGCCGAACAGCGGCGGCGTCTCCGGGTTCGGGTGGTTGTCGGCCGTCGCACCGCACACGTCGGCCAGTCGACGCGCGGCGCGGTAGATGTTCAGGCGCTCGCCGGGGCTCATGTGTTTCACGGCCTCGAGGAGCGCGGCGTCGTCGCCGGCGACGGCCTGGCGCATCGCATCGGTAGCTGCTCGGGCAAGGGCGTCCGCGTAGGGCGCGACGGTCATCGCGTCGCTCCGAGCTCGGGATACTCCTCGATTCGACCGCCCTGGCCGCTCCGCACAGGCCACGCGACTCCGACGCACGTGGAGCCTGTCGCGCAAAGCGCGCAGGTTTCCGGGTCAGGCTCGTCGGTCGCGGTGGTGCACAGAATGAACTTCGGGCCTGTCGGGACGCGGCTGACGTGTACGCGGATATTCGTCCACGTCGCGCCCGGGCTGATCGCGCTGCGTAGCGTTGCCATCGTCTTCTGCACGGTGTCGAGCGTCGCCGCGTGGGCGTCGACAGCGTTGCGCGCGATGGCATTCGCCTCGTCGACGAGAGCTACCCACTTCGCCCACCAGACCGGCGCGCGAAGCGCCTGCATGGCAAGGTAGAAGGCGGCGGCGGCAAAGATGAGCCACTTCCATCCGCCGGTCGGCTGCGCGAGCGCGAGCAGCGCGATTTCACACACCACGACGATCAGCGCGTCGAGCAAGCGCCGCCGGCGGCTGTAGCGAGGTGTCGGATTCACATAGGGGGAGGGCGTCACGGGCGAGCTCCTTTCATTTGCGCGACCAGTTCGGCGAACCGCTTCCGGTTGCGCGGAGCCGTGCGCTTACCTTCGTTGTTGGGGCGTCCCGCGGCTTCCCACAGCGCGCGTGCGCGATCGTAGTGACCTTGGGCCTTATCGAACTGCCGCTGCGTCGGACGCATGCCGTCGAGCGCGCCGGGGTGAATCCGCTCGAGCTCAATCTCCCACTGTGAGGGCTCGGCGTCGGCTGCGTTCATGTCGCCGCGCACGCGGCGCAGATTGCCGCGAGCCTGCGTGAATTCGTGGTGGATGCGCAGCGGGTGAGTCCGCGGCAGCTTGTACCACGGTGTCGGTTTCGGATCAGCCACGGCGCGATCTCCGCTTCCCTTCCTGCTGCGCCTCGGCCGCGGCTTCGCCCTTCGCGCCCCAACGCGCGAGCGCGGCCTTGCGCGCGCGTTCGCTGCGCTCGGGCAGCGATAGCTTCGCTGCGCTGGCGCGTCCGGCTTTCGAGCTGATCTCCTGGTGCTTGTTCATTCGGGGCATCGTCGTCTCCTTCAATTCGCGCGATCGTGAGGCGTGTTGTGGTCGGTGATGCAGTCGCGCGGCGTGATGACTTCCTCGCCGTGCGGGCAGTAGAAAACGTGATCGTGTCCGGTCGGCTCGAGCCCTTCCGCGAGCGCGTGCAGATCGGCTCCATGGTTGACGTGCAGGAACGGCTGCGAGCAGTGCCGGCAGAGGATGGCCTGCGCGAGCACGCTGATGCGCTTGTCCTCCTCGTCCTCGCACCGCGACTGCATCTCGTCGGCGAAGGCGGCGACGTAGAGCCACAGGAGCGCGACGCGATCAAGTGCTGTGAGTTCGTCCCCTACCCCCTTCGGACGCGCGTCGGCGTGGAGCACGCGGCCGACGTCATCGAGGGCCCACGTCTGAAGGAGCGGCGCAAGCTCGCTCATGAGCGGTTGCGGGTAGTAGCGCGAGGCGCGCGCCTCGGCGGCCTCGCGGATTCCGGTCTCGACCTCGCTGGTGTTCAGAATGCGCGCGATCATGCGATCCTCCAGTGACGGGGCGACTGCCCGTCGTTGCTGATAAAGCCGCGGCGGCGGAGTTTCGCGAGGGCCGATCCAACGCGCTGCGGCGTCACTGCATCAGCGGAGCCGACATAGGTGACGGCCACGCGGCGCAGTTCGCGGGTGATGTCCGCGCAGGTCATGCCGCTCGTCTTGTAGAAGCCGCGCGCGTCCTTCAGGACGTTGCGAACCAACTGCTCGAAACCCGGGATGAGACGGTGGGCCGGCTTCGGGAAGCATGAGAACTGGGGGGAGGTGCGCTGCATCGTCGTTTCCATGCCCCCAATGTAATGCTTACCGGTTAGCATGTCAAGTGGGAACTTGGAAACCCGTGAACCGGGCTGCCGCGGCCGCGTCATCGTCGGTCTCAAAGAAGCGGCATGTGTCGCACCGCTCGACATGCGCGGGCGTGCCCTCGGGCTCGTCGGCGAGGTTCATGAAGACGAAGCCGCGCCAGTCGCACTCCTCGCACCCAGGACGCAGCACCACGACCTCGACGTCCACGACGCCGTATCCGGCGCTCAGGTCGTGGATCGAGTCGTCGTCGAGACGCGCGAGCAGGGAGTTCTCCGACAGATCAAGCTGCAGCACGGTTCCCATGCGGTGATAGTCCTCGTCGAGCAGCACGTCGCCGACGCGAATTTCGCGCACGCTGATGTGGTGGATTTCCATCGCGCCCTCGGGCGTGAAGGCGTGGCCGCTGGACACGTCGGCGTGCCGGAGGTTGTTCGCGTCGAACTCGGGCTCGTGGCAGATGCCGCAGAAGCGATCGGTGGTCGTCGTCATCGTCGTCTCCTCAGTTCGCGGGCTCATAGACGTGATGGCCGCGGATGTAGGGCGCCTGATGGATGTTGCCGGTGGACTGCGCGCCGCAGCGGCAGGGGACGTAGGTGGCGCGAGCGGCGGCGAGCGCCTTCGCGCGGGCTTCCGCCTCGGTGGTCTCGTCGTCGGTGAGGTGCTGGCGCTGTTCGATGTCGAGGAGATCGTTCAGCAGCCGCTCCGCATCCGCGGCGTCCGACCACGTGATGTGCGCCGTCATGCCGGCGGCTTCGAACTGCTGCGCCGAGAGGCGGGCCTGCATGATTTGAATGAGACCGAGGGCATCGGCGATGTGAGTGAGGGTGGCGGTTTTTGCGTCTGGCTTCTTCGTCGTTTCCATGCTCACAATGTATGCTAACCGGTAAGCATTGTCAAGATGGGACGGAAGAAATGTATTCGACGTGATGTAGAATGCGCGGCGGGAAGGAGGGCGGCCATGAAAACGTACACCGCCATCGTCGCGACCCTGACGCTTGCGGGCGTCGGAGTCATCATCGTTTATGGAAGGAGATTCATGAAGACCTTCGAAGAGTTCCGCCAGGTCGTCGATCAGGAGACCACGCGCATCGCCGGCGTCGTCGAAAAGCTGCTGGAGAAGGCCAACACCCCGCAGGGCCTCTCCGACGAGGAGAAGGCCGAGGCCGAGGCTACCGTCGCGCGTCTGCGCGCGATCGGCGCCGACCCGGACAATCCCGTTCCCGATGCGCCGCCCGCCGGCGGCGATGCGAACCCCAACCCCGGCACCACCGAGCCCACCGAGTAGCACGCGCCACCCGCCCAACGACCCGCCGAGCGCCCGGGTTCGCGCAGTCCCTCATGCGCGGCCCGGGCGTTCGTGCGTTCGTCGTGGTGTAGAATGGCGCGCGGAGGTTCAATAGATGGCAAACCCGACACCCCTGCGATGGATCGACCAGCGCAAGACGGAGCGCGGCACCTCGTTCGACATCATGCGGCCGATGGTCTACGCCATGCCGCTCACCGCGCCGATTGAGGGCGAGCGCGCACGTGGCAACACCGTCGAATTTGAGTGCGGCGGATGCCGTGCGGCGCATGCGCTCGTCGGCCAGGAGAACAAGGCGAAGTTCGCGATCGACCGACACAACATCGCCAACTCGCTCGCGGTGGCGGCTGCGGCGGCGATCGAGCACGTGACCGGCCACAACTTCGGCGGCACGGTGTGGACGACCGTCGAGCTGCAGCCGGAACTGACCGGCACCGCCTTCGGCGCGGTCCTGCTGCGCGGCTACCGCGCGGAGGGCTCCACGTCATGAGGTTCCGCGCACACCGCGGCGGCCTCGATGAAGCCCTCAAGACGCAGCGCGACGTGAACACGTGGCCCGAGTTGATCGCCGCGGTTCGCGATGAGCTGAGCGGATGGCTCAAGTTCAACGATTCCGATGTGTGGATCGAGCCGTACGCCGGCGACGACGACCGCATTGGGTGGAAAGACGTCTACATCGTCATGGTCTCGGGGTGGCATGTGCCGGCGGGATTCGTCGAGTACGGCGAGGCGTTCCGAGGCCACGTGCGGAGGACATCATGACGTTCACCGGAGCATGGGAGCCCGTAGGCGATCCGATCAACCTCACCGAGCGCCAAGCGGTGCCTGGGGGATGGCTCGTGCGCGTGTGGGCGGCGAACATCTACGGCGACTCGCCGCTCGCGCAGGTGACGGGCATTGCCGGCAAGCCGGTCGTGGTCGGCGTCTCCGTGACGTTCGTTCCTGACGCCGGCTACCACTGGAAGATCGAACCGCCGAGCGAGGAGCAAACTGCATGAACTATCTGCGCGTGAAGCGCGTCGAGCTGACGATCGAGTACGACGACGGCACGACGTTCACCAGCGAGCTCACGAACCTGACGAGCCTCGAGACCGAAGCTCGCCGCGACATGGGCAGCACCCCGGGCGTCTTCACTGGTCCACTCATGGGACGCATCGTCATCGAGGGCCGTCTGCGTTCGGAGGTGCGGCGCGATCGTGATGGGCGCGACATCATTGGCGCCACGCCGTTGATAGAAGCCGGCAATCCCGCACTCGCGGCGGCCGAGGAGGTGGAGCGTTGAGCGCGGAGAGGATCGCCGAGCTGCGCGCGGCCATGGTGAACGATCGCGTGAAGTTCGCCGGCGAGCGGAACGCCTACACGATTCAGGCGCGATCGGAGCGGTTCATCGTCTGCACGAAGCCGTTCCCGTTGCGGCGGACGGTCATCTACACAATCGTCGACCTGCAGGAGCTCGTGCGTGGCCCGGAAAACCTGACGTTCGGCGCGGGCGCCGAGACGCCCGCGCACTGCGAACGGATGGTCGACCGGTTAGAAGGACGCGGACGCGATTTTCCCACCGAGGTTTCCCGGCGGAATCGCGTGCCGCTTGTAGTCGATCGAGTCATCTACCTGGGAGCACATCCATGAGCTACGACCGCACGTACGTTCCGGAACCCGGCACCAAGTACACCGCCGCGCAGGCGCGCGAGCTCGCCGCGATGCTCGAGGGCGACGAGAAGCGGCAGGACGGCGAAGGCCGCGACATCATCTACATCGGCAACGGCGAGACCGACGTCCTCATCGCGACGCTGTGGGACTATGCGGCGCGCGTCGAAGCGGCGGAGGCGAAGCGGCGACGCGAGATCGAGGCCAAGCAAGCGGCCGAGCGCGGGATCGTCATCGAAAGCATGACGGTCGTCGAAGGGCTCGTGACGGAGATGGATCTCGAGCTGCCGGTCGACCACCTGCCCGACCTGACGGAGATGGTCAACCGCGGCGGGCTCGCCCTGCCAGGCGCACGCGGGATCGTGTTCGCGCTCGTCGATTCGCCGCAGCTCCGAAGCTACGGCCGCGTCGGCGTCTCGCTCGTCATCAATCACATCTTCATGAAGGGGCACCCATGACGTTCACTCCGTTCGATCCTGGCGCCGAGGCGCGCGAGCGCCGCATGGAGGCGCAATCCAACCGAGGCGCAGACGCCGCATGGTTGTACTCGCAACGCGATCGAATGAGCGGCCGCACTACGCGCACGGTCCTTCGTTCGTTGGAGCCGATTTCAGAGCATCGGCTCGTCTACTTCATCGCGGACACCTACGTCATCGCGGACATGCTGCGCAAAGCGGCGATTCAGGATGCTCGCGCGCTCGGCCTCGAGATCGATACATCGCGCATTCGGATCACTACGCTGCGCGAGTGGTACGACCACAAAGGCTACGGGCTCGACGGCGACGAACTGCGTGTGTTCGTCGACCACACCGCCGGCGGCGACGAGGAGGCAACACGCGCATACGAGTTCGCCGTTGGCGCACGTCAGGCGCCACCGCCCCCCGCGCCGGCACGACGCAGAAGGCCGAAGCACGGGACGGCCGCTATCACGCTGACCAGCGCGGCGTTCCTTTTGGCGGCGACGTTCAGCGGCGACGTTACGAGCACCATGGGCGGGTTCATGCTGTGCTCCGTGCTCTGTAGCGTGTGGGCCGGTATTCGCGAATTCCGCGAAGCCCGTCTCGCCGTCTCTCGGCCAACATGATCCGCTCGCGCGACTACGACCGCCGGAACGGCTTCGAACCCGGGGAGCCGCGGTACGATGTTCGTCACGGCACGCACCTCGTCGATCCGAAGGCCGAGCGGTACGGCTACGGAGACCGCGAGTGGATCGGCATGACGGACGGCGATCGTCTCCTCGGCCGGGCGTGCGTCTGGACCGATGGCCTGAGCGTGTGCGCCGGCGAGCGCGACGCGTGGGTGTGGCGGAAGCTCGAGCACGAGCAGTTCGACGACATCGGCGAGCCCCGGACATCGGAGTTTTTCAGCACGCTCTGGCGCGCCTACTTCACGTGCGGCTGTGAATCGCTGCGCTACCGCATGCACCCGCCGGAGGAGTGGCCCGCGCTGAACGATCTGATGGGCGGACGGTCGACGGCGGTGCCGCGTGGCTTCATCCGCCGCACGGTGCTCTCCGGGCCGTGCGCGCTGCATCGCGCGATGCGCGACGAGTGGTCGCGCCACTGGGCGCGCATTCGCCAGAATCACGAGAAGCGGTTCGCCCTGGCGCTATACCTCACGCAGCCGATTCTCCGCGAGGTGTTTGGGATGAAGGAGCCCGAGGATGTCGAGCCGTACATCCGCGGCCCGTGGCCGCCCTTCGATCCGGAGGATGACGCCGAGCCCGAGGAAGCGCGCCCGTGAGTGTTCCGTGGCAGTGCCCGTGCTGCGGCATCATTTGGGCGCCTGGCATGGCCTTCTGTCACTGGTGCTCGCCGCTCGGGCAGATCGACGAAAACGTGCGGCAGTTCCACGACTGCCCGACGTTCGGCCGCCAGGTCGACACCATGTTCGCGACGATGATGCGCGACGTCCCGACGATCAAGCCCGAATACAAGGTGCCGCCGCGGCCCGACATCAAGCGGCGAGAGGAGTGAAGATGGAGGCGGTGCAGGTCTACGTCACCCCCGAGTTTTTTGATGGCACGTGTCCCTATCCGGTCGCGGCGCTGTGGATCGATGGTGCGCTGTTCGACACCTACCCGTGCGGCATCGTTCGCAAGCGCGTGAAGTGGCTGCCGCTGTGGCTCCCCTTCAACGCGCGCTACGACTTCTCCATTTACGCGCAACTCGCGTGCGTGAAGCGGCTGCGTGAGCTCGGCGAGGAACTGCGGACGCACATGCACGGCGCGATTCGTCGTGATGTAGAATGCCACGCATGAAAAAGCTGGCGATCGGCGACCCTGAACAGAACGGCGCGACTCTCCCCCTGAAGATGCTCGAGCTCCGAAGCGTGACGCTCGGCAGCTCGGGATCCGGCAAGACGACCGGCGGCCGCGTGCTCGCCGAGGAGTGTTACGAGCAGGGCGTGCCGTTCGGCGTGATCGACCTCAAAGGCGACTGGTGGGGATTGAAGTCGAGCGCGGACGGCAAGTCAGCCGGCATCCCGGTCGTCATCTTCGGCGGCGATCATGCGGACCTTCCGCTCGACGAGCGCGGCGGCGCGGCGCTCGCTGAAATCGTCGTCGACATCCGGCAGCCGTTCATCATCGACCTGGAGAATCTGTCGCGCGCAAAGCAGTGCACGTTCCTCGCTGACTTCTTCGACCGTCTCTACGACGTGAACCGCGAACCGCTCGTGCTGTTCTGCGATGAGGTGGACCGATACGCGCCGCAGAAGTCGATGACGGCGGAGGCCATCAAATCGCTCTCGGCGACGGAAGACCTTGCGAAGCGCGGCCGCAAGCACGGGATCTTCCCGAAGTTCATCACGCAGCGAAACGCCTCGCTGAACAAGAACGTGGCCGAGCTGTGCGACGTGGCGATGGTCTACCGCACCTCCGGGCCGAACGATCAGGAGGCGGTGTCGAATTGGTTCAAGACGAAGGCGACGAAGGACCAGCTCACGAGCGTGATGGCCGTCCTCGCCGGCCTCGAGACCGGCACCGCCGTCGTGTGCAGCGCGCATCCGTCCGTGCGCACGTTCGAAACGATCGCGTTCCGCGAGCCCCGCACCTTCGACTCCTCGGCCACGCCGGAGATCGGCCGCACGGTCATCAAACCGAAGGCGATGGCTTCGGCGGACCTCGACGCGCTGCGCGAGCGCATGGCCGCGACGATCGAGCGGATGAAGGAGAACGATCCGAAGGAGCTGCAGCGCCGAGTGAAGGAGCTCGAGGCCGCGGCGAAAAAGGCCGGCGGCATGCCGACCGAACAGCAGCGCGCTCTCCTCGAGGAAGCCCGCGCCGCCCGCGTGGCGGCTGAGCGAGAAGTTGAGCAGCTACGCGCCAGCATCCGCGACCTGCGCGCGCGACTGAAGAACATCCGCGCGCACGCGGTGGCAATCGAGGAGGCGTCCGCGCTGGACGGTGAGGAGCCGAAAGCGGCCGCGCCACGCACGTTCTTCCTGAACGAGCAGCATGAGAGCCGTGGTCGGAAGTCGGCGCCGGCGCCGATCGTCCACAAGATGCCCGCCGCGAAGGTCGTGAAGGCGGCACCGCCGGCGGCGGTCTCGTCGAACGGTTTCCAGCCGAACGGTTCTCAGCAGCGAGTACTCGACGCGATCGCGTGGTGGGCGTCGATCGGCGTGCCGGAGCCGAGCCGTGCGGCCGTGGGCTTCGTCGCCAAGATCAAGCCGACCGGCGGCCACTTCAGCAACACCGTTGGACCGCTGAACACGCACGGCCTGACCTTCGCGCCGCGCGACGGCTTCATCGCGCTCACGCCCGCCGGCGAGGGGCATGCGAATCATCCGGACACGCCGCCGACGCTGGCCGAGTACCACGCCGCCATCCGGTCGATTCTGAAGACGGGCGCGTCGATCAAGATGTTCGATGCGATCGTCGAGCACGGGCCCGGCGAAATGACCGTGGCCGAGGTGGGCGAGGCCACCAACATCGACCCCACCGGCGGGCACTTCAGCAACTCCATCGGCCCGCTCGGCACCCTCGGGATCATCACCCGAGGCGCCGGCATGGTGCGCCCGACCGAGCTGCTGTTCCCGCCGCACCTTTCGTGAAGGCGACCGACATGACCCATTCCGCAACCTGCATCTCCTGCGAAGCGCCGCTCCCGGGCCCGCATGTCGAGGGCTGCCCGATGTCGCTGTCGACCGGCGGCGCGAACATCCAACAGCCGCGCAACGTGTACCACGACGCGCAGCAGCGGTATCTCCACGATCCGCAGTTCCACGCAGCGTGCGAGACCATGGTGGCGATCGCGCTGCAGGGCGGCTTCACGCCTGGCGAGTTGCGGGACATCGCCTTCACTGCATCGCTGCTGATCGAGCAACGGTATGCGCGGCCGTTTTTCGTGCAGAGGCGCCCGACGTGAACGGCATGATGCCGAAAGAACGGCTGGACCTCATACGTGCCCACGAAGGCGACTACGGGCCCGTCCGCGAACTGCTCGACTACATCGACACGCTGCACAAGCGGCAGACGGCGCTCCACCGCCGGCTACAGAAGGCCGAGGGCGCCGCCGCGCGCGCGCAACGCAAGCCGATCGACACGTGGAGCTCGCGCGAGCGGCAGCAGGAGGCGGCAGAGCGCGATCGCGGTATGGCAGCCATCGGAAAGGCTGCCGCCCGCGAGAGGGAGCGCGACACGTGAGCCGATCGCCACGCCGCAAGGCGCTGAAGGCGCTGCGCCTCGAGCGAAAGCAGGTCCGCCGCGAGGGTGACGCATACCGCGCGCAGCTCCTCCGCCAGATGAACGACTGGCTCGAGATGCACATGGCGGAGCTCCGCGAGGTGCGCGAGACGTTCGCGCCTCAATTGGAACGGCTCATCTCCGTTCGGATCGGCATGCCGCACAAGGTCGCGGTGCCGCACACCATCCCCAGGCATCGCGGGATCGACTCGGCGCCGGCAGTCGCGGAGGTGTTCAGCACGTATGACCTCGACACCCGCGAACTGCTGCGCCTCTGTATCGACATGCCGCGCGAGCTGATTCTCTACCTGTTCAACAAAGACGCTGAGTCCTGGCGCATCGCCGAACGCGAGCTGCAGCACGCCGCGACAAGGCTCGTGCGCGAACTGATGAAGATGGCCTTCACTGGGAGACTCGAGCAATGAAACCCCTGCACATCACAAAGATCGATCACGAGCACCGCGCCGATCCACGCATCCGCGGCATGTGCATCGGCTGCGAATGGCGAGGCCCGTGGCGCCGGTCGGCCGCCAAGGTCGACGAGGACCGGAAGCGCCACCACGACGAGATCACGGCGGCCACGTGATGAGCGATCCGACGACCGAACGCCGTTGCGACGACTGCTCGCAATGCGAGGGTGCGCGCATCCACCGCGACACCACGCTCCGGCACTTTCACCTCTTCTCGATTCCGCTGATGGAGCGGCCCGCGAGCGACTTTCCCGAGGGGTGGCCGCCGGGTTTTGAAGCGGTGATGTGTCCTCCTCGCCGGCACCTCGTGCAGACGGTCGTCGGCCAGCGCGCCGGCAAGCGCCGCGACGCCGAAGCCGCGCAGAAGGCGCACGAGCACGACATGGAGCTCATCAGGCGCCAGGCGTGGAAATGGGTGCAGGAGGAAGAGCAGCGAGAAGCCCAAGGCGACGCGCCGCTCGCGGACTGATGGCGATCCGCACGCTGACCTTCGTGGCGATGAACAGCTTCGCCGTCTGGTGCGACACGTGCGCGGACGCGATCCCTTTCAGCGCGTTCGACGACGTCGAGGTGATGAAGTCCGCGCTGCGCGTTCACGCGGCCGACGAGCACGGGCAAGACGTCGGCTTCTTCCGCGCGATCGCGCCAGGCGCAGACGCCGCCGAACTGCGCATCGAATTCGTCTGCGGTTCCCGTCGTCTGCGGCGGGCGTACCATAGGCGAAATGAACAGTGAGGAATCGCGCCGCGCGGCCAACGCCGCGATCGCTGCCGGTTCGGATGAGGAAGTCGACGCAGTCGTCGGCGGCGTCGTCCGGGGCGTGCGCGAGTTCGTCGCGCTCATTCGTTGCGGCCGCCGTGACTGCACGTACGCCGGCGAGCACATGATGCCGCTGCGCGATCGCATCCACGCAAGCGAGTGGATCGGGATGGCTGTGCTCCTGCATCCGACGACGCCGAACCTCCGCGTCGAGCTGCGCCGGTTGACGTAGATTCGTCATTGCGTATAATGGCCCGCGCCGGCCCGGCTTCCCGCAAAGGTGGCGCGTTCCCGTTGCAAGACGCAGCGCGCAAAGCTGGCGCCGAACCCGAGGCCGGCGCAAAATCGAAGGAGGAACGATGGAACCGACGACCACCACCATCACCGAGGCGCTGGCCGAGGTGAAGCTGATCGGAAAGAAGATCGGCAAGAAACAGGAGTTCATCCTCACCTATCTGCTGCGCGGCGCGATGGTGAAAGACCCGCTCGAGAAGGACGGCGGTTCCGAGACGATCGTCGCTCGCGAGATGCAGGCGATTCGTGACCTCGAGGAGCGCGTCGTGAAGATTCGCACGGCGATCGCGCACGCGAACGCCACCGCGCAGCTCACGATCGGGACGACCACGCGCACCGTGTCGGAGTGGCTGACCTGGCGCCGCGACGTCGCGCCGATCGAGAAGAAGCTCCTCGGCGACATCGTGGCCCGCGTCAACGCCGCGCGTGAACAGGCGCGCCGCGCCACCGGGAAGCTCACGAGCGACGCCGCGGCGGCCGAACCGTCCGACATCCTCGTGAACCTCAGCGAAGTCGAGATCCAGACCCGCGTGGAGGCGATCGAGGAAGTGCTCGGCCGTCTCGACGGGTTGCTCTCCCTGCACAACGCTCGCACCACCATCACGCTCAACTAGCTCAGGATTGCCTTCGGCGGCGAAGTGAGAGAACGACAGCGGATCAAGGCGCCCTCGCCTTTCTCGGTCAGGGGGCACATGCTTGCGGAGCATGCGCAGCGGTTCAAACCCGCACGAGCTAACACGCTCAACGCTCAGAAGTTGAAAGGTACGAACGATGACAAGCTCAGTGCTCATGCTTCAAAGCTCGGTAAAACCCGCCATTTGACTGGCCGCGGCGGAAACGTCGCGGAGGCGCCCACCGTTGCCGGCGCCTTCTCAGGTCGGCGGCTGCTGTTCGGAGGCATGTTTTGAGCGGGCGCGTCCTCGAGATGCGCACAAACGCGGAGGGCGGCGTCCGGATCATTGAGGATGCGAGCGTCGGCCCGCCGGATGTGGAGGATGTCGTACGCCGGTACGGCATCCGCCCGACATCCATGGCGGTCTACTACGACGGCTCGGGCATCGCCAAAACAGAGCTGCACTTCGATCCGCCGGCGAGGCCGTTCACGCCCACGATCCCCGGACGCTTTCAACCGCCGATCGGCCCGTCTCTCGCCGAGGCGATGGAGAACTTCGGCTCCGGAGTGCTCAACGGGTTGCGCACGCAGCTCCGCAACGAACGGATGATCCGCAAGGCGTACGAGATGGGCGCGACCGTGCGATCGAACGCGAAGCCCGAGCAGTGGACGTGCGGCCGCTGCGTGCTCGACTGGCCCGACGAGTCGCCGGTCTGTCTGATGTGCGGCAACACCGCGGTTGCGCGGCATGTCCCGCCGCAGTCGATCCGTATCCCCGCGCTTCCGCCAATGGGTGAGACGCGCGCCGTGCGCGTCGCGATCGACGGGAAAGTCGTGGGCGAGGTGCCGGTCGGCTCCTTTCTGGTGCTGAACGAAGGACCGACGCACGAACTGTCCGGCGTCACGATCGGCCACGGGTACGAGCTCGAGGCCGAGGAAGTCGCGCCGGCGCCGGTCTACGGCTTCGGCGTCTCGCCGGACGGTCTCACCGTGGATCCCGCACCGTTCGGAGCGTTGCCCGCGCCGCTGGCGAAGGCGAAGCCCGAGACGTGGGCCGAGAGTTACGAGACCATGTTCCGCATGCTCGGCAACGCTCGCGCCCTCGAGGCCATGGGCGTGCCGGAACCTTCACGCCCGTACCGACACACCTTCCGAGTGAGGTAGCGCATGCCGCTCGTCCGCGAGTTCGTCGTCACCCGCGACGCCGACAACCGAGTCACCGAATTGCTCGTGCGCTTCTACGGTGGCGGCGAAATCACCATTCCCACCACCGGCACGGCCGTCACCATGGGCCGGCTGTTCGCGAAGCCGCGCACGCTCGTCGACGTCGTGGCCTCGTTCCCGGCGGACGCACCGGACATCTCCGACGTCACGCTCACGGCGCTCTGCAGGTTTTGCCACCGGCCCGTGACCATCGGCGCGGACGTCACGAGCGTCGTCAATTCGCCGGTGTACTGCGCGCGGCCCGACTGCAAAGAGCTCGGGGAAGAGCTGGCGCGGCAGGCGGTCGCGGGGTGATCCGGATGGACGATCGGCGCCTCTGCTCGCTCGCGCTGTGGCTCTACCACCTCGGCCTTGCGTGCTTGACGTGGGTGACGGGCTTCATGGCGATCGTCGCCGTGTCCGCGCTCTGGCGCGGTGGTGATGGCCCGATCGGCACGGGGCTCGTCGTCGTGGCGTGGCTCGTGACCGTCCTTCCGGCCTGGCGTGAGGTGATCGCTCTCCGGCGCGACCTGTTCAGGGCTCGGTCATGAGGGAGAAGAAGGGAGGCGACGGCCCCCTGACGCCGCCCGCGCGCCCTCACCGTAAATACGGTGCGAATTCGGTGACGGTGTTCCATCGGGATCGTCGGCAGCGTCGAGAGCTGATCTTCGACGAGGCGAAGTCGATCCCGGCCGAAGTCGTTGAGCGCGTGCGACATAACCTCGACGGAGGGGCAGAGCAGACGTGGAAGCCGCTCGGGCCGCGGCGGGGCGATGACTGGTTTGCTCGAGCGTTCGGCATGACGCCACCGCCAGCGGAGGGCCGCTGCCGCTACTGCGGGCGCTTCATGGCGCGCGACGAGGTGTATCCGCCGGAGTTCCCGCGGGAGTGCCCGCGCGCGCCGCTCGGCCGCTGCGTCGCCACCAACTGACCGCCACTTTTCGCCGGCGCCAGTGTCTTCTAGAGCATGGCAAAACCGACGAAAGAAACTGCCCCTCTGCCCACCGTCCGCCGTCGCCGCGAGGTTCAGGACCGCGGGATGAGCGACCTGGAACGGAAGCGCCGCCGTGAGCACGCGCGCCGCGAGCTGAGAGACCATCAGCAGACGTGCGCGACGTGCAGCCCGCGCAAGCCGTGCAGCATCGCCCTCGCGCACGCGGACGCGATCGACCGCTACCGGGACTGACCTTCCGCCGCTGTAGTCGCTGGCCCGCCGGGATTGGAGACCTCGGCGGGCCGTTCGTTTTGCCCCTTGACAATGCTTACCGGTTAGCATACATTGTGAGCATGGAAACGACGAACGCAGTAGCGCAGCCCTCCTCCCACGCCATCCCGACCGCTCCCGTGCGCATCGTGAAGCGTTGCGCGTCCACCATCGCGGTCGGCGATCAGATCATGCCGCCGGCGCGCGAACTGCGCCTCTGGCTCCGCCGCAATCTCGCCGAGAAGGGCATGACCGAGGCCGAGGCCATCATGACCGTGACGGAGGTGAAGCAAGGCGCCCCGGACAAGCGCGGCCCGTGGCTCCTCGTCACGGCCTTCATGCCCGATGCGTGGTATGCCGAGTGCCCGAGCGGCCCGTACCCGTGGACGTTCCACATCCGCCCTGACACGCTGTGGCCGGTGGTCGTCGGAGGTGCGCGGTGAACGCGCCGAAGATGGTCCCCGTCTACCGCGGCAAGCGCGCGCGAACGCTCGTCGGACACCTGCTGATGTTCTGGTGCAACTCGGCGGGCCGGTACGTGAGCATTCCGGGCGCCTCCTACTTCGTGCCGGCGGTGCAGCAGTGAGCGCCCCGAAGCACGTTCGCACGCACCGCTTCGACGCCGACACGCTCTACGTGCAGGACACGGGGATCATCAAGTGCGGCGCCCACGTCGGAACGGAAGCCACGTACACGCCCGAGCGGTGGGACGCCCTGACGTCCGCCGAGATCGAGAAGATGGAGCTCGCGTGCGAGGACACGCGCTGCGCTAGGAAGGAACGGAGCTGACCATGAACCTCTACGCGCCCAACGGCAAGATCATCAACGGCACGCTCGAGCGTCTTGAAGGCGTCGCCATCATCGACGAAGTCGTGACGCTCGGCGACGGGCCCCTCCTCCCCGCCGACGCGATCAAGTGGGAAGGCATAACGGAGATCGACTGGGACTCGCAGAAGACGGCGACGGCGCAGGAGTCCGGCCGCATTTTCGTCGACGAGGAGGGCGGACGCTGGCCCGAGTCAGCGGTCGTCCGTGCTACGCGCGAGCGCATCGCAGGAGGCCACCAGTGAAGGAGTTCAGCGTCCCCGTCATCTTCACCGTCGACCGCGGCGTCGAGCACCAGGACGAGGCGAACCGCCGCGTCATCGCCGCCCTCGGCGCCACCATCGGCAACGGCCTGGCCGACGACGACGGCATCGACTGGCGCGTCGCGAAAAGCGTCTCCATGGAGGGTGATGGCGTCCTTGTCGCCAAGGTCACGACGCCGGCGGAACTGATCGAAGCGTTGGACGGCCTGCACACGCTCGCACTCGACAAGCTGCCGGACACGGTCGTTGCGCCGTTCGTCGATCTGCTCGAGCGCACGATCCGCGAAGCGTTGCAACTCGCGGCGATCAAGAGGCCGACGTCATGAGCGACCCGCGCAACCCGAAGCGACCGGAAGGCCCGGAGGGCGACTCCTGGGCCATTTGCCGCGGCTGCATGCGCGGCGCACCGCACGTGCGCGACATCCGCCACAAAAAGCATTGCCGCGGCCGCGCTCTGCCAGAGCTCACGGTGTTCACGGTCGACGACGTCGACATGCCCGACGCGCTGAAGCCCGAGCACGCGCTGAAGCCCGACACGCTGCGCCGCATCGCCGAGGGCATCCGCCGATACAGGGGGCGTCTCTGATGCTGCCGCCGCTCCGCGATCTCATCGCCGGCGCCGTCGAGGACGCAGCGCGCTACCGGCAGCATGCGAAGGCCGCGCGACAGCTCGCGCGCACCACGCGCAACCCCGTCGAGCGGATCATGGCGCGCGGCCGTGTCGCCGAGTACGTGGCCGAGGCGAAGAAGCGCGACGCCTACGCCGCGGAGCTGCGTGCGCAGGCCGGGAAGGGAAAGGCGAGGCGGTGAGCGGCGGTCAGCTCGAGCTGCAGTTTCACAAACGGCCGAAGCGCGTTCGCGGCGCGAAGCCGCTCGCGAAGGGCGCCCGAATGCGCATCATCGAAACGCCCGACATGACGTCGTGGTCGCGCGCGGACGTCGGCGTCGTCGGGACGATCGGCGATCCCTACCCGATGAAGGACCGCTATGGCCGCCGCGGCGCGCGCGACGTCATCGGCTACTACTACTTTTTCCCCGACGACGGGCAGAAGCCGTGGAGGCACAGCGACGAGCCGATCGCCGTCACATCGTTGCAGGTCGAACCGGTGGAGATCGAGCCGTGACACCGCGCCGGTGGGAGGCGCGCCTCGTCAACGGCGGCCGCACGATCGTCGGCACGCGCGGCCACTACCTCGGCCACCACGTGGGCCGCTTCCCGACGCTCGGCGCCTACGTCCTCGAGGCCGAGGCGGAGCCGTTCTGGCACTGGACGCTCGTGTGGCTGTACGCCGGCGCGTTCCAAGGCTCCATCTCCGTCGCCGCTTGGCCGACGCACTCGGTGAACGCGCTGCAGCGCGTCGTGAGGCCGTGGGAGTTCGACGCCCGCCCTCTGCCGCCGGAGGCGCACGATGCGTGACGCCAGACAGCGCGCGCCGAAATGGGAGCAATGCCGCAAGTGCGGCCGCGGCGCCAGGCGCCTCGACGCGATCGCGCACGCGCCTCATTGCCCGACGATGACGGCCGTGCACGAGATGGCCGAGATGCCGCTGCCGACGTCCTCGGCGCAGACGCTCGAGGCGAAGGTGTGGGCGTGGCTCGAGTCCGGGCCCATGATGGACATCCACGCCGATCTCGACGTGCTGCCGTGCATTCGTGCCGCCGGCTGCTCGCTCAGCGACGCGATCGACGCGCTGATGGCCGACCGCTTCGGCCCGATCGCGCGCATGTTCGACCGCGTGCTCGTCGTGGCCGGACGGCCGCTGCGCCGTTGACACCCATTCGGCGTGACGTATACTCGCTCCACGTCGCGTAAGCCGGCATGACGGAGCGCGACTTGGGGGAGGTCGCGGGTTCGAATCCCGTCCCCGGCTCCGCCGGGGTAGTCGCGGCGGGAAAGTCTGACGGAAACTCTCGACTCTTTCCGTCACACCTGACGGAACGCGCGAAGTCCCGGGCCCCTTTGCTACGCTCGCCGCATGTCGTCAGCGGCCAAGGCGTTCCAGCGCCGGATCCTCGAGCACGTCGAGGAAGTCGAGTACGTGAAGGAGCACGCCAGGCGCGTCGCCGAGACGGTCATCGCCCGCGTCGACGTCCGCGAGCTCGCGCAGAACAGCGCCGGCGTCGTCGAGCGGATCATCGCCACCCTGCTCGCGGAACTCGGCCCCGCATCTCGCCGCCTCGCCACGCTGTCGGCCACCTACGCCGTCTTCCTCGGCTTGCCGAAGCTGACCGCGGCGCAGGTCCGGCAGCTCGCCGAGGAGGCGTCGACGAAGTTCTTCGCGTTCGCTTCGCCGGCGATGACCGACGCAGGGCTGCAGGTGAGCTCGCGCATCAACGACATGGTGGCCGCCGGCGTCGATCCTGCCGGCGTGAACGCCGCCCTGAGCTCGAGGGAAGGCCCGCGCGCGCTGATGGTCCCCCTCGCCGCGGTGACGAAGCGCGTCTCGGCGAGCTGGATGCAGTTCGTCGATCGAGACATCAACGACGCCGCGGTGTCGCTGGCCGTCGATCCCCCAAAGACGCGCGCCCGCGACCGCGTATTCGGGGAGAAAATCTTCTCCTTCGTCGTCGACGCCCGCCCGTTCACGTGGATCGCCGTCATGGACGGCCACACGTGCGACGGCGAGTTCCCCTTCGCTTGCGCGCCACGCCACGGCCAGCGCCGGACGCTGATCGAGTGGCGGTACCACGGTCTGCCGGGCTCGCCGGTGCTCGTCTGCTCGATGCACGCTCCTCGAGGCGCTTCCCCCTGCCGGTGCGTCCTGGCGAGCCCGAAAGACCTCGAGGCGATCGAGGCGCTGGAAGCGATCGACGCGGCCGACGCGATCAAGCGCGGCAAGGCCCGCGCGCGACGCTGACCGACCCTCGGTTTCCCTAGGAAAACCAAGGTCCGGCTCGGCCTTTCCGCAGACGGGCCGCCCGCTCAGTCCGTTCTATGTAATGTCGAATGAGCGGCTTACGGCCTCGGTGTCGCGGAATCGTGGCACTTGACTTTTCGAATGCCAACCTGCGCACCATGGGCGAAATCGCGGCCGAGCCTGGGGTTCGGCCATCGTCCAAAAGCGGTTCCAAAACTCGGAGGCAATTGCATGCAGCGTTTCCACGTGCGCTCGGGCTGGGCCCATTTCCGCGCAACCATGGCTGAGCCGTTTTCCGGTCGTCGTTCCAGCACTCAGTTCTTCGAACCCCTGTGCATCGACGATCCGAACGCCGGCGGCGGTGGGGGCGGTGGTGGGGGCGGCAACGACGGCGGCGGGAACAATGGCGGCGACGGTGGGGCCGGCGGCGCTGGTGGCGGCAATGCAGACGACGAGGCGGCAAAGAAGGCCGCCGAGGACCGGAAGCTCGCTGCGGAAGCGGCCGGGTGGCGCACGAAGTATCGGGATGAGCAGAAGAAATTCGGCGATTTCCAGACTTCCGCCACGGCGCAAATTGATGCGCTGAAGGCCGAACTCGAGGAGATGAAGTCGCGCGGCAATGGCAACGGCAACGGGAACCCCCAGCCTGGCGCCAACGGCCAACCCGCGATCGAAACCCACCCCGAGTTCGTGAAGATGCAGCGCCAGCTCACCGAAGTGACGAAGTCGCTGACGGCCGAGCGCGAAACCCTCGCGAAAGAGCGTGCGACGCTCAAAAACGAGAAGATTCAGCGCGCGGTCGGCGAGGTGGCCGGCGAGGGCAAGTTCCTCCTGCCGACCATCTTCCGCAAGGTGCTGGCCGAGAAGGTCGACATCGCCGCGGACGGCGCCCTCGTCATGAGGGTTCCCAACGAAGTCGGCGGCACCGATGAAGTGCCGTTCACCCTCGACAACGTCCTCAAGTACCGCCCGATCGACGAGTTCGACAGCTTCCTGCCGTCGAACGGTTCCAACGGTTCCGGCAACAACGGCGGCGGCAGCGGCAAGGGCCGTCAGAACGACGGTATCGACTGGGCGAAGGTCGAAGGCCCCGGAATGGACCTCGACTACATCCAGAAGAACGCGCAGAAGATCGCCGCCGCAAGGCTCGCACGACAGCAGTAACCAAGATCATTGCCGCAAGGGCTCAGCAGGGCTGAGGCAATGGGGCGCTGATCTCCAACTAGCACAAACAGTTAGGAGACAACGCAGATGGCTAACCAGTTCGACAAAATCGCGAGCGATATCACCTTCTTCGGTACGCTCGTCCTCGCGCAGCTCCGTCAGCAGCTCGCGCTCGTCAATCGCGTCAACACCGACTACAAGGGCGCTTCCTCGGCGGCCGGTCGGAAGATCAGCATCCCCGTGGTCGAGATGTCCGGCAGCGCGCAGACGCGCGGCATCGGCGGCGGCGTCACCCGCAACAGCGGTAAGGCGACGGCCGTCGAGGTGGTGATGCAGCAGATCACCTACTCGTGGGAGCTCGACAACCTCGAGGAGACGTTCTCCAACGTCAACACCGTCCTCGAGATGGCGCAGCGCGCCGCGATCAAGATGGCGGACGGCGTCGACGCGCTGCTCACCGGCCTCTGGCCGCTGATCCCGTATCGCGTCGGCCCGCTCGACGGCTCGGGTCTCTTCAACCCGACCGACAAGGTGAAGGCGTTCGCTCAGGCCCGCAAGGCCCTGAAGGACAACCTCGCCCCGACCGACCGTCTGTTCATGATCCTCGGCACCACCGAGGAGCTGAACCTCACCACGCTCGACATCTACACCCAGGCGCAGCAGTCGGGCGATCCGACGCAGCTTCGCACGGGTGCACTCAAGCCGATCATGGGCGTGCAGCCGTACGCCTCGCAGGCCGTGCCGACGAACATCACGTTCACGCCGGCCGACAACACCGGCTGGAACACCCCGACCACCTCGGGCGTGAACGCCATCGGCGCGACGACGCTGAACGTGGCCGGTCTCGCCAATGGCGCGACCATCACCAAGGGCAGCATCTTCACCATCGCCGGCGGCGGCACCATGCCGAACGGTCAGCCGCAGCCGTATTCGGTCACGGCCGACGTCGTCGCCAGCGGCGGCGGCGCCGCGGCGCTTCCGATCTCGCCCGCGCTGAAGGCGGCGCCGGCGAACGGTGCGACGATCACGCCGGTGGCCTACACCGGCACCCACTCCATCAACCTCATCGCGGACCCGAGCGCGTATCTGTTCGTCGTTCGTCCGCAGGCCGCGGTTCCTCCGGGCGCCGGCGTCCTGCAGATGGACTTCACCGACCCCGTGTCGCAGCTCACCTTCCGTCTGTCGATCGAGGCGAACATCGCCCGCGACAACGCTGCGGGCCGCGCGTACACCACCGTGTGGACGCTCGACCTGCTCGCCGGCGCGAACATCGTTCGTCCGGAGCTGGCGGTGCGCGCCGAGGGCGAGGCGTAGTCGGTTGTTCTCTCGTTCACATAGTCGCTTTGGGCACGGCGGGGCTAACACCCCCGCCGTCGCTTTTTCCGGAGGCGGCCGATGAAGCGGCCGATGACCGACACGTGGCCGGAGCGCATCTACGTCGCCGCGCGCGGCGAGTGCGTCTTCACGTCCGTGCACGATGCCGACTCCGGCGTCTCACTCCCGAACACCCAACGCGTCGACCTGTCGATCGGCTGCGAGGGGTTCATCACGGCCACCGTCACGGCGCTCCGCGTCGACGCCGAGGGCCAGATCGAAATCGACGTCGACGAGCAACGCGCGGCGACATTCACCCGCACCTTCATCGTGCAGCCATTCGAGCAGTTCGGCTTCACGTGCGAGCCCGCGGAAACCCCGGAGGCCACCGATGAGCAGTGATCCGCAGACCACCCACGCCGGCGCTACGCCTGGCACGAAGCCCGAGCTCTCGCTCTCGTCGCGAGCGTTGGATCTCATCCTCGAGTACGAGGGTTTCGACCGCGGCGGGTGGCCTGGTGGCGCCTCGGGCATCACGATCGGCTACGGCTACGACCTCGGCTACCACACGCTCGGTGAGTTCGCGAAGGACTGGCGCACGCACCTGAGCATCAACGACTACCAGAAGCTCCGCGCGTGCGTCGGCATCAAAGGCACGCGCGCGCAGGCCCGTTCGCGCATCCTCAGCGGCATCAAGATCAGCCGCGAGGCCGCACGAGCGGTGTTCGCGAGCGCGTCGATTCCGAAGGCGATCACGGCGACACTCGCCGCGTTCCCTGGCGTCGAGAAGCTGCCGGCCGACGCCGCCGGCGCGCTCATCTCGCTCGTGTTCAACCGCGGCGGGCGTCTTTCGGACAACGATCCTCGGTTGCAGGAACGCCGCGAAATGCGCGCGATCCGCGCGGCCGTGGCGGCGGGCGACCTGATGGAGATCGCGATGCAGCTCCGCTCCATGGTTCGTCTGTGGGAGGGGAAGGGCCTGGGTGGCCTCATTCGCCGGCGCGAGGCCGAGGCCGCCCTCGTCGAATCCTGCATCGAGGGCGCGCCCGGCGCCCCTTCCACCACACCCGCCAAGGCCACGGGCGCCGCGGCGAAATAACGGAGGTTCCATGCGTCACCTGACCCGCACCGTTCTCCTTCTTCTCACGCTTCTCACCCTGGCCGGCTGTTTCGCCTCGAGCGGATCGACGCCGGCGCCGGTGGTGACGCCGCCCGACACCGCGACGTCGCCGGCGGACGAGATGAGCAAGCTGCCGGACCTGCTCAAAATCACCACGCCCGAGCAAGCCGAGGACGTCTTCTTCTCCATCGTCAAGATCGTGAAGAAGACGAGCGACGCCGTCGAGGCCGAGCCGATCAAGACGCCGGCCGACGAGAAGGCGCACAAGGCCGTGAAGGATGCCGTCCGCACCTTCAAAGCCGCGGCCCGTACCGTCTATCCCGCGATCGAGCTGTGGCGAAGCGTCGGCGATCGCGCCACTTGGGACCGCGAGGCGCCGAAGTTCCTCGCCGCCGCGGTCAAAGTCGCAACGGAGGTGAAGTAGCCATGCCGAAGCTGAGCATTTCCGATCCGACCGTCCGCGCAGTGCTCGTGAAGGCGCTGAAGATCGGCGTCAAGACGTTCGTCCCCGGCGGGGGCGCCATCGTCGCCGGCGCTGAGGCGTTGTGGGAGGCGTACCGCGACGCGCTGATGAACGAGTTCAGCGTGCCCGTCGAGGAGCGCGCCGCGCTGCTCGAGTGGATCGCCACCGACGACGAGTAGACCGCCATCACCGTCCACCACTGACCGGGGCGGCCTCGCCTGATGCGCTGGCCGCCGCCGGATCCCGACTTCTACAGGAGGTTTTTCATGAGCGAAACAGCCACGATCCTACCGGGCGAGCAGCGCCCGATGGTGTGGATGTACATGCCGCCGGACGGGACGCCGATGCCGTGTCTGGCCGACAAAGTCGCCTACGCGCGCGGCCTCGGATACGAGGAATGCAACCCGCCCGACGCGGAGCGTAAGCCCGTCAGCGACGTCATCCCCGAGGAGACCGCCGCCGACCACGAGGAGCGCGTCGCGCGCGAGCTCGAGGAGCGGCAGGCCGCCGTGGCCGAGCAGCTTGCGGCGATCGGCGTGGTGCGGCCGCCGAACATCGGCTGCGCCGACTGCGGCGGTTCTGGACTTTGCCCGAAAGGCGCCGTTGCGCCGTGCTGGACGTGTTATCCCGAGGCCCGCGAGGCCGCTGAAGCCGCGGCGAAGGGCCCCAACCTCGAGGACGACTCGCCCACGCTCGGCGGCAGCGACAACGGCGACGTGATCGACGGCCTGCCGGCCGACACGACCACGATCACCGTCACCGGGACCGGATTCGAGCCCACGAACACCGTGAAGCTCGACACGACGACTCCGCGGAGCTGCAATATGGCCGGCTGCAAGGGCCTCTGCGGAATCTGCCCGCCACCGAAGAAGGTCACGGTGCGCGCGGGGCGTGAGCTGAACAAGAATCGCCGCGCCCTCGGCCTCGACCCTCTCAAGATCGTCGACGGCGTCGTGAAAGGCGGTGCGTGATGCAGGAGCCGACCATCACCACGCCCGTCATCATGGGCGTCGACCCGGCGGGACCGGAGGGCGATCGCACCGTCGTCCGCGCCTTTCCGCGTGCTGCTGTAGAGCAGCTATCCGGCATCTCGGGAGATGCTGAAGAGCAGCCGATTGACAGCCAAACGGCTGCCGATCGGATCAACAGCAGCCTCCCGCCCGTCCAGGCGAAGCGGCCGAATGTCGCGCTCATGAAGAAGTGGAGCGCCGACCCGGTCAAGTTCGCGCACGACATCGGCGTGAAGCTCGACCGCGAGGAAGCGAAGGTTCTCCGGCGCGCGATGCGCGGCGACATGCCCACCGGACGCCGGAAGAAGGACATCCTCGAGGCGGTGCGCGTGAAGATCGAAAACGCGCTGCAGCGCATCCACGAAGCCGACACCGCCGGAACGCTCGTGCGTCCCCAGGCCGTGCCGTCGCTCGAGCCGGAGGTGTCCGATGGCGGCGAGTGAGCTGACGATCGACGTCTCCGGGCAGCTTCGCGAGTGGTACGACAACCCGATCGCCTTCACCGAGGCGCTGATCCTCGGCCGACCGATGAACCGCCACGAGATGCGCGTGGTCAACGCGTTGTTTTCCGCCGGGCATGAGACACCCGACCCCGCGCGCGACATCATGGAGTATCTGAAGCCCCAGGCGTTGCGGATCGTCGCGGCGCTCGGCCTGAACACCGACTCCGGCCGCCGGCGACGCCGGAAGGCCGGCCATCTCGAGACGTTGCGCGCGTTTCGCCAGCAGCCCGACATCTACCCGGCGCTCCGCTATGAGCACCGGTGGATTCGCTCGCGCTGCGGCTTCTGCCGCGCGCTGTACGCCTCGGAAACGTTCATCAGCTTCGTGCAGCTCATGACCGGACGCCGGATGTACGTGCTCGAGCGCGAGGACGTGCTCGACTGCGGCCACCCGTCCGCCTTGCTGTACCCCGTGGAGTGGGAGCGCGATGGCCGGCCGGTCCCCTGCGCCAGCAAGGGCGCGTGAGATCGAACCGGAGCGCCGGCGCGAGCTCGTCGAGCACGTCCGGCGCCGCGCTTTCGAGCGCATCGGCTCCGATTTCGAGATTACCGACTCGCGGTACGACGAACTGCGCCGGCGGTGCCGTGAGCGCCGCGGGCGCCATGTCGGCGGTCGTGGCACGGGGGAGATTTGGCGCCTCGTCGTGTGGGGTGGCGTCGTCCTCTACGCCATCTTCGTCCGGGCCGATGACGAGCTCGTGACCCTTGTAAGCGAGGAGATGTTTCGGGAAAACTGGGTTGCGACGTATCCGTCCAACGGCCGCAGCAGGAAGTGAGGAACGACCATGGCGCTCACCAGCGAGCAGATCGACGTCATTCGACGGCAGTACATCCGCGACCTTTGGAAGCCGGCGGTGCCCAACGTCTCGCCGGCGGAAGGGCTGTCGCACTTCAACCTCGCGAACAAGCGGGCGTTCATCAGCGACGAAGGGCTGCATGCGAAGGCGGACCAAGTCAGCCGCGCGTTTCGCGATGAGCTCTCCGGCGTGTACGAGGACGAGTACTCCCGCCTGACGCGCGGCGGCGTTTCCGAGTCGGTGGCCGAGACCGACGCGACCGCGCTGCAAAACGACGCCTTCTATCGGCTCATCCGAGCTGCCGTGTACGAGGACATGATGCTCGATGCCGGCTACGTCGGCTCCATCGCCGACAACGACCAGCGCACCGCCCTGTTCAAGACGTGGGAGAAACAGATCATCCGCGATCGCCAGTTCACGCGCCAGCGCACGACGCCGGCGCTGCGATCGCTGCCGCTCGAGCGGTTCTGAGGTGCGCCATGCCGTTCGGAGTCACGACCACATTCACGGGCAACGCCGGCGGGAAGCTGCGCGATCTTGCGCGCCGTATCGTCGAGACGCGGCCGCTCGTCGACGCGGCCACGCTCCGCGCGAGCGAGTCCATGAAGCGGAACATCCAGCAGTCGCGGAGCCCGGAGGGCGAGCCGTACGCGCCGCTCTCCGAATTCACGCTGCAGAACCGAACCGGCGACAGCATGATCCCCCTGAAGGACACGCTGATGCTGTTCCACAGCATTCATCCGGAAACGCGCAGCGATGTCACTGGGTGGGCTGGGCCCCTCGGCCTCGACGCGTACTACTACGCCTACCAGAATCAGGGTACGAGCAAACGCGGCAACTTCCGCAAGGGCGAGACGGTGACGCCTGGCATCAAAGCCCGGCCGTTCATCGGCATCCGCGATGAGGATTTGCCGGGCTACCAGGAAGACGCCGCGCGCTTCGTGCGCGCCGTGCTGCTCGTGACCGCCGGGAGATTCAACTGATGCCGTCCTATCCGATCGTCGATCCCGATGCGTTCCTCACGGTGAACCGTCTCGCCATCTTGCAGCTCCTCCGCGAGATTCCGTACCTCGACCCGACGCAGGGCGGCACGCTGACGTTCGTCACCGACCCGCGGACCTCGTTCGACTGGACGACATACACGCCGCCGGCGATGGTGCTGGCGCCGCGCGGTTCCGTGCTCGGCCACGCCGAGAGCAAACAGCAGGACGGGTGCGTTTTCGAGGAGGACTTGCAGTGGGCGCTGTTCGTGGTCGGGCGCAACTACGCGCTCGACGGCAGCGGCGTCGCCGACATCGCGCCAGGCGAGCCGACCGTCGAGGTGATGCTCCACCACGCGCGGATCGCACTCTACGGCCGCGTGGCGATGCTCTCGCCGCGGGCTGTGAAGGTCATGCCGGCCAACCCGCCGTTTTCCTCGCTCCCTCTCGAGCCGACGCGCGTGGTCTATCAGATGAACATCCGCACGAATTGGCTCATCCAGGGCCCGGTGCCGTGATCCGACTTCCGCACGTCCGACAGGAGGATCGGTGGGGCTGCACGATCGCCGTGGTGGCAATGGTCACAGGGTGGAGCTATCGGGACGTCCGCGCGCTGTTCCCCACAAGCGTCGCTGAGCGCGAAGGTCTGATGCTGTGGGAGGTGTTCCAGACGTTCGCATGGTTCGGCTACGCGCTGCGTGTGTTCGGCCAGCAGAAATATGCCTTCTGGCCGGAGTGCGAGCGAGCTGCCGCCGGCGAGCCGTTCGCCGACGTGCACGTGTGCGAGGTTGTCGATTTCGAGGGCGCGGACGGCCATCATCTCGTCGTAATGCTCGCTGATGGCTCCGTGCTCGATCCGCTCCGCGAGCAGCCGCGCCGATTGTCGGACTATCACGCCGTCGTGTACGTCGCGGGCGTCTATCCGATCGACCCGCGGCCAGCGCCATGACGCACTCCATCATCATCAGCGAGTCCACGCCGTTCATCCTGGCCGACACGTGGTGCGGGCCGCGCTACATCGGCCGGCGACGGTGCTTCGCGTGTGGAGCTCGAGCACGGCGACGCCACCGCGTGACGCTAGTGCTGGTGCATCTCGCGACGCTGGACGTAGCACCCGCGTACGTGCAGCCGCGGCGCTGGCCGGTCTGCTGGCGGTGCGCCCGCGAGCTCCGGTAGCTCCTCGTCGATCGGCTGCTGCGCGGCGTGAATAATTCGGCGCATAAAATGCGCGCGAAAAGACACGGTGCTAAGCATTCTGCGAGGTAAGCCTTTCCGGTGCAGTGGTTTCAGCATGCCGTGGCCACGCCGCGCTGCAGTGAATCAATCCGCCGTGCGGAGGCGAACCGCGACGATGACTCCGGCAGCTTCGTACGCTCTGCGCCGGATTTCACGCTGATGCTCCTCGAGGGCGCGGATGACCTCCTCGTCGGGCAGTCGGAACACGAGCCCGGAGACAGGATCGGCGTACGGATTGAGGTTCGGCGTGGCGTCGTCGGGCATGTGCGAGATTCTACGCGGGGCGGGCACGGAATCGAACCGTGCACCTCCGCGGCAGAGCCCTCCCGGCATTCACTCCGGCGACCGACCCGCGGAACCGACTGAAGGCCGGCCTCCGACCCACTGGAGACGACCACCCCGCGCCGATTCTACGTGTTCGCGATGCGCACGCGCGTGCTGTCGAACAGCTTGAACGAGGTATCCCCGACGTGCGCGCAGGTCGCGCCCCAAATGATGTGCACGCGCGTCACCTTGCCGATCGGTTCGTCCCGATCGTTGAGGAGCGTGTCGCCGGGGTGGAGCTCGTCGGGCGAGATGGAGATCGCGCGGTGCGCGGTTGCACCCCTGGCAGCGGGAGCTCGCCACGCTGGCGCGCGGCGGCCACAGCCTGTCCCATACGCGACGTCGACGGCGCAGTCGCGCAGTCGCGGCAGATGCCGTCCAGAAACTCCTGATTCGTGCTGTGGGCGATCATGCCCGGCAGATTGCCGGCGGGGCACTCGCGACAGAGCGCCAAGAGATCGGCGATGTTCAGGGTGTAGCCGAGGACTTGCTTGCGGGGGGCGGCGGCCTTCGTCGTGTTTTCCATGCGCCCAATGTAATGCTAACCGGTAAGCATGTCAAGGGGGCGGGTGTAGAATCTCCGCAGTCAAGTCGAGACCCGAAGCACCTGCAGCACCCAGTCACGTCAAGTTCAGGAGGCACCATGGACAACACCACCGGAAACACCGGCGCCGAGGGCGCCGTGGCCGGAAACACCGGCACCACCTTCCGCATCCCGGGCACTGTCGAAGTCACCTCGCCCAACACCTTCAGCATCGGCACTCCCGGCAACGGGCCGACCATGTCGCTCGACGGGACGCCCGTCGACTTCAGTCTGTTCGACGCGCGGCTGTTCGCGCTGCGCGAGCTGAAGGATTACACCGCGCACCTCGTTGGCGGTCTACTGACGATCATGGAGGCGGTCGTCACCGACGCGAAGCAACTCACGGCCGTGAAATCGCTCGTGAAGCGCGAAGTGTGGGAGGCGCACTACGAGGAGGCGTTGCGGTGGGCGCAGCGCCAGGCGGAGATCGAATTCAAAGCACTCGCCGCCTGGGACGCCTATCGCAGCACCGAGGAGGCGTCACGAAGCGCGTCCGGCGGCCCGCACCCCGTCGCGCCGCAGTCGTGGGCCGACGTCGTCACCGATCGCTTCATCGGCGTGAACGCCGCGTGGAACGTCTTCCCGTTCAGCCGCAACGGCGCGCCCGCGCCGATCGACGAGCGATTCCCCGACGCTGTGTCGCGGTAATCACATAGCCGTCACATAAAACCCGCTCGACTTGACCGCGGGCCGGCGCGTGGCCGGCCCGCACCTTTCCTCAGCGCGCGGCGCTCGCCAGGTCGGCGACGTCGTACCACGTGAACGGCCAGACGCTACAGAACACGTAGCGGACATGCCGCTCGCGCGCGAGCGCGTCGAAGCACAAGGCGCACAGCTCGTGCTCGCCCCATTCCGGCGTGGCGACGGCGTCCCAACATGCCCGCGTGACCGTGTAGCCGATGACGATGGGGCGCTCGCATCGTTCGCAGAGCTCCGGAAGGGCCAGCGGGAGGACCGTGACCTGCGTCCGCTCGCACTCCTCGAGCTGTTGCATGAACTTCTGGAACTCCGCGCGGGCATCTTCGTCCCAGTCGAGCCACGCGGCGAAGCGGTAGACGATCTCAGTGAGGGCTTTTCGGATTTTTCTCATGCGATGGAAGACACGGAAGCGGCCGAATGGTGGCGGCGCGGACGATGGCGCCCCTCAGATAGTGACGTTCGCCGCTGATCCGTTTCAGCCGGACTGTTCCACGTGGAACACGCGCGCGTGCGCGCGCGCGGAGGGCCCAACTTGACGAATTGCGCAAGTTGCCGGTTTAGCGTTCGAAGCGGTCAACACGTTGACCATTCGGGCCAAATGTAAACAGGCGCTTTACAGCTTTACATCGGCTCTGCGCAAATAACTATCGGATTTCGGCCCGGAAAAGTTGCGTGGTTTCTCACTTTTTGCGTGAAGCGCCGCGCGCCCGCGAACCGCCTGCACCAGCGCCTTCACTCCGGCGCGGCCTACGGGTCTACCGCTTGGTGGGTTCCGTCATGGCGTCCCGGCCCAACGTCGCACGCCGCGCGCGGCGCGATCGCATTGTAGTGGCGGGACTTGCGAAGTCTCCCCGCCTTTGTGCGACGCTGGCAGAGTCAACGACGCTTCTGAACCTG
>DASVXU010000191.1:0-3238 GCA_036392515.1 Gemmatimonadaceae bacterium | reverse complement strand
TCGCGCAGCGCCAGCGTCAGCTCGCCGGGCTCGCAGGCGCGGGCGACGACGTCGCGCGCCGCCGCGGCGAGTCGCGCCTCCCCGCGCAGCGCGATCGTCCCCTGCGCGAAGGCGAGCGCCAGCACCCCGTCCACCCACGCGACCCCGTCGAGGGTGCCTAACGGCAGCGCGACCCGCTCGCCCCCCGGCGCGACGAGCGCGACGTCCTCCGCCGTCAGCTCGAGGACGTGGTCGCCGCTGAGCGGGAGCCCGCGCCAGCTGCCGCTCGCGGCGACGGGGAAGCGTCCCTCGAGCAGCTCCTGGCTCACCACTCGCTCTCCCCGTCGCCGAGGTCGGCGGCGCAGATGATCGGACGCTTGCCCGTGCGCTGCTGGTAGCGATCCATGAACGCGAAGAGCGAGTCGGTCGTGAACGAGTCGCGCGGCAGCTCGAGCGCCGCGATCGCCCGCTCGATCGACTCGGCGCTGCCCTCCACCTCGACGAGGTCGTCCATGCGCGGGTAGCGCTCGAAGCGCACCGTCGCGCCGTGCAGCCTGAACTGCGCGATCTCGCGGTCGATCGTTCGCGTCAGCTCGTAGCCGAGCTTCTCCATGATCTCGGTGAGCGCGGCGGGATCGCTCACGCGGGTGCCGATCTCCTCGCGCGCCTTGAGCCCGTTCGCCGTGTGCGTCGGCCCCTTCCACTCGAGCGACGACTCGTCGCGCCCGCCGCCGCGGAAGATGCGGATGCGCAGCACGTGGTCGAGCTTCCGCATGCGGCCGCCTTCGTCCTCGTAGCGGCAGTCCTGCAGGTGCCCTTCCTGCTCGAGCACACCGCCTGCGCGCTCGACGCGCGCCCGGCAGGCCGCGAGATCCCCGACCACCGCCTTGAGCTCGGTCTCGACCATGAGGGCGCGCCGCTAGCCGATGATCGCGCGCACGACCGCGTCGGTGTCGTGCAGGTTCTCGAACACCGCGTACGCGCCGTGCGACGCGAGCTCGGCGGTGCTGTAGCGGCCCGTGGCGACGCCGATCGCCCGCGCGCCGATCCCGCGCCCGCAGGTCATGTCGTTAGGCGTGTCGCCGATGACGACGAAGCGCTCGCCGGGGAGCGACTCGCCGAGCAGCTCGCATGCCCGCTGCCGCGCGACCGGCGGCAGATCCGGACGATGCTCGGCGTCGGAGCCGTAGGCGTTGACGCGGAAGCGCGTCGGGTCGATGCCGACGACGCGCAGCTTCTCGTGCGCCCCTTCCTCGAGGTTGCCCGTGAGCAGTCCGAGCACGACGTCGTCGCGCGCCTCGAGCGCATCGAGCAGCTCGAGGACGCCGCCGAAGCGCTGCGGCGGATGGTCGGGGTGGCGCAGCTCCTCGCGCAGCTCCTCGAGGTAGCGCTCCATCACCTGCTCCATGCGCGCGTCGATGTGCTCGTCGCTGTGGCCGGCGATGTTCATCAGCTCGCGCACGATCTGCTTGTCGGTCTTCCCGTCGAAGCGATGGTTCGCGGGGCCGGTGGTACCGAAGACCTCCTCGAGCACCTTGTGCACCGCGCGCCGGCCCGCGCCGTCGCTCCAGAGAATGGTGCCGTCGATGTCGAAGAGGACGACGGTCTTCGTCGCGTTGCTGGTCCCGCCGATGCTCATGCGCGCGTGAGGAGGATGCCCAGCATGATCGCGACCGCACCCGCCAGCTGGACGACCGTCGGCACTTCGCCGAGCACCGGCCAGGCGACGAGCAGCGCGATCACGGGCTGCAGGTTGCTGTACATCGCGGTCCGCGTCGGTCCGAGGACGCGCACGCCGCGATACCAGAAGAGATACGCCAGCGCGAGGGCGAGCAAGCCGCTGTACGCGAGCGCCCCCCACGCGCCGGGAGTGAGCGCGCCCCACGATGTGTGCGCCATCTCGCCGGACGCGACCGCGAGCAGCGGCACCGCACCCCCGATCATCGTCACCGCCGAGAGGGTGAGCCCTTCGATCCGCTCGGTGTACGGCTTGAGGAGGACGGTGTAGAGCGACCAGCAGAGGCACGCCGCGAGGACGAGCATCGCGCCGGCGAAAGTAGATCCGATGGCGGAGGTCTCCGCGCCGCGCGGCCGCGTCGTCCCGAAGACGACGAGGGCGATGCCGAGCAGCGAGGCGAGGATGCCCATCACCTTCCGCCCCGTCGCCCGCTCGACGCCGAGGATGCGGCCGATGATCGCCATGAAGGCGGGCGAGGCGGCGAGGATGAGCGCCGTCGTCCCCGCCCGCGTGCGCGCGAGCCCCTCGATGAAGAAGAACTGATAGAGCCCGTTCCCGAGGGCGCCGAGCGCGAGCAGCACGAGCGCGTCGCGCCCGCCGGGCCACGCCCTGCGCGTCGCCGCGACGATCACCGCGAGCACCACCGCCGCGATCGCGACGCGCGCCCCGTTGAATGCGAGCGGCGTCATGAAGCCGGTGCCGAGCTTCACGACGATGTAGTTGACCCCCCAGATGACCGCCATGAGCACGAGCAGCGCGTCGGTGCCCCAGTGGTGCTGGGGATGACGCGTGGGCTCGGGGGTCTGGGTGATGCGTGGAGGGGTCGCGGTTGCCATTCTGAAATCTACATCGGACTGCGACGAGCGACGAGCGATCAACTACAACGAGCGACGAGCGACCCAACGGCAACGAGCGACGAGCGACCAACTACAACCGGCATCGAAGGGCGACGAGCGACAGCTCGTCGCAATTCCAATGCTGTTCGTAGTTGGTCGCTCGTCGCTCGTTGTAGTTAGCTTTCAGAATGCGGATAACCTTCGCTCTCTTCGCCGACGCGGCGAACATCTCGCAGGAAGGGAAGCTCAACATCCTCGGCGTGTTCGACGCCGTGCAGGTGGGGACGCTCCCCGCGCTGCACCCGCGCGCGCATCTCGTGGCGCGGATCGTCGGGACGCGCGAGGACGCCGGGGTGCATCAGATGACGCTCGCCTGGCGCAATCCCGCCGGGGATGCGCTCTGGAACACCGCCGGCGAGCTGCGCATCGAGCCGCCCCCGCCGGGAGTCGAGCAGATGGATCTCCCGTTCATCGCCGCCCTCGACCTTCCCCTCGACCGCGCCGGCACCTTCACCCTCACGATCTCGATCGGCACCGAGGAGATGGCATCGGTCGCGCTCCAGGTTCGCGCGGCGGGAGGGCCGGCGGCGATGATTCCGGGCGGGGGGCTGGTCTCCTGAAGGGGTCGGGGGTCGGGGGTCAGGGGTCGGCGCCGACCCCTGACCCCCGACCCCCGACCCCTTCA
>DASVXU010000190.1:0-13175 GCA_036392515.1 Gemmatimonadaceae bacterium | reverse complement strand
CGCGGCGCTCATCGCCGAGTACGACGAAGGCACCTCGAACCGTCAGGCATGGAACGTCGCCGCGCTCTTCGCCTCCGCGCGGCTGCTCGGCCGCGAGCGTGAGGCGGGCGAGGCGCGCGAGAATCTCGACTTCCTCCTCCATTCCGCGCTCCTCGCCGACGGGAGCTGGTACGAGGGGGAGAACTACCACGTCTTCGCGCACCGCGGCCTCTGGTACGGCGTGACGATGGCCGAGCGCGCGGGCGCGTCCCTCGATAGGGATCTGGCGGCGCGCTTCGATCGCGGCTTCTCGATCCCGTTTCGCACCGCGCTCCCCGACTTCACGATGCTCGCGCGGCGCGACTCGCAGCACGCGATCTCCCTCCGCCAGTGGCGCTTCGCCGAGCTCTGCGAGCTCGGCCTCGCCCGCGCCGACGATCCCGAGCTGCGCGCCGCGCTCGCGCGGCTGTACGAGCCCGGCGTGCCGCGGCACGACACGGGGCGCGCGCGCTCCGCGGCCGAGGCGGAGCGGCACTCGCCCGCGTCGGGGCTCGACCGCTCCGACCTTGGCTGGCGCTCGCTGCTGCACGCGCTGCCGACGCTCCCCGCTCTCGCCGGCGCGACGCCGCGCTCCGTGCTGCTCCCGACGCAGGGCCTCGCGGTGTTCCGTCGCGACGCGGGGCGGCTCTTCGTCGCGGTCGACTACGGGGAGAGCGGCGGGGGACACGGGCACCCCGACCGTCTGAACCTCGTCCTCGCCGATGGCGACACGCGCTGGCTCGACGACCCCGGCACCGGGTCGTACGTCGACCGCTCGCTGCACTGGTATCGAAGCACCCTCGCGCACTGCGCGCCCCTCGCCGGGCGAGCCTCGCAGCCGCGGCGCGCGGGCGGACTGCTCGACTACGAGGAGCGCGGCGGCGCCGGATGGGTTCGCGCCGGGGCGTCGCTCGCGCCGGGAGTGGTCGCCGAGCGCCGCGTCGCGGTCATGGACGACTACGTCGTGGACGAGCTCTCCTGGGTTGCGTCGGGGGCGCAGCGCGTCGGCCTGCCCGTCCACCTCGATGCGGACGCCCCCGGCATCGAATGGCGATCGGAAGCGTTAGGCGGCGCCGGAGGTCTCGAAGACGGCTTCGACTTCGTCGAGTCCGCCGAGGTGTCGGCGCCCGAATGGCCGCTGCGACTCCGCGCGCGATCGGGAGCGCGCGAGGCGGACGTCTGGCTCATGGCTCCGCGCGGCGCGCGACTCTGGCGGCTCGTCGCCCCCGGCCCTCCGGGCGACGGCCCGCGGCCCTTTCTCTACCTCGAGTCCGATCTCGCGCGCGGAGTGTTCGTGACGGTGCTCGCGCCTCGTCGCACGCTCGCCGCCGTCGAGCTGCGCGACGCGAGCGTGGTCGCGACGCATCGTGACGGCACGGTGCACGAGCATTCGTACCGCGGGGACGGCTGGCGGATCGACCTGCGCTCCGGCGCGGCCACGAGCTCGATAGAGCTTGGCGGCGCCGCGCCGGCGCCATCGCCGGCGGGGGGCGGCGTACCCGGAGAGGCCGGCGATCGTCCGCGCGCCGTGCGCCTCGAGCGCGATGGCGCGCCGGTCGAGCTCATGCTCGGCGAGCGCGAGTACCGCCGCTCCGAGCAGAGCTGGCGCGACGCCGGATCGCCGACCGCGCGCATCGTCCTCAGGAACGAGGGCGGACGACTGCGCATCGGAATCCAGTCGCGTACGGGGCCGCCGGTGCTCATCGCCGACGACGCCGTCAACGAGATGGACAACGAGTCTCCCGACGTGAACGCGAGCGGCGTCCAGATCTTCACGATCACGCGCTCGCAGTACGCGGGCTGGCTAGTCCGCCCCGCGACGGACGGAGTCGCGCGGGTCCGCGCGCTGGCGCCCGATCAGCCACCGATCGACGCGCGCGCGGAGATCGCCGCCGACGGCTGGCGCGCCGAGGTCGCGATCGATCCGCGGCGACTTCGCGACGCCGCCGAGGGGTTCCATCTCGCCGTGGTCGTCAACGAGATCCCACCCGGCCGCGAGCGGCGACGTGGCCAGCTCGTTCTCGGCGGTCGCCCCGGCGGATGGGTCTACCTGCGTGGCGACCGGCACCAGGACCTGCGCGAGTCGATCCGCGTCGAGCTGGCGTGAGACGCCACCACTCTCCCGCGAGCGGAGCCTCCCCCATATTTCGCGGATGACCGAGACCTCGCTCGACGCGCTTCGCGTCGTCCTCTACGAGCCGCAGAACCCGATCAACATCGCCGCGGTGGTGCGCGCGATGAAGAACATGGGCGCGCGCTCCCTGCGCCTCGTCCGCCCCGTCGAGTACGACCCGTACCGCCTCGAGGGGATCGCGCACGACACCTTCGACATCATCGAGAAGATCGAGCGCTACGACACCCTCGAGGAGGCACTCGCCGACTGCGTGCGCGTCGCGGGGTTCACGGCGCGCCGCCGCGCGGCGAAGCGCACGATCCTCGCCCCCCGCGAGGCGGCGGAAGAGCTCCTCGACTTCGCCGCCGAGGGACCGGTCGCGCTCCTCTTCGGGCGCGAGGACTCGGGGCTGCCTAACGACGCGCTCGACCAGGCGCACCTCGCGGTCACCATCCCCACCACCGAGCACGCCTCCCTCAACCTCGCCCAGGCCGCCCTCGTCGGGCTCTACGAGCTGCACCTCGCCGCCGCCGACGCAACCCGCGCCCTTCGCCCGCCGCGCAAGGACGCACCGCCCTCGCGCCAGGACGAGTACGAGCTCTTCTTCAAGGACGCCGAGCGCGCGCTCGGCGCCATCGAGTTCTTCAAGACGCGGTACCCCGAGCACATCCTCCGCTCGCTGCGCTCGCTCACCTTCCGCGCTGCCCCCGACAAGCGCGAGATCTCCTTCATGCGCGCGGTCGCGATCGAGGTCGTGCGCTACCTCGAGCGCACCGGGCGCGACGTCGCTCCGCGCGAGCCTTGACGCGCCCCACGCGCCGCCGATTCTTCCTCACATGATCTGGGACAGATTCCGCCGCCAGCGCGGCGACGAGCAGGCCGCTCCGGTGCCCGAGCAGCTCGACGACGTCGAGCGCGACGACGAAGAGACGCCGGAAGGCGCCGCCGAGGAGGTCACCCACGAGCCCTGGCGCGACCGCGCCATCGCGGTGATCCCCGGCGGCAGCTCCACCGGCAGCAAGCGCGTCGAGGTGCTCTACGGCGACGCACCGGTCGACGACTCGCTCCCTACGCACTACTCGCGCGCCCGCGGCTGCTCGCTCTGGCTCGTCGACGGCGAGTCGGAGCTCGAGGTGGTGGACTGCACGATGGCCCTCGGCAGCGTCGCCATCGGCTACGCCGACGCGCACGTCCTCGCCGCCGTCGGCCAGGCCGCCGCGTTAGGCAACGTCGCCGGCGTCCCGCACACCCTCGAAGTCTCGCTCGCCGAGCGCCTCTGCGACTTCATCCCCTGCGCCGAGCAGGTGCGTTTTCTCAAGACCGGCGCCGAGGCCGTGTCCGCGGCGGTGCGGATCGCGCGCACATACACCGGTCGCGACCGCGTGGTGCGCGCGGGCTACTTCGGCTGGCACGACTGGGCGAGCGGGGAAGAGGTGGCGGGCATCCCGCGCGGCGCGCGCTCCGACGTCGCCGCAGTCCCCTTCGACGACCTCGACGCGCTCGATCGTGCGGTGTCCGAGGCAGGGAACGAGCTTGCCGCCATCGTCATCGAGCCGGTGGTCGAGCGCCTGCCCAGCGAGCAGTGGATCGCGCGCGCGCGGCAGCTCGCCGGCGACGCCGGCGCGGTGCTCGTCTTCGACGAGATGAAGACCGGCTTCCGTCTCAAGCCGGGCGGCTACGGCGAGCTCTCCGGCGTCGAGCCGGATCTCGCCGTCTTCGGCAAGGCGCTGGCGAACGGCTTTCCCCTCGCCGCGGTGGTCGGCCGAGCCGACGTCATGGACGCCGCGCGCCGGACCTGGATCTCCTCGACGCTCGCCGGCGAGACCACCGCGCTCGCCGCCGCGCACGCCGTGCTCGACTGGCACGAGCGCGAGGACGTCTGCGCGACGCTCGCGACGATCGGCGCCGCGATGCGTGCCGCCGTCGAGCGGGCGATCACCGCCGCAGGGGTACCGCACACCAGCACGGAAGGACTCGACCAGATGTGGCGCATCCGCTTCGGCGATCCAGAGGTCGAGCAGCGCTTCGTCCGCTACGCCGTCGAGCACGGCGCGCTCTTCAAGCGCGGCGCCTACAACTTCGCGGCGCTCGCCCACGAGGACGCGATCGGCGACATCGAGTCCGCGGCGAGCGCATCGCTCGTCGCCATCCGCGAAGCGTCGCGCGCATGACGCCCGCCCGCGCCCCCCTCGCCGGCCCGGAGCCGCTCATCGACGTGCACGCGCACTTCCTCCACCCCCGAACGGGGCGCGAGGATTGGGAGGCGCCCAACGCGGCGCGCCTTCGCGCCGGGGAGCGCATCGGCATCACGGTGCACGTCGCCTCCACACTCGGCTCCTGGGGCTTCACGTCGCCGACCTACTTCCCGTCGCCGCGCGACATCTCCGTCGGCAACGACGCGATGCTCGAGCTCGCGGCGCGCGAGGGAGGGCGGGTGAAGATCTACGCCGCGGTGAATCCCAACGACACGATGCACGCCCTCGCCGAGATCGAGCGCTGCGTCGCGCGCGGGGCGATCGGGGTCAAGCTCGCCGCCAGCCGCCGCGCCGACGACCCGCTCCTCGATCCGATCTGCGAGCTCGCCGGGGAGCACGGGCTGCCGATCCTGCATCACATCTGGCAGCACCGTCGGCGCGAGTGGCCCGCTCAGGAAGCGTCGGACGGGCTCGAGCTCGGCCGACTCGCCGCGCGACACCCGCGCGTCGCCTTCATCCTCGCCCACATCGGCGGGGGAGGGGACTACGCGCACACCTTCCAGGCGGTGAAGGAGCTGCCTAACGTGTACCTCGATCTCTCCGGGAGCGGCGTCGACCGCGGGATGCTCGACGGCGCGCTCGAGGCGGTCGGGCCCGGCCGCCTCCTCTGGGGATGCGACGTCACGATGGAGACCGGTCTCGCCAAGCTGCGCGCCCTCGACGTCATCGGCCTCGAGCGCGAGAAGATGCGCGACGTCCGCTGGCGCAACGCGGCGCGCATCTTCCCGCACGGCAGCTTCCCGATGCTCGAGCAGGTGGCGGCATGAGCGCCGATCGCACGGCAACGCGGCCGATCGACGTCAACACGCTCATCGGGCCGTATCCGTACCGGTACGTGCCGCACCCGGATCCAGAGGTGCTCGTTCGCGTCCTCGAGCGCGAGGGGCTGCGCGGCGCCTGGGTCGGACATCTGCCCTCGGCGTTCTGGCGAGACCCGATCCCCGGCAACCAGGCGCTCTTCACGGCGCTCGCTCCCTGGCGTGACACGCTGCACCCGGTGCCCACCGTGCGCCCCGACTGGCCGCGCTGGGAGGAGGAGCTCCGGTCGTGCGTCGATCGCGGCGCCGTCGCGGTCCGCGCCTATCCGCCGCAATGGGGGATGGCGACCCACGACCCGAACCTCCACGGTCTCGCGGCCGCGTGCGGCGAGGCGGGGATCCCGCTCGTGCTCACCGTCCGCTTCGAGGACCTTCGCCAGCGCGGCAACCTCGACGTCGCCGGCGACCTCGATCCCGCGACGGTGCGCGGCGTCGTCCGCTCCGCCCGCGACGCGCGCGTCGTCGTCACCGCAGCCGGGCGCGAGTTCATCGAGTTCGTCCACTGGGGGCTGACGCCGGAAGAGCGCGCGCGCGTCTGGTGGGACATCTCCTGGATCTGGGGTCCCCCCGAGGATCACCTCGCGCACCTCTTCCGGACCATCGGCAGCGAGCGCTTCGTCTACGGCACCCACTGGCCGATGCGCCTCACGCAGAACCCGCGCGCGAACCTCGACCTGCTCCCCGACGACCTCGCCGACGCGCGGCTCGCGGACGCCGACGAGATCGCGACGCCTCGAGGGGTCAGGAACCAGGCGTGAGGAACCGCGGTTGCCGCGGTGCCTAACGGCTAATCCCTGACCCCTGCAGTTCAGAATCGCAGCCCGAACCCCGCCGTCACGTCCACGCTGCTCACTCCCTCGTCGCGCCCGTACTCACGCACGCGCGACTCGATGTTCAGCGTCAGGCGGTCGCCGGCGAGGAAGGTCCGCAGTCCGAGCGCGCTCGAGATGACGCGCTTTCCGCCGTTGAGGATCGTCCCCGTTCCCTCGGGGCCCATCACGCCGCCCGCACCGAAGCCGACGTATGGACGGAAAGGACCGATCGGCAGCTGCAGCTGCACCTGCGCCTCGGGAATGAGGAAGCGCTGGCGCGTGCCCATCAGATCCTTCGTCGAGACGCCGCTCAGCGCGATCTCGCCGAGCACGAAGCGGCCGATGATCGGGCTGTCCATCCGCACCGACCACGCGCGGCCGAGCGAGTCGGTCGCGTAGCCGTCGTCGAGCGATGCGAAGCCGAGGACGTAGGAGAGACTCTGCTCCGTGGGACGCGACCGGTTCCAGCTCTGCGCGCTGGCCGTGGTGGCGGTGAGCGAGACGATCGCAAGTGCGAGTACGACGACGCGGCGTGTCATGATGACCTCCGGCGGTGGGGTGGGACTTCACTGCGCCACACCCAACGCAACGCGCGGGCACACCGCGTCGCGATCGCTAAGTCGTTGCCACATAACGAAGACGCCGCGCGATCGCTCGCGCGGCGTCCTTTCGCGGTGACGCGATGTGTGTCGCGGCGCGGAGACAGCGACGCGCCGACGCTGTCGTCAGACCGCGCCTGCCGCCTCCTGCCGGCGCAGCACTCGCCTCCGGTAGACCACGAAGCCCGCCATGAACAGCCAGAGCGCGATCGGCGCCAGCACCGTCGCGGTCGCGCCGAGCGTGTCGTAGACGATCGCCAGCGGCGCCCACAGCGTGATGTATCCGTCCGGGCTCGCGAGCGTTCCGTTGATCTCGAAGTACGACATCGCGGAGAGCACGAGACAACCGGCGCCCATCACGGCCAGCGCCCGGACGTGAATGACGCGCTGCTCGGCCGGCGGCAGCTTCGTGATGTCCGGAAACGCGATGGTCGTCGTCGATGCGCCCTTCGCCTTCAGCAGTGCGCGCACCGCGAGTCCGGCGACGACGAGCGTCGCGAGGGCGAAGATGACCTTGTCGCGCGCGCCGTCGACCGAGATCACCATCGCGACCCCAACGGCGGTGAGCACGAGCCAGCGGATGGCGCGAAGGATGTAAGCGGAACGCGGGGAGCCAAGCGAAGAGACGATCGGCATGGGGGAGACTCGGAGTGCGTGGTTGGGTGATCGATGCCCTGCATGCATCCCGAGGACGAGGAGACGGCTGCGGCCGTTTCGCCGATCAGAGCCTTCGCGCGCGTCCGAACACGCCGTCCAGAAACTCGACGACCGTGCTCGCGAACCGCGGATGCCGCGGAACCGTCCAGTGATCCGCGCCCTCCAGCAGCTCGAGGCGCGCCCCTGGAAACGCGTCGGCGAGCGCGCGCGCATGGTGCGCTCCGATCTGACGGTCGCCGGTTCCATGTACCACGAGGAGGGGCGCGCGAACATCCGCCGCGCGTCGCACCGGCTGCAGGCGCGACCGCTCCCACACGATGATCGGACGCCAGAAGCGATAGACCGCCTTCATCATCAGCGACGCGGGATATCCCTTCGCGCGCAGCCACTCCTCCGTCCCCTGAATCGGATCGGAGGGCGCACCGATCGTGACGATCGCGCGCGGCAGCAGCCCCTCGCGCGACCCCTCCGCGGCCGCGAGCAGCGCCGCCGTCCCGCCGAGCGAATGGCCGGCGAGCGCGATCCCCGGTCGCGTCTCGTCGCGCGCCACGGCCCACCGCCAGACCGCGAGCAGATCCTCGGTGAAGTGCCGCGCCGAGACGAACTCGGTCGGGTCGCTCTCACCGTGGCCGAGCGTGTCGAAGACGATGACGTGATAGCCCGCGTGCAGCAGCGGCTCCGCGTACGCGAGCATGTCGGACGCGTGCGACTGCCAGCCGTGCGTGACGATCACCGTCGGAGCGGGCCCCGTGGCGCCGTGAATGAGCGCGCCGCGCACGCGTCCCCCCGGCCGCTCGACGTCGACCGGCGTCGCCGGAAGGCCGAGCGAATCAGCGCGTCGATCGCCGCGCCGCCCCTTCGCGCGCAGGAAGCTCCGTGCGAAGCCGCGCACCCACAGCGCACCGGTGATGAGCGCGAGCAGGAGCGAGGCTCCGACCATCCACGCGAGTGAAATTCCCGTCATTCGAGTCGTCGTCGTGCGTTTCGCGCCCTCGCGGCGCGACATTCGCGCACAGCATCGCGCGCTCCGGTCCCTTGAAATCGATGAGGTGGCCGGTCATCTTTTTCGCCTGCTGTGCCCTTGTGAAGAAATTCACAAAGTCGAGTAATACGCTCGGCTTTCTCGACCGACTCAATTCTACCCAGTCGCGATGATCACGAAAGGGAAGTGGGCGGCCATTCCCGGGCTCGTCGCCCTCGCTGCGTGCGCCATCTTCCTCTCGGCGTACAGCGGGGCGTCGTCTCCACAGGGAGCCGCGCCGGTGCAGCCGATCAACTTCCCACATCCGCGGCATGTGCAGACGCTCGGCATGAACTGTCTGTACTGCCACTTCGCGGCGAACAAGTCCCCCGATCCCGGACTCCCCGCCGTCGGCACCTGCATGGGCTGCCATCAGGTCGTCCACGCCGACAGCGCCGAGATCAAGAAGCTCGCGGGCTTCTACTACAAGAACCAGCCGGTGCCGTGGGTGCGCATCCACAAGGTGCCGGAGTACGTGCACTTCCCGCACATGCGCCACGTGAACGCCGGCGTCACCTGCCAGGACTGTCACGGCCAGGTGCAGGAGATGGGGCGCGTCTATCAGGCCAGCTCCCTCAACATGGGCTGGTGCCTGAACTGCCACATCGGGAACTACAAGCCGCAGTTCAAGGCGCGCTACGACTGCAGCACCTGTCACTACTGATCGACCAGCCCCGGCGCGCCGCCTAACGGCGCGCCGGTCACACCGGCAGGACGTCCCTCGTCCCTCATCGCAGTGTCAGAGCCAGTCTCGCCACAGGGAACCATCGAAGTGTCGACGCCAGACTCGCCAAAGAACCGCAGAGAGTTCCTGAAGGTCCTCGGGGCCGGCACCGCTGCCGTCGCCACCGTCGGCTGCGGCACCGACCACGTCCAGAAGCTGATCCCCTACGTCCATCACCCGGACGAGACGGTCCCTGGTGTGTCGACGTACTACGCGACCACCTGCCGCGAGTGCGCGGCCGCGTGCGGCGTCCTCGCCGAGACGCGCGACGGGCGCGTGATCAAGCTCGAGGGCAATCCCGAGCACCCGCTGTCCCGCGGCGCGCTCTGCGCGCGCGGCCAGGCGGCGGTGCAGGGGCTCTACAACCCCGACCGCTTCCGCTCGCCCATGATCCGCAAGGGCGGCAAGCTCGTCGCCGCCGCGTGGCAGGAGGCGATGCAGCTCTTCACCCAGAAGATCGGTGAGACGAAGAGCCGCGGTCAGGCGGGGAACGCGGTCTTCATCAATCAGCACGAGAGCGGCTCCTTCCCCGGCTTCCTCGACGGCTGGCTCGGCGCGAACGGGTTCCCCGCGCACGTCAGCTACGACGCCGAGGCACAGAGCGCGGTCATGGAGGCGAACCGGCAGTCGTACGGCGTCGCGTGGCCCACGTACCGCTTCAGCGCGGCGCGGCTCATCGTCTCCTTCGGCGCCGACTTCCTCGAGGGGTGGGGCGCTTCCGTCCCGCAGCAGCTCGACTTCGCCGACGCGCGCGCGAAGCTCGATGGTGCGCCGCGCTTCGTCTACGTCGGCCCGCGTCGCTCGCTCACCGGTCTCAACGCCGACGAGTGGGTGGCGTGCAAGCCCGGCACCGAGTTGGTCGTCGCGCAGGCGCTCTCCGGCGCGATGAGCCCAGCGGCCGCCGCGCAGCAGTGCGACGTCCCCGCCGAGCAGCTCACTCGCCTCGCGCGCGAGGTCGCCGCGGCCAGGCCCGCGCTCTTCCTCGCCGGCGGCAATGGCGCGAACGCGCTCGAGCTCGCGCAGGCGGTCAACCGCATGAACGCCGGCAACGTCGGAACGACCGTCATTCCCGCCGAGCCGATCTCCGGCTTCGAGGGGATGGGCGGCTTCGGCGAGCTGTACGACGTCGTCCAGCGCATGAACGCGGGGAGCGTCTCGCTCCTCATGGTGCGCGGCGCGAACCCGGCCTTCACGATGCCCGGCTTCGCGCAGGCGATGGCGAAGGCGACGAACACCTTCAAGGTCAGCTTCTCGTCGTACCCCGACGAGACGGCGATGGCGGCGGACCTCGTCCTCCCCGACCACCACGCGCTCGAGAGCTGGGGCGACGCGCAGCCCACGCGCGGCACGATCTCGCTGCAGCAGCCGGCGATGGATCCGGTGTTCGACACCCGGGCCACCGCCGACGTCCTCATCCAGGCGGCGCAGGGCGACCAGAACCTCGCGGGCCGCTACACGCAGAAGGACTACCGCACCTGGCTCTTCGGGCGGATCCCCGGCGGGATGACGGCGATCACCGCCGCGCTCCCCTCGGGGGTGATGACGGGGACGCTGCCTAACGCGCCGGCGGCTCGCCGCGCGCCGGCGCGCGTCGCCGCGCCCGCCGGCAGCGGCAACCTGTTCTTCCTCACCTATCACTCGCCGACCCTCGGCGACGGCCGCGGCGCGAACAAGCCCTGGCTGCAGGAGCTCCCCGACCCGGTCTCCAAGATCTGCTGGCAGAGCTGGGTCGAGGTGCATCCGAGCACCGCGAAGAAGCTCGGCGTCACCAACGGCGACGTCGTCGAGGTGAAGACCGCGGCGGGCACCGTCCGCGCGCCGGTCTACCTCTTCCTCGGCGTCCGACCGGACACCATCGCGATGCCGCTCGGCCAGGGACACACCGAGTACGGGCGCTACGCGAAGGGGATCGGCGTCAACGCCGCGGCAGTGCTGCCGTTAGGCACGGACGCCGCCGGCGGCCGCGTCGGCGCGACGATGGCGACGATGTCGCGCACGAGCGAGTCGGTCGACCTCGTCTCCACCGAGGGCTCGGCGCGCCAGCACGGCCGCGGCATCGCGCAGGCGATCGTCGCCGGCGCCGGCGGCACCGCCGTCGCCGCGACGGGCGCGGAGCACGCGAGCGAGATCGCGCCCACCGGCAGCGGTGGCGCCGACACCGAGCGCGGCACGCACCCCGCGGGGCGCGACGTCGCGGCCGGGCTCAACGCCGGTGGCCAGCCTCAGGCCGAGCGCGGCGCCGGACGATCGGGCGAAGGCGGCACGGAGCACGGGGGCGAGGAGTCCTTCCCCGGCGACGCGAATCACGAGTTCCTCCCCGGCCTCCGCTCGCCCGTCGCGAACGACGCGCAGGGCGACCTCGGCGATCCGAGCTCCAAGAACAAAGGGATGTACGATCCCAATCACTGGAGCGGGATGGCCAAGCGCCGCTGGGCGATGACCATCGATCTCGCCCGGTGCACGGGATGCTCGGCCTGCGTCACCGCGTGCTACGCCGAGAACAACATTCCCACCGTCGGCGCGCCGCATCAGGGCCGCGCCCTCTCGCCCGGCTTCCCCGACTCGCGGTGGGACACTCGTCCCGGCGCGAACATCGTGAAGGGGCGCGAGATGAGCTGGCTCCGCATCGAGCGCTACTTCGAGGGCGGCGAGGGGACCGACACGCACTTCGACGCGAACTTCGAGACGCGGTTCGCGCCGATGCTCTGCCAGCACTGCGGCAACGCGCCCTGCGAGCCGGTGTGCCCCGTCTACGCGACGTATCACTCGCCCGACGGGCTCAACGTCCAGGTCTACAACCGCTGCGTCGGCACGCGCTACTGCTCGAACGCCTGCCCCTACAAGGTCCGCTACTTCAACTGGTTCGGCTTCGGCGAGCCGGCGCGCCGGCAGTACGCCTTCCCCGAGCCGCTCCACTGGCAGCTCAACCCGGACGTCACCGTCCGCGGCAAGGGCGTCATGGAGAAGTGCACCTTCTGCGTCCAGCGCATCCGCGAGGCGGAGAGCCGCGCGCGGCTCGAGGGGCGCGAGGTGCGCGGCGACGAGTTCACCACGGCGTGCGCGCAGGCCTGCCCGTCGCGCGCGATCACCTTCGGTGACGCCGCCGATCCGGCGTGGACGGTCGCGAAGCTCGCGCAGGACGCGCGCAGCTACCACGTCTTCGAAGAGCTCAACACCTACACGGCGGTCGTCTACTTGAAGAAGGTCAATCACCCCGGCGAGGGTCAGCCGACGTTCGCCGGCTCAGGCGAGGAGGACCGCTGATGGCGATGCGCAACTACGACGACGTCGTCGTCGACGGCGCGCTGCGCCGCCCGAACGTCGCCTCGGCCGACATCCAGCTCCCCGCCGTCCGCGACTACGAGCAGGTCGACCGCGAGATCGCGAGCACGCTCAGCCCCACCTTCGGGTGGTTCGGCGCGTTAGGCGTCGCGATCCTGCTCTTCCTCTGGGGCGCGGGCACCTGGATCTACCAGATCTACTGGGGGCTCGGCAACGCCGGCTACGCTCCGCCGGTGATGTGGGGCGTCTACATCATCACCTTCGTCTTCTGGGTCGGTATCGGTCACGCCGGAACGCTCATCTCGGCGATCCTCTACCTGTTCCGCGCTGGCTTCCGCACGACGATCTACCGATGCGCCGAGGCGATGACGGTGTTCGCCGTCATGACGGCGGGACTCTTCCCGATCATCCACATCGGGCGGCCGTGGAAGTTCTTCTGGCTCATCCCGTACCCGAACTGGCGCCTCATCTGGCCGCAGTTCAAGAGCCCACTGGTCTGGGACGTCTTCGCGATCCTCACCTACCTCACGGTCTCGAGCACCTTCCTCTACGTCGGGCTCGTGCCCGACTTCGCCGCACTGCGCGACCGCGAGACGAACCCCGTGCGCAAGAGCATCTACGCGGTCCTCTCGCTCGGCTGGCGGAACTCGGACCGGGAGTGGCGGCACTTCACGCGGATGTACCTGTTCCTCGCCGCGTTCAGCACGCCGCTCGTGCTGTCGGTCCACTCGGTCGTGTCGTTCGACTTCGCGATGGCGCTCACGCCGGGGTGGCACGCGACGATCTTCCCGCCCTACTTCGTCGCCGGCGCCATCTACTCGGGCATCGGGATGGTCTTCACGATCATCATCCCGATCCGGAAGTACTTCCGGCTCC
>DASVXU010000189.1:0-7126 GCA_036392515.1 Gemmatimonadaceae bacterium | reverse complement strand
CTCATCGCGGACGCGAGCTGAGGGCGGACCCGTCCGCAAACGGTACGACTGTTGCCGATGGGGTGAGCACAACCGCTGCACTTCACCCCGAGTAACTCGAGGAGATAGACCAATGCTCTGGACGCTCGCCATCATCCTGCTCATCCTGTGGGCGCTCGGCTTCGGCGTGTTCCATGTCGCCGGCGGCCTGATCCACCTGCTGCTCGTCGTCGCGGTGATCGTCATCCTCGTCCGCATCATCACCGGACGGCGACCGGTCTGACGTGCTGACGCGGGGCGGGGGGCGGTCGCTCGTGCGGCCGCCCCCCGCTCTCGTTTCATGACCGACTCCGCCCCGCTCGAAGTTCACGTCGTCTCGCACACGCACTGGGATCGTGAGTGGTACCAGCCCGCCGGGCGCTTCCGGCAGCGGCTGGTCGCGCTCGTCGACGAGCTGCTCGACGCGCCTCCCCCGGCCGGCTCGAGCTTCCTCCTCGACGGACAGGCGATCGTGCTCGAGGACTACCTCGCCGTTCGCCCCGAGCGCCGCGACGAGCTGGCGGCGCTTCTCCGCGCCGGACGCCTCGAGGCGGGGCCGTGGTACGTGCTCGCCGACGAGCTCATTCCATCCGGCGAAGCGCTCGTCCGCAACCTCCTCGCCGGCCGCCGGTCGCTCGCGACGTTAGGCGCCACCGCGCCGCCGGTGCTCTACTGCCCGGATTCCTTCGGGCACCCCGCCGCGCTTCCCGCGATCGCGCGCGGCTTCGGCCTCGAGCTCGTCGTGCTGTGGCGCGGCTATGGGGGCCGGCGCTGGCCGGCCGGCGACACGGTGCGCTGGCGCGCCCCCGATGGGGGCGACGTGCTCGTCCATCACCTTCCGCCCGACGGCTACGAGTTCGGCTCCTCGCTCCCGGCGAGCGAGGAAGGAGCGCGCGTCCGGTGGAAGCGCATCCATGACGTGCTCGCGCCGCGCGCCGCGCTCGGCGTCGCGCTCCTCACGCACGGCGCCGATCATCACGCCCGTCAGCGCGGCGCGGACCGCGCGCTCGACCTGCTCGCGTCGGCCGCGGACGCGCCAGTGCATCGCTCGTCGCTGGCCACGTTCGCCGCGCGCGTGCTCGACGCCGATTCCCGTTCACGGCTCCCCGTCGTGCAGGGCGAGCTGCGCGACTCCTACGGCTACACGTGGACGCTGCAGGGAACCTTCGCCGCGCGCGCCGCGCAGAAGCGCCGCAACGCGCGCGCCGAGCGTCTGCTGCTCCGCGAGGCCGAGCCCTGGGCCGCGATCGCCGGCGCGCGGGGAGCACACTCCCGCGCGCCGCTGCTGCGTCACGCCTGGCGCACCCTGCTCGAGTGCCAGCCGCACGATTCGCTCTGCGGCTGCTCCATCGACGCCGTCGCGCGCGCGGTGGACGCACGCCTCACCGACGCGATAGTTCAGGGGCGCGGGGTCCGCGACGACGCGCTGCTCGCCGTCATCGGCCACGACCCCGTGGAAGCACGGGAGCGCCAGGCCGCGTGGCGGCCGGTGGTCGTGCTCCGCAACACCGCGGCGCGGCCCCGGCGCGGCGTCGCGGAAGTGCGCATCGCGACCTTCGTGCGTGACGTGCCCGTGGGGCCCGGCTCGGCACGGCTGGCGCGCGAGCATCGCACCGCCGCGCGCGCGGATCGCGACGCACTCCACCGCCACCGCCTCGCCCTGCTCGACGGCGATCGGCCGGTCGTCCTGCAGCCGATGTCCTCCGCGCTGGCGACCGATCTCGTCGAGTCGCCGCGCCACTACCCCGACGCCGACCGCGTCGTCGCGAGCCGCGCGCTCGTCTGGGTGGACGAGATCGCGGGCTACGGCACGCGCTCGCTGAGCATCGCCGACGGCGCGACGCACCGTGCGTCGGTCCTTCCCGGCGACGTGCGCCCGGTGACCGCGGGCGCCGACTTCATCGACAACGGTATCCTGCGGCTCGAGTGGAGCGCCGCCGGCGGCGTGCGCCTCCGCGACCTGCGCGGACAGCGCGTGGTCGAGAACCTGGTTGCGCTCGAGGACCAGGGGGATCGCGGAGACCTCTACACCGCGTCGCTGCGCGGCGAGGCGGAGACGATGCCGTTAGGCAGGCCGCGACTCGTCGCCCGCGGGCCGCTTCGCGGCTCGCTCGCCCTCGATACCGGCGACTCGGCCGGCGTCGCGCTGCGCGCGGTGGTCTCTCTCGACGCGGGGGCGGACTTTCTTCGAGTGACGGTTCACGGCGAGAACCGCGCCCCCGATCACCGCGCGCGCATCGTCTTCTCGACGGACGTGCGCGACGGCGAGACCTGGGCCGACGCCGCCTTCGGCCCGGTGCGCCGCGAACCTGTTTCCGCCACCGCGGAGGACCGCGCGATGGAGACCCCGCCCCCCACGGCGCCCCTGCACCGCTGGGTGTCGCTCTTCGCGCGGTCGCGCGGCGCCACACTCGTCTCCGACGGCCTCGCCGAGTACGAGAGCTTCGCCGACGGGCGGATCGCGGTCACGCTGCTTCGGGCGGTCGGTGAGCTCTCGCGCCCCGACCTCCCCGAGCGACCCGGACACGCGGGCTGGCCGGCGCCGACTCCCGGCGCCCAGTCGCTCGGTCCGTTCGCCGCGTGCTTCGGCCTCGCGCTCCACGGCCCGCGCGACCGCGCGACGATCGCCACTGTCGAGCGGATCGCCGAGGACGTCCTCCTGCCGGTCCGCGGCGCCACCCTGCGCTCCGCGCTCGTCATTCCCGATGCGACGCGGGGCGTCGAGCTCGAGGGGGAGGGGCTCGCGTTCTCCGCCTGCAAGCCGGGCGAGGACGAAGGCTGGACCGTTCTCCGCTGCGTGAACCTCACCGAGGAGCTGGTTCCCGGCCGCTGGCGGCTTGGCTGGAGGCCCCGCGAGGCGCGCCGCTCGCGGCTCGATGAGACGCCGGGCGAGCCGCTCGCCCTCACGGGGGACGCGATCGAGTTCTCGGCGGCGCCACGCGAGATCGTGACGGTGCTCGTGCGTTAGGCAGGCGGCAGGGCGGTACGCCGCCGCCCCGCCAGCCGGTCGCGCAGCGCGTCGCCGAGCACCGTCGCGCAGACGGTCGTCACCACGACGGCGAGCCCCGGCACCAGCGACACCCAGGGCGCCGTGACGACCACGTCGCGCCCCGCGGCGATCATGTTCCCCCAGCTCGCCGCCGGAGGCTGCACCCCGAGCCCGAGAAAGGAGAGCCCGCTCTCGAGCATGATCGCGCTCCCGACGCCGAGCGTCGTCGCGACGATCGCCGGCCCGAGCGCGTTAGGCAGCACGTGCCGCCAGAGCGTCCGCGCCGGCCGCGCGCCGAGCGCCCGCGCCGCGTCCACCCAGGGCCGCCCGCGCGCCGCGATCACCTCCCCGCGCGTCAGGCGGGCGATCCCCATCCACCCCGTCGCCGCGAGGACGATGACCACCGTCTGCAGCCCCGGCTCCCAGAGCGCGACGCAGAGCAGCAGCAGCACGAGCCGCGGGATCGCGAGCAGCGCGTCGGTCAGCGCCATCAGCGCACGATCCACTGCTCCCCCGCGCCACCCGGCGACCGCGCCGATTACCACCCCCAGCGCACCGGCGACGATCGCGCCGAGCACGCCGACGGCGAGCGAGATCCGTCCGGCGAGGAGCGTGCGCGCCAGCAGGTCGCGTCCGAGCCGGTCGGTGCCGAGGAGATGCAGATGGCCCCCCGGATCGCGCGCGAGCGGCGCGAGCAGCCGCCCGCCGATCACGTCGCCGATCGCCGCGGGCGCCGTCGCGAACGCCGGCGCGACGAGCGCGAGCAGGGTGACGATCGCCAGCGTGAGCAGCGCCGCGCGCGTCGAGAGACGAGCCGTCATTCAGCGCAGCCGCGGGTCGACGGCGGGGAGGAGCAGATCCGCCGCGAGGTTCGCGAGGATCACTCCCGCCGCGTACAGAAGCGTCGCGCCGAGCACGACGGGGACGTCGCGTGAGAGGATGGCCACCGTCATCGCGCGACCCATCCCGGGCCACGCGAAGACGCTCTCGACGAACACCGATCCCGCGATCACTCCCGGCAGCGCGAGCGCGAAGAGCACGACGAGCCCCGGGAGCGCGATCCGCAGGACGTGCAGCGCGAGCGCGCTGCCGGAGACCCCTCGCCCGCGCGCCGCGCGGATCGCCTCGAGATCGACGACGTCGAGCAGCGTCGAACGCGCATAGCGCGCGATCCCCGCCGCGCCGATCGCCGTCAGCACCGCCACCGGAAGCACGGCGTGCCGCGCGACGTCCACCCACGCCGCGAGCCCGCTCCCGCTCCCCGCGGGCGCGTGCAGGCCGAACGCCGGAAGGCGCATCCACTCGGGGAATCCGAGCCGCGAGGCGCCGTACGTGAACAGCGCGATCGCGCCGAGCGCGAGCCAGAACGCCGGCGCCGCGGCGAGCGATGTCGACGCGAGCGTCAGCGCGAGATCCCCGCGCGTCCCCGCGCGCTTCGCCTGCAGCGCGCCGATTCCCAGCCCGATCGCGAAGGAGAGCAGGAGCGACACGCCGCCGAGCGCGAGGGAGACGGGAAGCGCGTCGGCGAGCACGCCCCGCACGGGACGTCCGCTGACCACGCTCGTCCCCAGGTCGCCGTGCAGCGCGCCCCGCGCCCACCGTGCATATTGCACCGCGAGCGGCGCGTCGAGACCGAGCCGCGCGCGGGCGCTCGCGATCTCGCCCGCGCTCGCGCCCGGGGCGACGACGAGCAGCACCGGATCCCCCGGCGCCATGCGCGCCAGCACGAACACCACCGTGACGACGATCCAGAGGAGCAGCGCGGCGGCCGCGAGATGGCGGAACAGGAGACGCACGCACGGATAATGACCGCGGCACGCCACGCGTCAACCATCCCGCGATGGGGCAGTGACGGTGCGCGCGCGCTGCTCCTCGCCGGCCTCCTCGCCTGCGGTGCCGCGCCCTCGCGCGACGGAGTCGCCGTCATCGCCTCGGGCGCCGATCTGGAGTCGGCGAACCCGCTCGTCACCGTGCACCCGCTCGCGCGGCAGATCCAGCGACACGTCCTCTTCGTCACCCTCGCGCGCTACGACTCCACGCTGCATCCGGTGCCGTACTTCGCTCGCCGGTGGAGCTGGAGCGCCGACCGCAGGACGCTGACGCTGTCGCTCGCGCACGACCTGCGCTGGCACGATGGCGCTCCGACCACGGCGCGCGACGCGGTCTTCACCTTCGACGCGGCGCGCGACCCGCGCACCGGATCGCCACGCGCCGGCGAGCTCGCGACCCTCGAGTCGTCCTCCGCGCCCGACGACACGACCCTCGTCCTGCGTTTCGCCACCGCGCAGCCCGCGCTCCCCGCCTTTCTCTGCGAGCTGCCGATCGTCCCCGAGCATCTCCTCGCGCGCGTCCCCCGCGAGGCGATGCGCCGCGATCCCTTCGCGACTGCCCCCGTCGGCAACGGCCCCTTCCGCTTCGTCGAGCGTGTCGCGACGCAGCGCTGGGTCTTCGAGCGCAACGAGCAGTTTCCTCCCGCTCTCGGCGGCCCGCCGCTGCTCCGCCGGCTCGTCGTCGCCGTCGTGGACGAGCCGGCGACCAAGATGGCGGGACTCGTCAGCGGTGACCTCGACATGGCGGGGATCGCGCCGACGATGGCGCCCCTCGCCGCCCGCGATCCGACGCTGCGCGTCGTCGAGTATCCGATCAGCCTTTCCATTGGCCTCGTTTTCAACGTGCATCACCCCGCGCTCGCCGACCGCCGCGTGCGCGAGGCGATCTCCCTCTCGATCGATCGCGCTCGCATCATCGCCGCCGCCGCCGGCGGCTTCGGCACTCCCGCCGCCGGCCCGGTGCCTGACGCGAGCCCGTTCGCGCTCGGCGAGCCGGCGCTCCGCGACACCGTGCGCGCCGACTCTCTCCTCGACGCGGCGGGCTGGCGGCGGACAGCGGGTGGCGTGCGTGCTCGCGGAGCGCCGCTCTCGCTCGAGCTGCTCACCGTCGGCAGCGGGGAGAACGTCGCCGAGCAGCTCATCCAGGCTGACCTCGCGGCGCGCGGGATCGGCGTCACCATCCGCCAGCTCGAGATGGGCGCCTTCCTCGCCCGCGCCCGCGCGAGGCCGCGCCGCTTCGGCGTGCTGCTCACGGGGATCGCGGGGGACGTCGCGCTCTCGCAGATTCCCGCGATGTTCGATACCCGCTTCCGTGGTGGCGCGCTCGACTACGGCGACTTTCACACCGCGTCGCTCGACTCGCTCCTCGCGCGCACTCGGTCCGCGTCGAGCGACGCCGAGCTCGCGGCCGCCTGGCGCGGCGTGCAGCGCGAGCTGGCGCGCGAGGTGCCCGTCGCGTGGATCTACCACGCGCGCGGCATCCAGGGCGTCGCGCGGCGGTTAGGCGGCGTGCGCATGGACCTCCGCGGCGAGCTGGCCACGGTGTCCTCGTGGACCACCGACGCGGCGAGGCGCGCGCGGTGAGCCTGCTGGTCACACCCGCCGAGCTCGACGCGCGGCGTTCGGTCGCCACCGGCCCGCTCGCGTCCCTCGCCGATTCGCTCGCCGCCGAGCTCGAGCCGTTGCTCGCGGACACCGTCGAGATCCCCCGCGACAAGGCGCGCCTCTCGCGCGCCGGGGGACGCTGCCCGCGAGACGGCGCGAACCTCGAGTACGATCCGTGGTCGCCGCGCGCGCACCGCTGCCCGCGCTGCGGGGCGACGTACGACGACGAGGCACACTACCGCTACTGGCTGATGTGGCACCACCTCTGGATCGCCGAGCGCGCGGTCCATGGCGCCACGCTCTTCGCGCTGCGCGGCGACCCGCGCCACGCCGCGCTCGCCCGCGACATCCTCGTCCGCTACGCGGCGATCTACCTCGAGTTCCCGAACCGCGACAACGTGCTCGGCCCCTCGCGGGTCTTCTTCAGCACCTACCTCGAGTCGATCTGGCTCCTCCAGCTCTGCGTCGCGATCGACCTGCTCGAGATGGCCGACGCCGGAGCCGACGCGGCCGCGCTCGCGCGCGATCGCATCGTCGCCCCGGCCGCGGCGCTCATCGCCGAGTACGACGAAGGCACCTCGAACCGTCAGGCATGGAACGTCGCCGCGCTCTTCGCCTCCGCGCGGCTGCTCGGCCGCGAGCGTGAGGCGGGCGAGGCGCGCGAGAATCTCGACTTCCTCCTCCA
>DASVXU010000188.1:0-35584 GCA_036392515.1 Gemmatimonadaceae bacterium | reverse complement strand
CATCAAGCACCTGCGGCACAGCAAGGCGTACGCGCTCTCGGGCGGGGAGCGCCGCCGGCTCGAGATCACCCGGGCGCTCGTCACGGAGCCCAAGTTCCTGATGCTGGACGAGCCGTTCGCCGGGGTGGACCCGATCGCCGTGCACGACATCCAGCAGATCGTCGCCGACCTCAAGAACCGACACATCGGCGTTCTCATCAGCGACCACAACGTGGAGCAGACGCTCGACATCGTGGACCGCGCGTACATCATGTTCGACGGACAGGTGAAGGTCAGCGGGACCGTCCGCGACCTCGTCTTCGACGACACGGTAGCCGAGATCTACCTCGGCCCGACGCTCGCGGCTCGCCTCCGCGCGCGCTTTTCGGCCTCCGAGGGCGGGGAGCAGGTGGCATGAAGCCCGGACTGAATCAATCGACGCAGCTCAAGCAGGAGCTGAAGATCAATCCACGCCTCTACCAGGCGATGGATCTGCTCTACATGCCCCTGCTCGACCTCCAGCAGCACCTGAAGCAGGAGCTCCTCAACAACCCTTTCCTCGAGATGGTCGAGCCGGAGGAAGAGGAGGAGGAGAACGAGGAGACGCCCGCCGAGGAGACCCAGCCCGAGGCGGAGAAGAAGGAGAAGGACGAGATCGACTGGGAGGAGATCCTCCTCGACGGCTTCGACACCGCCGGCCGGCGTGAAGAGCACGAGGAGCGCGAGTACTACGAGCCGGTCACCGTCGACTCGCGCGACCTCGGCGACCACCTCCGCGACCAGGTCTCGCTCCTGGAGCTGAGCCCGCGCCAGAGCGCGCTCGCCGATGAGTTCATCGGCAACATCCAGGACGATGGCTATCTCGCCTGTCCACTCGAGGAGATTCTCTCCGGCGTCAACGACGCCATCACCAAGATGGCGGAGGAGGCCGGGCGCGACGACGACGAGCTCCCGCTGTACACGATGGCCGAGGCGGAGGAGATGCTCGGCGTCATCCAGAGCCTCGATCCGCCGGGCGTCGGCGCGCGCGACCTCCGCGAGTGCCTCATGCTCCAGCTCCGCGAGGCCGGGCTCGAGCAGTCGGTGCCGTTCCGTCTCGTGCGCGACTGCTACGACGAGTTGATCAACCACCGCTGGAGCGAGATCTCCAAGCGCTTCGGCATCAGCCCGTCCGACGTCCAGCGCGCCGCCGACGAGATCGCGAAGCTCGATCCGAAGCCGGGCCTCGTCTACAGCGACAAGAGCGACAACTACATCATCCCCGATCTCATCGTCGAGAAGATCGACGGGAAGTATCACGTCTTCCTCAACGACGTGAACTTCCCGCGGCTCAAGCTGAGCCGCGCCTACCAGGAGATCGCGCGCGACAAGAAGAAGTTCGACGGCGAGAACAAGGAGTTCATCTCGAACAAGCTCAACTCGGCCAACTGGATGATCCAGGCGATCGAGCAGCGGCGGCAGACGATGCTGAAGGTCATGAACTACATCGTCGAGCGGCAGCGCGAGTTCTTCGAGAAGGGCGTGCAGTACCTCAAGCCGCTCACGCTCCGCGAGGTCGCGGAGGTGATCAACATGCACGAGTCCACGGTGAGCCGCGTGACGAACGAGAAGTTCGTCCAGACGCCCCGCGGCGTGCTTCCCCTCAAGTTCTTCTTCTCCTCCGGACTCTCGACGACGGACGGCGAGGACGTCTCGGCGCGCGGCATCAAGGCGCAGATCGAGAAGCTCGTCGCGGAGGAGGACCCGAAGCATCCGCTCACCGATCAGGCGATCGTCAACATCCTGAAGGAGAGCGGCGTCCAGATCGCGCGGCGCACCGTCGCCAAGTATCGCGACCAGCTCGGCGTCCTCTCGGCGCGCATGCGCAAGCGCGTGTGAGCACGCAGCTCTCGCGGCGACCGGCCGCCGGGGCGCAGCGCGCGTTGTCGGCGGGCGGAGACGCCCGCGACGTCGACGTCAGCGTTCTCGTGCCGGCGAAGGACGAGGCCGAGAACCTCCCGCTCTTCATGGAGCAGGCCGCGGCGGCGTTCGCCGGCTCGCAGACGCGGTACGAGGTCATCGTCATCGACGACGGCTCGGAGGACGACACGGCTGCCGTGCTCGCGCGGCTTCAGGAGCGCTACGACTTCCTGCGTGTCGAGCGCCACCGCGTGCGCCACGGGATCGCCGACGCGCTGCGCACCGGGTATCTCGCGTCGCGTGGCCGCGTGCTCGTCTTCTATCCCGCCGACCTGCAGTTCAAGCCCGCCGACATCCCGCGCCTCGCCGCGCCGATCGTCGCCGGCGAGGCGGACATGGTGACGGGCTACAAGGAAGGGAAGTACGAGAAGGCGTTCGTGTCGGGCATCTACAATCGCCTCAGCCGCGCGCTCTTCCACGTGCCCGTGCGCGATCTCAACTCGGTGAAGGCCTACCGGCGCGAGATCATGGACGATCTGCCCATCCGCCCGGACTGGCACCGCTACATGATCGTTCTCGCGGCGGCACAGGGTTACACGGTCACCGAGATCCCGGTCCCCCTGTATCCGCGTCACGCCGGCCGCTCGAAGTTCGGGCTGTCGCGCATCCCCGTCGGGGTGCTCGACATGCTCTCGGTCTGGTTCGAGCTGAGGTTCGGCCGCAAGCCGCTGCTTCTTTTCGGGATGCTCGGCGCCGGCCTCTTCGCGTTGGGGACGCTCGCGGGTCTCGCGGCGCTCGCGACGCTGCTGATCGCGGGGATCGGGATCCGCGCCGTGTGGACGCTCATCCAGACCTGCCTCATCATCGGCAGCGTGTTCTTCGTCGGTGGGCTGGTGGGGGAGATGATCGCCGTGCAGCGCGCCGAGATCCGGGAGCTGCGCCGACGGCTCGACGCGCGGGAGCTCGGGGAGTAGCGCTTCAGCGCCTAACGGCGCGCGACGACGCGGTCGTACAGCGAGATCCAGCGCGCGACGATCGCCGACCAGGAAAACCGCTCCGCCACGAATCGCTGGCCGCGCGCGCCGAGCCCCGTCGCCAGCTCCCGATCGCGACCGAGTCGTTCCAGCGCGCGCGCGAGCGAGGCCACGTCGCCGGGCGGCACGAGCAGCCCGGTTTCCTCGTCGATCACGATGTCGACGATCCCGCCGCTCGCGCTCGCGACCACCGGCACGCCGAAGTTCATCGCCTCCAGCAGCACGACGCCCAGTCCTTCGGTGTCACCGCGCGCGTCCACGATCGCGGGCAGCACGAACGCGTCCGCCGATGCGTATGCCTGTCGCAGCGCCTCATCCGACTGGCGGCCCCGCAGGTCCACGCGTTCGCTGACGCCGCGCTCCGCCGCGCGCCGCCGGATACGATCCATCTCCGGCCCGTCGCCGATCACCACCAGCCGCGCGTCCAGCTCGCGCGGAAGTCGCGCCACCGCGTCCACGAGGTTCACCACGCCCTTCCGCTCGACGAGCCGGCCTACGAAGAGAATCTCGAAGCGGTCGTCGTGCCGCCGCTGCCGCACGCCCGGCGCCGCGAGCTCGAAGGTGTAGGGGATCACCGCGACCTCGCGCGGCTCGAGCGCTTCGACTTCCTTCGCGGTGTAGCTCGAGATCGCGACGACCGCGTCGGAGCGCCGGATCGCCCAACGCAGGAATCCGCGCAGCGCCCGCATCCCGCTCGCGACCCAGCGCAGCTCGACGCCGTAGAAGAGCGTGATCGTCGGCGCACGCCTCGCGCGCGACGCCGCCCAGCCGAGCGCCGCGAGGGGCAGCGGCCAGTGGACGTGGATGATGTCGTATCGCTCGCGTCGCGCGAGTCGCCATGCGGAGACCATCCCCGCCCCGACGAAGAAGAAAGGAAGGAGCTTGTAGAGCACCGACTTCCGCATCCTGTCCGGTGCCGTCTCCTCGTGAGTGAGGTTCTCCCACCGCCGCGCGAAGTAGCGGAAGCGGTGCACGGGAATTCCCTCGAAGGTCTGGTCCGGAGACCCCTTGTACGCGGAGGTGAGAACCTCGCAATCGACTCCGGCCGCGCGGAGGCGCTTCAGGAGCTCGACGAGCCACGGTGTTATGACGTCGCCTGGCTCGCGCGGGAAGGCTGTCGTGATGTGGAGGACGCGCACCGCCGGAAGTATATTGACGGCCCGATGCGGAATCCATGACGAGCGCCCCTGCGAGTATCATGCGGTCCACCGTCGCTCGACGCGTGGCGCAGCTCGTCCTGGTCGCGGCGGCCCTGGCGTTCGTCTGGCGCTTCGCCGCGCGTCATGGAGCGGACCTCGGCCGTGTCGACTGGCGTGTCGACTACCCGCTGCTCGTGACCGCGTCGCTCGTCTGGGCGATCTCCTTCGCCGGGCTGGTACTGCTGTGGTCGCGCAGCCTCGCGTGGTGGAACGCGCGCATGCGCGGCGTCTCCGCGCTGCGGGTCTTCTTCCTGTCCAACCTCGCGCGCTACGTCCCTGGCGCCGTCTGGCAGTTCGCGGGGCTCGCGGCGATGTCCGCCGCGCAGGGGGTCTCGCCCGTCGCCGCCACGGCCGCGGTGCTCTGGCAGCAGGCCGCTCTCCTCGGCACCGGGGCGCTTCTCGCCGTCGCACTCTCGCCGGTCGCGCTCGCGCCCGCATTCGCCCGGATCGGCGCCCCCGTTCCATCGCTCGGGACCCGCCTGACACTCGCCGTGCTCGTCGTCGCGGTCGCCGTGGCCCTGGTCCCGCGCACGCTCGCGCTGCTCGGGCGGATCGTCGAGCGACGGCTGCACGACGTCAGGGCGGTGCCGCACGTCTCCTCGCCGCAGATGGCGTCGTATCTCGCCCTCACGACGGTCGGTTGGATCGGGTACGGCATCGCCTTCGCGCTCTTCTGCCGTGCCGTCCTCGGCGACGCTGCGCCCCCCTTCGTGGAGGCCGGAGCGATCTACGTGGCCGCGTACGTGCTGGGGATTCTGTTCATCATCGTGCCCGGGGGGATCGGGATTCGAGAGGGCGCGCTCGTCGCCAGTCTGACCCCGCTCGTCGGCGCGGATCGGGCCCTGTTTCTCGCGATTGCCTCCCGCCTGTGGCTTACCGCGATCGAGATACTCGGAGCGATCGTGGTTCTCGCGTCGCGCGCCGGCCGCGCCTCCCCGCGAGTCGCGCCGGACGTCGAGCGTTAGGCGCGCTTCCGAAGCACCAGCACGTGCTGGTAGCGGAGCCCGGGGATCCGCGACAGAACGTGGAGCGCGAGCCGCATGAGGATCCGCAGCGGCTTGCGGTTCTTCAGGATCGCCGGCCCATGATCGGCCCCGACGCGCACGACGTCGAACCCCGCCCCCGTGGCGATCTCGCGCCAGCGCCGCTCGCTCGCGCGCAGCTCCTGCGGCTGATCGGTGCGGATCCACCAGTTGGGGACGACCGTCACGAGCTGTCCTCCGGGACGCAGCACGCGCGCGGCCTCGGCGAAGCCGCGCGGGACGTCGGGAAAGTGCTCCATCGACCCGAAGGAGAACACGTCGTCGAAGGAACCGTCGCGGAAGGGAAGGGCGTTGCCGTCGCCCTGTACCCAGCCCGCCGCCGGCGTGTGGCGCATCGCGCGGACGAGCGCCGTGCCCGCGAAGTCGAGACCGACGCTGTACGCCGCGCCCTCGTCGGCCGCGATCCGTGCCGCCCAACCCACTCCGCAGCCGAGGTCGAGGAACCGACGGCCGCGGAGCGCCCCGAGATGGGACATCGAGCGCCGCAGGCGATCGAGGTTCGGGTGCTCGACGTCCTCACCGTAATGGTACTCGGCGTCGTAGTACTTGCGGAGCTGCGTCTGGTCGGTAGCTGGCATCTGACGGTGACGAGTTCGGGGGCGCTGGTGTCGAATATAGGCGCCCCGTCTGCCCGCGGGACACCCGTCGCGTCTGTCTAAACCCGCTTGCCGGGCATTACCTTACTGCGGCGCCGGATGCAGCGGGCGCGACCCCTCGAAAACCACTGATGCCACGCCCGACCTCCGGACGCGCCTCCGCGTCGCTCCCAGAGCTCCGCGAGCCGCGCTTCGCGACGCTGATCGCCAGCGCCGTTTACGCCCTGTCCACGCTCGCGCTGGTCTACCCGATGCTCGGGGGGGCCTTCCTGGTAAATCCGAGCAGCGATTACCTGAGCGGCCACGCCTATCGCGTGTTCGGCCAGCAGGTGCTGCGGCAGACGGGCGGGTTCGCCGAGTGGAATCATCTCCTCGCCGGAGGGCTTCCATTCATTGCCGGCCAGCACGGAGACGTCTTCTATCCGACGTTCATTCTCCGCGAGATCTTCTCCGGCGGGACGGCATTCAATCTCTCGATCGCCATCCACCTCTTTCTCGCCGGCCTTTTCACCTACCGGTTTCTCCGCGCCTGGGGCCTTGCCTTCTATCCGGCGCTGTTCGGCGGTGTCGCCTACATGCTGGTCGGCCAGGTCGCCTCGCTGGTATCGCCGGGGCACGATGGAAAGCTCTACGTCAGCGCGCTGACCCCGCTCGTCCTCTGGATGATCGTGCGCGCGGTGCGCGATGGCCGTCTCTGGGCCTACGGCGTGCTGGCGCTCGCCGGCGCGCTCTGCATCGTCTCCCCGCACTTCCAGCTCACGTACTACCTCGCGCTGCTCTCCGGGCCCTTCGCGATCTACGTCGCGTTCGCCGAACAGCCTGACGGAACGCATCTCGCGCCCTCGGTCAGGTGGCGGCGTCTCGCGATTGCCGCTGGGGCAGGGGCCCTCGCCGCGGCGATCGCCGCCGTGCACTTCCTGCCGCTCCTCGAGTACATCCCGTACTCCCCCCGCGGGGCGGGGGTCAGCTACGCGTACGCGACGTCGTACTCGATGCCGATCGAGGAGACGCTGAACGCCTTTCTGCCGCAGTTTTCGGGAATTCTCGAGAACTACTGGGGGCAGAACCCCATCAAGCTCCACAGCGATTACATCGGCGTCGTCACGCTCATCCTCGCCGGCGCCGCGTTCGGCGCCGCACGACGGCGGTCCTTCGTGCGGTTCTGGCTGATCGCGGGGATCGTCTCGCTCCTCGTGGCGTGGGGCGGTCACACGCCGTTCTATCGGCTCTGGTTCCTCCTGCCGAAGATGAACGTCGCGCGAGCACCCGGGATGATCTACTTCATCACCTCGTTCGCCGTCGCGGTCCTTGCCGCTGTGGGTCTGGAGCGCTTCCTCGCCGAGCCGCTGCGCCGGCGATATCTGATCGGGTGGGGGATCTTCGCCGGGTTCGTCGGATTGCTGGCGCTCGCCGGCGGTCTCGAGGCGATGGCGGGCGGAATCGCGCAGCCGGAGAAGCTGGATTATCTGGCCGGGAACGGACCGGCCATGCGTATCGGCGGGCTGCGATCGCTGCTGTTCGCCGCCGCGACCATCGCGGTACTCTGGAGCTACGGCACGCGCCGGCTCGGCGCCGTACGGGCAGCGTGGATCCTCGTCGCCCTCGCCGCGCTCGACGACTGGAGCGTGGTTCGCAGGTACTTCATGTTCTCGCCGCCCGCCTCTCAGATCTACGCGTCGGACCCGACGATCGAATACCTGCGGAGGCTCCCCGCGCCGGGGCGCGCCATCGTCGCTCCGCTCGCTGGGCCGGCGCCCGGTGACCCGATCCTCGAGGGCGACGCCATGATGATCCATGGCGTTCGTACGGTCACCAGCCACCAGGCCAACGAGCCGCAGCGATGGGTGGATATCGCCGGGGCGAAGTCTCCCGCGTTCCCGCCGAACGCTCTCCAGAGTCGCCAGTTCCGCAGACTCTCGAACGCCCGGTTTCTGCTCGTCAATACCGAGCTTCCTCCGATGATCGAGCAGCTCGACAGCCTTCGCGTGGAGAAGCGCGTCGGCCCGGTGCGCGATGCGGCGGGGAGCACCGTCTGGCTCTATGAGATCCAGGAGCAGAACCCGGCTGCGTGGGTCGTACCGGTAGTCGCCGAAGCACCCGCCGAAGCCATCAGACAGAACATCCTCGATCCGCGGATCGACCTGAACGCCATCGCCCTCGGCGACAGCACCAGCGGCGTCCCGCTGCAACGGGTGACGACGGTTCCCGCGCCCCTGGGCATCAACGTCGCCGTTCCGACGTACGGGCCGGGACACATCGTCGCCGATCTCGACCGGCCCGCTCCGGCTGGAGCGACGCTGGTGGTCTCGGAGAACTGGTTTCCGGGCTGGACCGCGGTCGTCGACGGGAGGCCGGCGGGGGTGGGCCGCGTCGATCACACCCTGATCGGGGTTCCGCTGACGGCCGGCGCTCGACACGTCGAGCTCAGCTTCCGCGATCCTGCATACATCCGGGCGCGTCCGATCACGGTGATCGCCCTCGTCCTCACCGCGCTGCTCGTCGTCGGGGGCGCCTTTGCCGGACCTCGAGTACGTGTCTGAGCGCGCCCTGGTCATCATTCCGACCTACAACGAGCGCGACAACGTCGAGCGGATCATCACGACTGTCCTCGCGCAGGATGCCTCGCTCGAGGTGCTCGTCGTGGATGACGGCTCCCCGGACGGGACGGGCGACATCGTCGATCGCATCGCCGCCGCCAATCCGCGAGTGCACGCGACGCATCGCCCGAAGAAGCTTGGACTTGGGACGGCGTATCTCACCGGATTTCGCTGGGCGCTCGAGCGCGACTACGCGTACGTCTTCGAAATGGACGCCGACTTCTCGCACGATCCCGCGCACCTCCCGCAGTTTCTCGGCGCGATCAGGGAGAACGATCTCGTGCTCGGCTCGCGGTACCGGCAGGGACGCGTCACGGTGGTCAACTGGCCGATGACGCGCCTCCTCCTCAGCTACTGCGCGAACATCTACGCCCGCGTGATCACGGGCCTTCGGCTCGGCGACGCGACGGGCGGGTTCAAGTGCTTTCGCAGGTCGGTCCTCGAGGCGATCCCGCTGGATCAGGTCAAATCGAACGGGTACGCATTCCAGATCGAGATGAGCTTCCGCGCCTGGCGAAAGGGGTTCCGGATCACCGAGATCCCGATCGTGTTCGTCGACCGGACGGACGGCGAGAGCAAGATGTCGAACCGGATCATCCGTGAGGCGATCTGGATGGTCTGGCGGCTGCGGTGGTGGTCGCTCACGGGACGCCTGTGATGACCGGGCTGCGTGGGATTCCGTTCTACAAGATGAGCGGGTCGGGGAACGACTTCGTCGTCGTGGACGTGCGCGAGACCGGGGATCCGGAGCTCGAGGATCCGGCGGCAATCCAGCGCATTTGCGCACGAGGCACGGGGGTCGGCGCGGACGGGATCGTGCTGCTCGCGCCCGAGTCGGGGGTCGACTTCCGGATGATCTACTACAACGCGGACGGCACCCGCGCCTCGATGTGTGGCAACGCTGCGCTGTGCTGTACCCGGCTGTTCGCCGAGCTCTCCGGCGCGGGGGGGCATCCGATCGTCTTCGAGACGGACTCGGGGCGGATCTCGGCGCGCCTCCGGGATGGAGAGCCGGAGATCGATCTGGCGCCCGTGGACACCGTCCGCCCCGAGCTCGAGCTGAGGCCGAGGTCCGGCGAGCATCGGCTGGGATTCGCGCTCGCCGGAGTGCCTCACGTGACGGCGCTCGTGCCGGACGTCGAGCAGACCGATGTACTCGGCCGCGGACGCGCCATTCGCACGGCCCGCGAGCTCATGCCCGCGGGCGCCAACGCGAACTTCGTGTCCGGACGAAGGGGTGACTGGCGGATCCGGACGTACGAGCGAGGCGTCGAAGGGGAGACGCTCGCGTGCGGTACGGGCGCCGTGGCATCTGCCATTCTGATCGAGTCCTGGGGGCTCGACGCGAGCCCGATCCGGCTCCGGACGCGGTCGGGCCGGCAGCTCACGGTCACCCTCAAGCGCCAGGGATCCCGCTGGCTGCCGAGCCTTGCCGGCGAGGGTCGAATCGTTTTCCGCGGCGAGCTCGGAGAGGTCTGAGCCGGTCGCGCCCGTTTTTCGACGGGCGAAAGGCCGAGGCCTCGTTCGACCTGTTCGGACCAGGTCGCGTCGGATGAGAAGTCGCCGGAATAGCGCCAGCGCAGAGCTCGGCTCGCGGATGCAAGCGCATTCGAGGCGCGTCGCAGCTCGGTGGGCCACGGCCATCCACCGACGTCGCGCGAGGCCGCCGCGAGTTTGCCACAGAGGCAGGCTGAAGGGGACAGCGCCAATCCCAAGTCTCGCATTCACAACAACATAGCTGGAAATCCAACCGTGGAGGGCGTGAAGTTCTCCACAGTTTTGATGGGCGCGTAGTTTACATAATACATATTATACGTAGTTGATTGGTGCTTCTTCTTATGGCTTACCCGGCGCTTGGCGCTCGGACTGGGTCCTACCCCGCAGCCCGCAGCCGTCGCCAGCATCGTCGCAGCGGCCGTGGAGTCCAACGGTAATGGAGCCCGCCCGCGAGTCCGATCGATCGGACGAATCTGGCGGGGTTCCGACAGCGCTCGGGCGGCTCGGCAAAACGAAAACGCCCGCAGCATCGCTGCGGGCGTTCCGGCTTTCCGGGGCGTCGAGGCTAGCTCCGGGCTGCGGGCCTTGCGGTCAGCTCACCGAGTCGGATCCGCGCCTCCGCCGCCAGCGGATTCGTCTGATCGCCGGCGATATCCTGCCAGATTTGCCGGGCCGCGGCGGTATCCTTTGCGGCCGTCAGATTGCGCGCCGCGTCCGCCAGATAGTTTGCGCGATCTGCCTTGAAGCGGGTGGCGTCGGCGGCCTTGCGATAATGCGCCGCGGCCTCGGCGAACTTCCCGAGCTGCGAGTAGCCGTCGCCGATCAGGGCGTCTACCGGCGCCTCGAAATCCTTGCGCGCGGCGCCGCTCTTCTCGAGTGCGTCGATGCCCTTCTGGTACTCGCCGGCCTGGTAATGGAGCTGCGCCAGCAGCATCGCCCCCTGCGAGGCGCCCGAGGTGCCGCCCCGCGACGAGACGAGCTTTTCGAGGTCCGTCTGTGCCAGCGGCGTGTTCCCCTGGATGATCGAGGCCTGTGCGCGCTGCAGGTCCTGCTCGGCGCGCAGCTCCTTCCCCGCCTGCGCTCGCGTGTAGAGCCAACCCCCGAGCGCTACGGCTGCGACGACGGCCGCCGCGATGCCGAAGAGGCGCGAGTTGCCGTGCAGCCACTCGAAGATCGACTCCGTTCGTTCGTCGGCGCCGCCGGTCGCGGCGCGCTCGCTCCGTTCCATCGCTGCTCGAGTTTGGGGTTTGGCGACACGCGCGCCGCTCGCGCGCGATGCCCCTGGGGTGATTCGAACACCCGGCCAACGGTTTAGGAAACCGCTGCTCTATCCACCTGAGCTACAGGGGCGTCACCGCGCTCGCGGTCCCCTCCAGGGCCGCCAGCGCAGACTCGAAACATAACGCGGTCGAGGCCGCGACGCGACCCTCGACCGCGCATCTGCTGAGGCGGAAGCTTCAGTCCCAGCTGAGGTTGTACCTGCAGACCGACGCGCCCCGCGAACGACATTCCGCTTCGACGACGCGAACGTTGCGCGCCCCGCACATCTCGAGGGCGCGCCGGTGCCACCCGACGATGGTCAGGCAGTCAGGGGCGCTGAAGACTTCCGCATCGTAAGTGGTGAGCGTCGCCGATCGCTCGCCGGTCTTCTGGTACTCGCGACGCCCCTTCTCGTAGTACAGCGAGTAGATGGCGGGAGTCCGCGTCAGGAAGGCATGGGGATCGCCTGGCGTGACGAAGGCCTTGTGCACACCTCCGAGATTCTTCTCCGCGGACGCGACGCCCAGCCGCTCGAAGAACTCCGGCTTCCCATCTCCCAGAACCTTCACGATCGCCTCGTCCAGCCGGGTCCCGAGATCCAGCGGGTACCATTTCACCGTGAGCACCGACCCGAGCGCCTTGCGATCGGCGTCGGAAAGGCTCGCCAGGACCCTATCGACGGCCTCCTTCCCGAAGTTGTCCTCGACGAATGCGAGGCGCGACTTCACGACACTTCCCTTGATCTGCTGCATGGAGCTCGTTGGCTCGGAAGGAGATGCACGCCACCGGGACCGTCGTCGGCCCACCCGGCTAGTAGTCGAGCAGCGACGTTACGGGAGCCATGTCCAAGCGCTGCTTTCCGCCGAGGAAATCCAGCGACATCAGGAATGAAAAGCCCTCGACGCGCGCCCCGCAGCGTAAGGCGAGACGTGCCGCGGCGGCCGCGGTGCCGCCGGTCGCCAGCACGTCATCGACGATCACGACCCGCGTCGCGCTGCCGAGCGCATCGGCATGAACCTCGAGCGCGTCAGTGCCGTACTCCAGGTCGTAGCTCTCGCGCTGCGTCTTCCACGGGAGCTTCCCGGCCTTGCGCAGCGGGATCAGCCCCGCGCCAAGGACGCGCGCGACGGGCGCGCCAAGGAGAAATCCCCGGCTCTCGATCGCCGCCACGTGCGTGATTCCCCGGCCGATGTAAGGGGCGGCGAGCGCCTCGATCGTCTCGCCGAACAGCCTCGCGTCGGCGAGGATCGGCGTGATGTCCTTGAAGACGATTCCCGGCTTGGGAAAGTCGGGGACGTCGCGCACGGCGGCCATCAGCCTCGCGCGGAGCGCCGGGTCGAGGGTGGTCATCGCTCTACCGAGAAGGGCGATGGAAGGTGCTCGTAGTGCTCGTCGTCCGGAAGCTGGTGCACGAGCTCGACGCGCGCCCCTGGAGGGCCCTTGGCTATCGCGCCGGCCAGCTCGTCGAGCGCTTCGCGCGGCCCTTCGGCGACCACCTCGACCTCACCCGAGGGGAGGTTGCGCACCCATCCAGCGAGCTGAAGTCGACGCGCGTGCTCGCGAACGAACCATCGGAAGCCGACCCCCTGGACGCGCCCGGCGACCCGGATGTGGAGCCGGTCCGCACCGGTCATCGCCGGCCGTCGCGGAGGAGCACCGCCAGGATGCTGGCGAGCGTCGCTTCTTCAGTCGAGTGGGCGTCCAGCTCCGGGAGCTGGAGCGCTCCGCTGCGAATCCGCTGGGCGATCGACTCGAGAACCTGGGCCGGGTCGAAGCCGACGCGATGCACTTTGCCTGAGGTTCGCGAGGGCGACGTGTCCTCCCGGGGGGCATGGGCGCTCCCGGTGTCGTCGAAGTACGGCAGGCCGGCGAGGGCGGTGGCTGCCTCCTCGGGCGCGGCATCCTCTCCCGGGACCTCGGCTCGCGGCGCAGGTGCCGCCACCGCGGCGAACGGATCGTGGCCGTAGAGATGCGCGTCATCGCGAGGCCCAACCGTCGGGGCGAGCGCCGGCAATGCGGCGACGGCGGCCTGGGTCGCAGCCGCGCTCTCATCGATCAGCAGCGGGAGTCCGGCGGCGGGGCTGGAAAGCGAGTCGGGCACTTCCTTGGGCGCGGCGCTCGTCGCCGGCAGCGGCTCCTCGATCGGCTTCGCCGGGCGGCGCGCGACGAACGGCGCCGGTGGGCGCGCTCGCTCGGGCGGCGTGAAGGGCGTCAGTGAGGGACGCGCGGATGCCGCCGACCCGCCGAAGGGACGGACGGGAGGCACGAATGGTCGTGGGCGCTGCGCGTTGTCGCTCTGATCGGCCATGATTTTCGGCGAACGTGGACACCGGCGTAATGCACTATCGACGAGCCGAACCCGTAAAGGGTTACGTCGCGCTCGCTTGGATCACCCCTGCCAACCGTGTTGACCGAGCAGCGGGACGAATCGAACCGGCAGGATGTCCTCGCGCTGGATCTGTCCATTGCGACGTGTGAGGACAGCCAGCGTCTGCACGTCCTGCCCGCCGAGCGGGATGAGCATCCGCCCGCCTTCAGCGAGCTGCTCCACGAGAGGCTGCGGTACGCTCGGCGCCGCGGCGCTCACGAGGATGGCGTCGTATGGCGAGTACTCGCGCCAGCCGAGCGTGCCGTCCCCGAGGAGAAGCGAGACGTTGCGGACGCCGCACTTCGCTATCGCCTCGCGGGCGCCCTGAAGCAGAGGCGCGATGCGCTCGATCGAGAAGACCTGTGCGGCGAGGTGTGCGAGGAGCACGGTCTGATAACCGGATCCGGTCCCCACTTCGAGCACTTTCTCACGTCCGGTGAGCTTCAGCAGCTCCAGGTACCGCGCATGGATCGAGGGCTGTGAGATCGTCTGCCCATTGCCGATCGGGAGCGCGGAGTCCTCGTAGGCGCGATGCCTGACGCCGGTCGGCACGAAGATGTGGCGAGGCGTCTGCTCGAATGCGCGCAGCACCGCCAGGTCGCGGATCCCCTTCTCCTGCAGCGCCTCGACGAGTCGTCGGCGCGAGGAGCGCATCTCGCCTTCTACAGGTCCCGCCACCATTCCTCCGCGGCTTCGAGCATGTGGTAATGCGTGAGGTCGAGATGCAACGGTGTGACCGAGACGAAGCCGTCACGCACCGCCTGGAAATCGGAGTCCTCGGGACCTGACCAGCTGATCGAGCCGCCGCCGATCCAGAAGATCTGCCGACCCCACGGATCTTCCATGGGCTTCAGCGAGTTCGAGTACACTCTCCGACCGAGCCGCGTCAGACGGATTCCCTTGACCTCGTCGGCGGGGAGCGGCGGAAGATTGATGTTGAGCAAGGTGTCCCTCGGAAACCTCGGAAGGGACGTGAGATGCTGGAGAAGGCGCCTGAGCACCTTCACCTGCTCCTTCAGGAAGGTCAGGTCGGCGCGAAGGTCGCCCCCGGCGAACGAGATCGCGACCGAGGGAATTCCGAGCGCCAGCCCTTCCATCGCCGCGGCGACGGTGCCCGAGTAGAGCACGTCCTCGCCCATGTTCTGGCCGTGGTTGATGCCGCTGAGGACGAAGTCCGGACGCTCCGGCATGAGCGCCTCGACCGCGAGCATCACGCAGTCGGTCGGCGTGCCGTCGATCTGGTAACGTCGGTCGCCACGCGGAATCGGGCGCAGCGGATGGTGCAGGCTGAGCGAATGGCTCGTCGCGCTCTGCTCGCGGTCCGGGGCGACCACCGTGACCTCCCCGAGCGGCTCCGCGGCTTCGATGAGGCAGGCGAGCCCGTGGGCGAGGATTCCGTCGTCGTTGGTGAGCAGGAGTCGCATCAGTGCTCCGGGCCCACGCGATGCCGCCAGATGGTCGCGACGACGCGCATCGCGTCGCGGCACTCTCGGAAATGGCTGGTCCCGCCGTAGATGGTCGGGATCGGGACCGGGACGATCTCGTAACCGCGCCGTGCGGCCCTGATGATGAAGTCGGTCTCGAACTCGTAGCGGTCGCCGACGCCGACGACGGTCTCGAGCACTTCGCGACGGATCGCGCGGAACCCGCACTGCGTGTCGGGAAGCCGGCGTCCCGCGACTGCGCTGATCGCGGCGGTCGAGAGCGCGTTCGAGACGCGCCGGCGGAGCGGCATCGCCGTTCCCGCTCGTGCGCGCTCGCCGACCGCGATGTGCGCGGCCTCCAGCGCGTCGACGAGGCGGGGAGCATAGGCGGGATCGTGCTGCCCGTCGGCGTCGAGCGTCACAACGCGGCTCGCGCCGAGCGCCAGGGCGCGCGCGAAGCCCGCGCGGAGGGCAGCGCCCTTCCCCCTGTTCACCTCGAACGTTTCCACCGCGTCGCACGCATCTCCCAGCACACTCGCCGTCTCGTCGCGCGACCCGTCGTCGACGCCGACGATCGCCGCATCGGGCAGCGCGCGGCGAACGCCCGCGATCACCGCCGGCAGTGTCGCCGCGGCGTTGAGGGCCGGGATGACGCAGACGACTTCACTCATGCGGACGGAGAGCGAATGCCCTCGAGGATCGCGAGGATCTCGCCGATCTCGCCCTCGAGCGATTCGGCAACCTCGACGTCCAGCGCCGCGCGCGCCGCGGTGCGGAGCTCGCCGCCACGGCGATACTCGTCGATCTTCTGCCGCGCGCCGTCGATCGTGTACTTCTCGCTGTAGAGGAGATGCTTCACGAGCATGATGAGCTCGATCTCCTTGCGCTGGTAGACTCTATTGCCGGAGCGGTTCTTCGCCGGATTCAGGAAGCGGAACTGGCTCTCCCAGTAGCGAAGCACGTGCGGCTTGAGATCGGTCAGCGAGCAGACCTCGCCGATCGAGAAGAATTCCTGGACTGGCTCGGCGCTCATCGGTCGTTTTCCGGACGCAGCTCGCGTCCCATGAGATCCTCGATTGCCCGTTGCGCGGGATAGCCCTCGAAAAGCGTGCGGTTGACGGCGGCGACGATGGGCATCTCCACTCCTTCGCGTTCGGCGAGCGCGAGCGCGCTCGCCGCGCTGACGGCGCCTTCTGCCACCGTCTCGCGTCCCGCGAGCGCCTGCTCGAGCGTGGCACCCTTCCCGATCTCGAAGCCGAGCGAACGGTTGCGGCTCAACGATCCCGTGCAGGTGAGGACGAGATCGCCGAGTCCCGCCAGGCCGGCGAAGGTGCGCGGGCTCGCGCCGAGCGCGACTCCGAGCCGCGTCATCTCCGCGAGGCCGCGCGTGATGAGCGCCGCTCGCGAGTTGAAGCCGAGTCCCAGCCCTTCTGCGATGCCCGTCGCGACGGCCATGACGTTCTTGAGCGATCCGCCGAGCTCGACCCCGATCATGTCCTCGGTGGTGTAGACGCGGAGAACGGTGTTGCTGAAGGCCTCCTGGGTCGCGACCGCCGCGTCGTGCTCTTCCGACGCTGCGACGATCGCGGTGGGTTGCCGCGCCGCGACCTCCGCGGCGAAGCTCGGGCCCGAGAGGGCGACGACGGGATGGCCGGGAAGCTCGTCGGCGACGACCTCGGTCATCAGCGCGAGGGTGCCGCGCTCGATGCCCTTGCTCGCCACGGCGACGATCGCGTCGGGCGAGATCGCGCGGCGCGTCGACGCGGCCACGGTGCGCAGTGCGTGGGACGGCGGGACGAAGACGACGATGTCCGCTTCGCTCGTGGCATCGGCGACGTCGCCCGTCGCGCGGAGCCGGCGATCGAGCGCATGACCGGCGAGAAAGCGGTCGTTGACGTGACGCGCGTTGATGGACTCGACGACGTCGCTCTCGCGTGCCCAGAGGACGACGTCGTGTTCGTTGCCGGCGAGAACGCTGCCGAGCGCGGTGCCCCACGCGCCGGCGCCGATCACCGCGCAGCGCGTCACGCCCGCGCCTTCCTGCCGAAGCGGTGCTCCTCGCCGCGGCGCAGGCGTCCGATGTTCGCGCGATGCGTCCAGAAGACGAAGATCGCGATCACGACGCTCACGCCGAAGAATACCGAGCCGGGTCCGAGCAGGACCGCGATGGCGATCGGAAGCGCGATCGCCGCGGCGAGCGAGGCGAGCGAGACGTACCCGCTGATCAGGACGACGACGAGCCAGGTACCGAGCGCGACGAGCGTCGGGATCGGCGCGAGCGCGAGGAATACACCCGCGGCGGTGGCAACCCCCTTCCCTCCCCCCTTCCACAACAGGAAGATCGGCTTCGCGTGGCCGGCGATCGCGGCGATCCCCGCGGCGACGGCCCACAACGCGAGGTGGTCGCCGACCGCGTAGCGCTTCACGAGGAGGACGGGGAGCGCGCCCTTGAGCGCGTCGAGCACGAGGACGACGATCGCCACCTTCGCGCCCAGCGTCCGATAGACGTTCGTCGCGCCGAGGTTTCCCGATCCGTGCTGCCGCAGGTCGATGCCGCGCGTCAGCTTGCCCGCGAGATAGGCGAAGGGGATGGAACCGAGGAAGTAACCGACGACTACCGCGATCGCCGGATGCACTTACGCCGCCTTTCGCCGGAGAACGATGCGCAGCGGACTACCCTTGAAGCCCCACATCTCGCGGAACCCGTTATGGAGGAAGCGCACGTAGTGCTCCTGCACGAGGTCGGGGTGGTTGCCGAAAACCGCGATGGTCGGTGGCGCGACCGAGACCTGGGTCGCGTAGTTCAGCTTCACCTCGCGCCCCGACGCCTGCGGCGGTTGCCGGCGCGCGAGGAGGTTGTGCAGCCCCTCGTTCACCTCGGAGGTGGGGATGCGCTTCTTCCGCTCCGCTTCCACCTCGAGGATGACGTCGAGCACCTTGTTCACGCGCTGGCCGGTGAGCGCCGAGGTGAACAGCCAGGGGACGAAGTTGAGGAAGGGCGCCTTCTCGGCGGCGTCGCGCTGGAAGTGCGCGGCGGACTTGTCGCCTTTCTCCTCCTTGATGTCCCACTTGTTCACGACCATGATGAGCCCGCGCCCCTCGTCCCACGCCAGGTGCGCGATCTTGAGATCCTGGTTGTGCAGCCCTTCCGCGGCGTCGACGAGCAGAACGCAGATGTCGGCACGCTCGATCGCGCGCTGGGTGCGCAGCCCCGAGTAGAACTCGATTCCCTCGTCCACGCGCGACTGGCGGCGCAGTCCCGCCGTGTCGATGAAGACGAAGTCGCGGCCATGATAGCGCATCGGCGTGTCGATCGCGTCGCGCGTCGTCCCCGCGATGTCGGAGACGACGAGCCGCTCCTCACCGAGCAGGCGATTGACGAACGAGGACTTGCCGACGTTCGGACGACCGATCACCGCGACGTGCAGCTGGTCTTCGGCGGGCGCGGAGACTTCGGGGATGCGGTCGACGATGATGTCGAGGAGGTCGCCGGAGCCCTTCCCATTCGTCGCCGATACCGGAATCGGATCGCCGGCGCCGAGGTTGTACAGCTCGTAGAAGTCGGTGGAGTTCGGGTCGTCCACCTTGTTGGCGACGACGAGCCAGGGCTTCTGCGCGTCGCGCAGGATGTCCACGATCCGCGCGTCGCTCGGATGGACGCCGACCTTCGCGTCGAGGACGAGCAGGAGGAGGTCGGCCTCGCCGATCGCTTCCTGCACCTGGCGTCGGATCTCGAGGTCCATCGGGAGCCGTGAATCTTCCGTGATGCCGCCGGTGTCGACGAGCCAGAAGTCACGCCCGTTCCACTGCCCGCGCGAGTAGTGACGGTCGCGCGTCGTTCCCGCCTCCTCGGAGACGATGGCCGCGTCGCTGTCGACGAGGCGGTTGAAGAGCGCTGACTTGCCGACGTTGGGGCGGCCGACGAGCGCGACGACGGGGACGTTCATACCGTGGCGCGCTCCCCTTCGGGGACGAGCGCGTCGATGAAGTCGTACGAGGGATAGACCGGCATCGGGAGAGATTCGCGCAGCGCGATGAACGACTCGTCGTCGAGGAACACGCCGGATTCGTTGATGGTCTCGGCGGGGATAAGCGCCATGTCGAGGTCGTGACGTCCCTCGAGCGCACGCCTGATGTCCGCGCCGACGAGAAGTCCGGCGGTGGTCACGGTGGGTCCGAAGAGCGAGTTCGTCATCGGGATCAGCTCGAAGCGTGCGCCGGTGACGTCGGCCAGCTCGTCGAGGAGCTCCGGCATGATCGGCGCCATCGAGACCCCGGTGACGACCCCGATCCGGCGGCCGTCGAGGCGCGGCAGATCGCCGAGCCCGTCGCGAACGCGCTTGCGGAGGAGGGTGACCGCGCCGACGCCGTTCTCGACCTGCGCGAACTCGCCGTAGTGCTCAGGACCAGGGAGCTCGCGATTGGCGAGCAGATACAGCTCGTCCGAGCCGCGCACCCATTTCTCTCCCCGTTCCGCGAGTGCGCGCGCCTCCCACTTCTCCACGCTGGCGAGGATGCGCCGCGCATTGTCCTCGTCCATCGGCTTCCCGGTGTAGAGGTGGGAGAACTGCGTGACGCCGACCGGGACGAGCGCGACGGAGAGGACGGCGTCCCCGAAGTTCCAGAGATCGGTCAGCGACTGCTCGAGGACCTCGCCATCGTTGAGCCCGGGGACGACGACCATCTGCGTGTGGAACTGGATGCCGCCTTCCGCGAGCCTCTCGAGCTGCGCGAGAATGTTCGGAACGCGCGGATTGTTGAGGAGCTTCTTTCGCGCCTCCCACGGCGTGGCGTGGACCGAGACGTAGAGGGGCGACAGGCGGTACTCGAGGATGCGCGCGATGTCGCGCTCCTTCACGTTCGAGAGCGTCGCGAAGTTGCCGTACGCGAAGGAGAGTCGGTAGTCGTCGTCGCGGATGTAGAGCGGCTTCCGGAGTCCCTGGGGAAGACCCTCGATGAAGCAGAACTCGCAGCGGTTCGCGCAGCGTCGCACGTTCGGCGGCTCGAGCTCGAGCCCCATCGGCTCCCCCTCGGGGCGCTCGATGTCGTATTCGACGAGCTCGCCATCAGGGAGCTTCGCGGTGATGAGGAGCTCTTCGTCCGCGGTGAGGAACTCCCAGTCGAGGAAGTCCTGCAGCTCGCGTCCGTTGACCGTCAGCAGCTCCGTTCCCGGAGCGATGCCGAGCTCCTCGGCGATACCACCCTTCGCGACGCGACTGACTCGAACCATGGCCCCCACAGATGAACGCGGGAAGACCACGACGGTGATCTCCCCGCAGCACGCGACGCTCCCGTCGCCCCTTCCGACGTAGCTGACGCAAGTTAGCAGATGAAAGGGTCGAAATCAAGCAATGCGAGCGACTTCGGCCGTCCCGCGACTGAGGTCGCGAGCGCGTGGCGTGCGCAAAAAAACGACGCCCGGGTGGAGGGATCCACCCGGGCGTCGCTCCTGCAAACCGCGGTGACTACTTGAGCGGCTGGTAGCGGAAGGCGACGATGTTCGCGCCCGTCGCATCGACCTTGAAGTCCGCGGTGGCCTTGGGGGCAACCGGTCCGACGTTGGTCGTCTGCGTCGCGACGACGTTGCCCGCCTTGTCGAGGAACTGCACCGTGAGCGCGTACGAGCCGGCCGCGGTGCCGCGATTCTCGATGGTGCCGCCGAGGCTGGCGCTCGTCGGATTCTTGTTGAAGGACTTGATGGTCACGACGGTCGGCAGCTTCTCGTACTTGTTGTACGCCTGCAGAAGCGTGTCGGTGAGCGCCGCCTTGATCTTCGTGTTCTTCTCCGCCTTGTTCAGCCCCTGGTAGACGCCGGCCATGATGCGCCAGACCTCGGGGTTGTTCGGATCGACCTCGCTGAGCCGTTTCACGCTGGGAAGCACCGTGCTGAACTGCCCGCTGTTGAAGCCCGAGGCCGAGAGGTTGTAGAGCGCGTCGCGGCTGTACGGGTTCTGGTTCAGCGCGACCTTGAAGAGCGAGATGGCGTCCGAGTCCTTCCCCGCCCGCGACGCGGCCAGGCCGGCCTGGATCAGCTCGTACTCGGAGTAGTTCGCGGGATTCGCGAGGACCGCGGCATAGGTCGCCTTCACACCGGCGGTATCGCCGGCGACGCTGAGCATCCGCGCGAGGGAGCTGCGCGCGGAGGTCATGTTCTCGTCGGTCGCGGGGGCCTCGGCGATGAACGACCGGAACGCCGTGACCGACTCCTGCGCGAGCTTCTTCTGCTCGTCGCCGGTCGCCGCTTCGGCGCGGCTTCCGAGGAGGATGCCGAGGTTGAAGAGCGAGAGCCGGCGCTGCTCGTTGAACACGGTGTCGGACTTGGCCGCTTCGGCCGCCTGACGCGTGTACTCGATGGCCTTCGGGATGTCGTTGTTCTTCTGCGCGAGCGAGGCGAGGATGCTGTACGCGTAGGGCGCCTGCGGATCGAGCAGCATCGAGCGCTGCGCGTAGTAGCTCGCGGAGTCGGTCTGGCCGGCGTTGAACAGGTTGCTGGCCTTCTGTGTCACGCGAAGCCAGCCCTGCTGGCGGCGCCAGGTGCTCGTCAGCGACTTGCACTCCGGCATCGCGCTCTCGACCTGGCGCATCACCGAGTCCGCCAGGAACCCGACGTCGGCCGGAGCCGTCGTGTTGGTGGTGAAGCCAAGGTCACCGCGCGTCAGGTTGGAGGCGGTAGTGCTGTCGTCCACCAGGATGTAGAAGGCCTTTCCGAGCTGGTAGTTGCGGCCGGCGGGGTTCGCCAGCGCGTCGCCCTTCTCGGTGAGCGACTTCACGACCTTTCGGATGGTCTCCATCCGCTTCTGCGGCTGCTGTCCGCGCGCCTGCGTGAGCATGAAGGACGCGGTCGCGACCTCCTTCGGCTTGCTCTCGTCGATCTCGCACGACTTCGCCTGCTGCGCCCGCGCGCCGGTCGCGGCGAGCGCGACCGCGCCGCCAAGGGCCGTAAGACTGCGATACAGGTTCATGACCTCTCCTCGAAGTGAACTCAGAGCCGCACCCGAAGCGGCGGCGGCATCATACACGCCCGTCGAGAGCGCGTTCCGCCGCTTGCTCGGCAGCTCGAAATATAGCCGCAACCGGGTTGCCTGTCGCGTGGGCGACCCTGACCACATGGTCATGCTCGGGCTTCACGGTGCGGGAACCATCGGGGCGTGTGACGAGCTTCACAGCGACCGGATGTCCGTCAACCTCGACCTCGATGACCTCGCGCGGCAGAGCACGGCGAAGCACGGCGGCGCGGCGGACGCCGATGCTGGTGGTCTCGGTCAGCAGGCGTGCCTCGAGCATCGCGGCGTCGCCAGGATCGCAGAGGACCTCGATGCGTGTGCCCGCGCGGCCCTTCTTCATGATCACCGGCGAGAGCGTGACATCCAGCGCTTCGGACGCCCGCAGCGATTCGGCGGCTGAAGCGAGAAGCTCCGGGGACATGTCGTCGACGTCCGCGGAGAGGAGCGCGAGCTCCCTGACGTTCGCGGCGGTTGCGGCGGCGGGCTCGGCGAGGACGAGGCGCAAGGCGTTGGCGCGCCCGGGAAAGTCCCTGGTGCCGGCACCGAAGCCGCTGCGGAGCGGAACGTAGGCAGGTGCAGGGCGGCCCTTGGTCAGCACCCGCAGCAATGCCGCTCCGGTGGGAGTGACCAGCTCCCCCGACCCCTCGGGGCCGGGCTGGACGGCGATCCCCTCGAGGAGCTTGAGCGTCGCGGGCGCGGGCACGGGTAGCACTCCGTGCGCCGCTCTGACGCTGCCATCGCCGAGTGCGACGCGGCCCGTGTAGCAGTCCGTCACGCCGAGCTGATGAAGTCCCCAGATCGATCCGACGACGTCGAGGATCGCGTCCACCGCTCCGACCTCGTGGAGATGCACGTCCGCCGGGTCCATCCCATGGATCTCCGCCTCGCAGGTAGCGATGGCGGTGAAGCATTCGTCGGCGAGCGCTCGGACGGTCTCGGGCACCGGCGCCGCGCGCACGAGCGCGCGAATCTCTCGGATCCCGCGGCCGTGCGGCTGCGGCGGGACGTCGAAGTCCACCTTCCGGCAGGCGATCTCGCCACGGCGCACATCGCGAATGCGCACGCCGATGTCCTGGAGCCCGAGCGTCGTCGGCAGTGCGCGCAGCCAATCCGCGGAAAGACCGACGTCGACGAGCGCACCGAGCGTCATGTCGCCGGAGATGCCGGAGAACGGGTCGAAGATCGCGATGGGCATGACGTTGGATCGTAGCGCCTCGCGCTCAGCTTCGATAGCTGGCCCCGCTACCGGTATTGAATACCACGATCTCCGCGTCTGGCGCGATCCGTTTGTCGGCGAGGAGCTTCCGCGTCACGGCGAGGGCACACCCGCCCTCGGGCGCCGCGTCGACCCCGGTCGCGCGCGCGAGGGCGGCGGTGTCGCGCCGGATCTCCTCCTCGGAAACGGCGGCCGCGTCGCCGCGACTCTCGCGGAGCGCGCGGAGGATGAGGCGGTCGCCTAACGGTCCCGGGACGCGCAGACCGCTGGCGTGCGTGGAAGGGTTCTCCCACGGCACCGCGCGGTCGGCGCCGGCAGCGAACGCGCGCACCATCGGCGCGCAGCCCTCCGCCTGCGCGACGATCATCCGCGGGAGGGGCGCGTCGGCGGCGATCCAGCCCCAGCGGCGCATCTCGGCGAACACCTTCCACATCCCGATGAGTCCCGTCCCGCCCCCCGTCGGGTAGACGATGACATCGGGCAGGCGCCAGCCGAGCTGCTCGGCGATCTCGAGCCCCATCGTCTTCTTCCCCTCGATGCGGTACGGCTCGCGGAGGGTGGAGACGTCGAAGAACCCCGACTCGGCGGCGAAGGCCCGCGCCTGCTTCCCGGCGTCGCCGATGTGCCCCGGAACCGTGACCAGCGTCGCGCCTAACGCGCGGATGGTGTCGAGGATCGTGCGCGGGGTCGTCTCCGGCGCGAAGACGCGCGCGGGCATCCCGGCGGCGGCCGCGTAGGCGGCCATCGCGGCGCCGGCATTCCCCGCGGTGGGAACGACGAGGCCCGGCACACCGAGCGCGGCGGCTCGCGTCACCGCCGCGCTCATCCCACGCGCCTTGAACGATCCGGTGGGATTCAGCGCCTCGTCCTTGATCCAGACCTTCCGCACGCCGAGCTCACCGGCGAGGCGTGGCGCATCGAGGAGCGGCGTCCCGCCCTCGCCGAGGGAGACGGGGCGCTCCCGCTCGTGCAGCGGAAGGACCCACGAGTAGCGCCACATGCTCCATCCGTCGAGCGATTCCCTGCTCGGCCGGATGTCGCCGTAGTCGACGAGAAGGGGCTGTCCACAGCGGGGACAGACGGTGGCGAGCTCGTCGCCGCTCGCCGTGTGATCGCACGCCGAGCAGCGGAGGGTCCAGTGGGCGGTCATTCCGTCGTCACGGTGTTGATGGCGGGAGCCGGCGGGTCGCCGGCCTTCGTCGGGTTCGACTTGTCGAGCGCGGAGAGGATGCGCTCCGCGGAGGCGCTGGAGAATCCCGGCAGCGCCGCGATCCCCTCGACGCCCGCGTCGCGCACTCCCTGCACGCTGCCGAACGCCTTGAGGAGCGCACGCCGCTTCGACGGCCCGACGCCGGGTATGGAAAGCAGCTCGGAGGTGACGGTGCGCGCGGCGCGCCGCTGCCGCTGGAAGGTCACCGCGAAGCGATGCGCCTCGTCGCGCGCCTGTTGCAGGACGCGCAGCGCGGGCGAGCGGCGCGAGAGCCGGAGCGACTCGCTGCGCCCGGGGACGAAGATCTCCTCCTCGCGCTTCGCGAGGCTGATGATCGGCAATGCGATCCCCTGCGCCTCGAGCGCCTCGCGCGCCGCGTTGAGCTGTCCCTTGCCCCCGTCGATCACGACGAGATCGGGGAGCGCCTTCCGCTCCTCGACGCGACGCGCGACGAAGCGCGAGACGACCTCCTTCATCGACGCGAAGTCGTCGATCCCCTCCACCGTCCTGATCTTGAACTTCCGGTACTCGGCGCGCAGCGGCCGGCCGTTCTGGAACCAGACGCACGAGGCGACGGTGTCGGTGCCCTGCGCGTGCGAGATGTCGAAGCAGACGATCGCCCGCGGGAGGCGCTGGAGACCGAGCTCGCGCTGCAGCTCGTAGATCGGCTCGCCGGCGCGCTCGGTGGTCTCCTCGCTCGCGAGGCGTGACTCCTCGAGGAGGTGCCGCGCGTTCTGCTGCGCCAGCTCGACGATCTCGCGGCGCGGGCCGCGCTGCGGGACGTGGATGCGCGTCCCCTGCAGCGACTGCGCGAACAGCTCGCGATCGTCGAAATCGAAGGGGACGAGCAGCTCGGGAGCGCGCTCGTCGAGGGTGAGATAGGTGCGAGCGAGGTAGGCGGCGAGCACCGTCGCGTCGGGCTCGTCGTCGACGTTGTCGAGGAAGTGATGCTCGCGCGCGAGCAGCTTGCCGTCGCGGACGCGCAGGATCGCGACGACGGCATCGCTGCCGTCACGAGCGTAGCCGATGACGTCGCGGTCGCCGCCTTCGACCTGCAGCACCACGGTCGGCTCCTCCATCGTCTCGAGCTTGCGCAGCACGTCGCGGAGCTCGGCCGCGCGCTCGAAGTCGAGGTTCTGCGCCGCGTCGGCCATGCGCTCCTTCACGCGGCGAACGACTTCGTCGGTGCGTCCCTCGAGGAAGAGGACGACCTCGTCGATCATCGCCGCGTACTCTTCCTGCGTCTGCGCGAGGATGCACGGCGCCTTGCAGCGGCCGATGTGATAATCCAGGCACGGGCGCTCCGGCATGCTCTTCGGCATGTCGTAGTTGCAGGAGCGCACGGTGAAGATGCGCTTCACCACGTTGAGCGCGCGACGCATCGCCCCGACGTCGGTGTACGGCCCGAAGAAGCGCGACCCGTCGCTCTCGAGCCGCCGCGTGACGAAGACGCGCGGAAACGGCTCGGCGAGCGTGACCTTGATGTACGGGTACGACTTGTCGTCGCGCAGCGCGATGTTGAAGCGCGGGCGGTACTCCTTGATCAGCGTCGCCTCGAGGACGAGCGCGTGCGCCTCGGTCGGCACGACGATCGTCTCGACGTCCACGGCGTGCATCATGAGGGCGCGCGTCTTGGGGCTCCCCCGATGGTCACCGTTGACGTAGCTGCGGACCCGCGAGCGCAGCCGCACGGCCTTCCCGACGTACAGCACGGTTCCCTCCGCGTCCTTCCAGAGGTAGACCCCTGGGGACTCGGGAAGCGTCGGAACCTTGGCGGCGAGAAGATCGGTGGTCATCGTGGCGGGCTCTCCACCACGAAATTACTCAGCGGGCGCGCCGCCGTGCCACTCGATTCACGAACGCGCTCGCTTCGGGAACGCGGAGGAGCGCCGTCATCCCGAGATAGACCGCGCCATAGATCGCCACCGTCAGCACCGCGCTGGGGAACCGCGGCAGCACGCGAACGGCGCGCCATTCCCACCACGCAACGGCGCCCGCGACGACCGCCGAGAGGTACAGCATCACCAGGTTGCGTCGCGAGACCTCCACCGCTCCGATGCGGCGTTGGACCGCGCGCCGGAGGAGCGCGAACTCCACCCACGCGGCGATCCCCGCCGAGGCGGTGAGCCCGCTCGCGCCCCATCGCTCCGAGCGGCCCAGCCAGCCCGGCAGGTGCAGCGCGAAGAGGTAGCCGAGCACAATGGTGAGCGTCACGCGCACGATGGCATAGCGCAGCGGGGTGCGCGTGTCGCGGCGCGCGTAGAGCACCGACGAGTAGAGGCGCCCGCTCGTCGCGGCGAGCAGCCCCACGGCGGATCCGGCAAGGATGGCCCACACGTAGCGGGCGTCGTCCGCCGTGAAGCGGCCGGAACGGAAGACGATCGTCGCGAGCACGTCGCCGATCGCGAGGAACGCGACTCCCGACGGAATCACGAAGAACGCGAGGCGGCGCAGCCCGGCGGCGACGCGCGCGCGGAGGATCGCCGCGACGCTGGCTTCGTCCCCGCCGACCGCCGACATCGCGGGGAGCTCCGCCGCGGAGACCGCCATCCCGAAGAGGCTGATCGGGAGCATGTAGAGCGTCTGCGCGTTGCTGATCGCGGTGACTGCACCCGTCGGGAGGTAGCTCGCGATGACCACGTCCACGAACGCGCTGATCTGGCTGACCCCGCGCCCGATGAAGACCGGACCGAAGGATCGAACGACTTCTCCGACGTGCTCGCTGCCGATCCCGAGCCCGAAGCGGAGTCGGGGCACGAGGCGCAGCACCGAGGGCAACTGCACGATGAACTGCAGCGCGCTCCCGACCACCGAGCCCCATGCGAGCCAGACGGCCAGTGCGTCGAGCGAGCCGCCGACCTTTCGCCCGCCGACGACGAGCGTCGCGATCATGGCGAAGTTCCAGATCACCGGCGCCATGTAGGACAGGAGGAATCGCCGGTGACTGTTGAGGATCCCGAGACACCACGCGGAGAGCACGAGCAGCCCCGCGCCCGGGAAGAGGATGCGCACGAGGCGCACGGTAAGCGCCCGCTTCTCCCCCTCGAAGCCGCCGGCGAGGATCCCGGTGAGCGCCGGCGCGCCGAGCACGCCGAGCAGCACGATCACGCTGACGATCAGCGCGAGGAGCGCGGCGATCGCGCCTGCAAGGCGTCCCGCCTCCTCCTCGTCGTCGCGCGCGATCAGCCGCGCGTAGGCGGGGATGAAGGACGCGGAGAGCACTCCCTCCCCGAACACGTTCTGCAGGAAGTTCGGGATGCGGAACGCGGCGCTGAAGACGTCGGCCGCCGCGCTGAGCCCGAAGTAGTGCGCGAAGACGCGCTGGCGGACGAGTCCCGCCATCCGACTGGCGAAGATGCCGGTCGCGACGAGAAAGGCGTGTCGTCCCCCGCGGTCGCCCGGGTCCGCCGGAGTGGTGGCCGGGCGCGGTTCCGTCGTGGCGCTCATCGGTCCACCAGCGCGCTGGCCCAGACGCCTGCCGCCGCGCGCATGCGCTCGAGGAGCGACGGACCATAGCGCGCGAGGAGGGGGAGGAGGTTCAGCGTTCGCTCCTGCCGCCTGCCTAACGGCCAGAGCGAGCCGCGGACCGTCCCCAGCAGGCGCATCGACTCCTCCTCGCGCCGCTTCACCCCGGCGAGGATCCGCCGCTCGAGCCGCCCCGCGAGCCATTGGGCGCGACGCGCGTGACCCGCCGCGACCCGCTCGTCGATCGGGCCGGCGCTTCCGGCCAGGGCGGCGAGGCGTTCGCCGAGCGCCGCGGCCTGGCTTCGCGCGAGCTCGATCACTGCACGCGCCTCAACCGGGATCGCGCGTTCGGCCAGGATGCGTTCGGCGCGAGAGGCATCGCGTACGTCGTCGAGCGTGAGGCCGAGCCGCTCGAGCGCGCGCTCGACGCGGGGCTCGAGGATCGTGCCGGACCAGCGCGGCACGGCGAGCGGCCGCGCCGCCTCGAGTGCGTCGGCCACCGGGGCTACCTGCGCGAAATACGCGAGCTCCCCCGGGCCCGCCACGTAGCCGACCGTCGGCAGGAGCGCGCGCTCGACGACCGGACGCAGGAGAACGTTAGGCGAGAGGGAGCGGGCCGCTCGCGGCGCGGACGCCCCGATCGGAACCCGCGTCTTCACCCCGTCCTTCCACTCGAAGACCAGGGAGAGCCGATCGGCCTCCTCGACCTGCGGCTCGAATCCCGCCGCGCGGATCTCCACGGCTCGTCGCGCGAGTGCGCCAGCGACAGATTCGGCGCGCCGGAGGGCGGACTCCCCGACGGGCGAGACCAGTTCGCGCACACGCGCATCGCCCGCGTCGAGCACGGCGACGCCGATCGGATTGAGCACCGCCTCGAGCAGGCCGACGTAGGCGCCGCCGACGGTCGCGTCCCTGCGATACGCGGCGCGCGCGGCGTCGAGCACCTCATGATGCGTCGCGCTTCCCGCGCTCGCCGCCAGCCGGGCGAAAAGCTCCGAAACGTCGCCGAGGGGGGCGGCGCACATCGGCGTTCCCGCCGGGGCATCGATCGTCGCGACCAGCCGCTCCGCACCGCCGACGACGGCGACGACCGTCTCGCTCGCCTCCAGCGCGTCGGCGTCGTCCGTGGCCGCCCAGAAGATCGGCGCGACCGGAACTCCCGTCGCGCGCTCGAGCGCGTCGGCAAGGGCGAGCGCGGCGAGCGCCTTCGACCAGGTGTAGACCGGACCCCCGAAGAGCCCCGGCTGCTGGCCGGTCGTCACGACCACTCCGCCCTCGCGGATCACGCGGGCGACGCGGGCCCCCGCGACGCCCGAGGCGCGCAGCGCGCCGGCGAGTGCGCCGAGATTGCGCCCCGCGAGCCCTTCGGCGGCGATGGCGCGCACGCGTGTCGCCCAGTCGTCTCGGGACCGCGGCAGCGGCTCGTACCAGCCGGCTGGAGCCTCGCCCCGCTGCGCGAGCAGCGAGAGCGGCGATCCGCCGAGCGGCTCCGTGATCACCCTCGGCAGCGCGATCTCACTCATCGCAGCCGCCCGATCACGATCGCCCGCGGTGCGTCCGCGTCGTGCGGCCGCCCGTCGTAGCCGCCTAACGTCTCGACGACATCGAAGCCGGCCTGCTCGACCATCGCCCGCAGTTCCGCCGGCTCGAACAGCCGAACGCGCTCGACGTAGCTGCGGTCCTCGTCGGCGAGGGTGATCATCTTGCGCACGAACCGGCCGTCAGGGCTGATGCCGCGCGTCTGCTCCACGACGCGCGAGCCGACCTCGCGAACGTCGAACGGGACCAGGGCGCGGCGGAGCTGCGGCGCGTTGAGGAAGTCGAGCACGAACCATCCGCCGGGGCGCGTCACGCGGGCCACCTCGTCGATCACGCGCTGGTGCTGACCGTCGTCGCGGAAGTAGCCGAAGCTGGTGAACAGGTTGACGACGAGCGCGAAGCAGCCGTCGCGAAATGGGAGCGCGCGCATGTCGCCGCGCACGAGCGGGGCCTGGGGCTCCTCGTCGCGCGCGGCGCGCAGCATCATCCGCGACAGGTCGAGCCCGACCGTCCACCACCGCTCGGCGAGCGCACGCTGGTGTCTTCCCGTCCCGCATGCGAGGTCGAGTGCCGGCGCGCCCGGGGCGAGCTGTACGCGTGACTGGATGAGATCCGCCACGACGTGCGCTTCGACGTCGTCGCGGTGCGGGTACACCGCGAGATACTCTTCGCCGAACCACTCCTCGAACCAGTCGGTCACGCGGGGCGCGAGCTCACTTGTGGTAGGGCTCTCCGCGGACGATCGTCCCGGCGCGGTAGAGCTGCTCGGCGAGCACGAGCCGGGCCAGCTCGTGCGGCAGAGTCCAGTGCGCGAGCGAGAGCCGGGAGCGGGCGCGCCCGCGCACCTCGTCGCCGAGGCCGTACGCGCCGCCGATGACGAAGGCGACGCTCCGCGCGGACTCGCGGGTGCGCTGGAGCCACTGCGCGAACGCCTCCGAGCGCATCGTCGCTCCATCGACGTCGCAGGCGACGAGGTCCGCGCCGGCCGGTACCCTGGCGAGGAGACGCTCCCCTTCCCGCTCGCGGACGAGGTCCGCGGAAGCGGCGCGTGCCGACTCCTCGCGGACCTCGTGGATCTCGAGCGGCCAGTAGCGGGCCGCGCGCTTTTCGAATTCCTCGATCGCCGCGGCGAGTCCTGGCTCACGCGGCTTCCCCACCACGACGACCAGGACACGCACGCAAGCGGCGCGTCAGGCGTAGATCCCGCGCAGACGGTGCACCGTCGCCACGCGGCTGATCGAGAGCATGTATGCCGCAGTGCGCATGTTCACCTTGTGCTGCTTCGAGAGTCCGAGCACGTCGGTGAAGCTGCGGGTCATGATCTCCTCGAGGCGGTTGTTCACCGTCTCCTCGCTCCAGAAGTACCCGCCGCGATCCTGCACCCACTCGAAGTACGAGACGGTGACGCCGCCGGCGTTGGCGAGGATGTCGGGGATGACGAAGATCCCCTTCTCGTCGAGGATGTTGTCCGCGCCCGCGGTCGTCGGACCGTTCGCGCCCTCGGCGATGATCTTCGCCTGCACCTTCCCGGCGTTCTTCGACGTGATGACGTTCTCGAGCGCCGCCGGAACGAGGACGTCGACCGGAAGCGTCAGCAGGTCGTCATTGGAGATCGGATCGCCGCCCTTGTAGCCATCGAGCGACTTGTGCTGGCGCACGTACTCGATCGCCTTCGGGATGTCGATGCCGGCCTTGTTGTGGTAGCCGCCCGTGCGATCGCTGATCGCGACGATCTTGCATCCCTGCTTGCTGAGCAGATCCGCGGCGACGGATCCGACGTTGCCGAAGCCCTGCACGGCGACCGTCGCGCCGTTCATGGGGATGCCCAGATGCCGCAGCGCTTCGCGCGTCACGAACATCACTCCGCGCCCCGTCGCCTCGCGGCGTCCGAGCGAGCCGCCCATCTCCACCGGCTTGCCGGTGACGACGGCGGTCACGGTGTGGCGCATGTGCATCGAGTAGGTGTCCATCACCCATGCCATCACGCGCTCGTTCGTGTTGACGTCGGGCGCGGGCACGTCGGAGTCGGGGCCGAGGGTGTTGATGATCCCCGCGGTGTAACGCCGCGTCAGGCGCTCGAGCTCGGAGACGCTCATCTTCAGCGGATCGCAGATCACGCCTCCCTTCGCCCCGCCGAACGGAAGATTCACGACCGCGCACTTCCACGTCATCCAGGCGGCGAGCGCCTTCACCTCGTCGAGGGTGACGTTCATGTCGAAGCGGATGCCGCCCTTCGCGGGACCGCGCGACGTGTTGTAGAGCACGCGGTAGCCCGTGAACACCTCGACCTCGCCGTTGTCCATGAGGACGGGCACCGAGATCGTGATCTCCTTCTCGGAGTGCCGCAGCACCTTGTAGAGACCGGGCTCGAGGTCGAGCAGCTCGGCGGCCCGATCGAACCGCGACATCATCGCCTCGAACGGATTCTCCTCGTTCAGGAAGCGGTCCTTGTCAGGGCGGACGATCTTGTCGGTCGGGAGACGAAGGTCAGATGCCATGGGTGGGTCGGAAGGCCGGTCGTGGCCGGCGCTGAGTCAGTAGGTCGATCGTGCGGCGAGCAACGCGTCGAGCACCGCATCGAGTGATTCCATCCCCTGCTCGACCGCGGTGTGCTGAGAAACATACCATAACCGCGGCGCCTCGGCAGGCCAATGGGGGGCGAGCTTGACCGCGTCCTTGAGTGTGCAGACGATCACGTCCGCCCCAGATGACGCCAGCGCAAGGCGTTGCGCATCGGCATCCGAGAATTCGTAGTGGTCCGGGAAGAGGTGCGGGGTGACGCGCGCCGCTCCCGTGCGCTCGAGCTGCCGCACGAAGGAAGCAGGGTCACCGATCGCGGCGATCGCGTGTACGTCGCGACCGACGAGGTCGGACAGCGGTGCGCTCGCCGGTCCGCGCGTGTCGCGAAGATCCCCCGGCTGCAGGGAGACCATCGCGACCGGGACAGTCGGGACGATGCGATGCAGCGCGTCGCGCACGCGCTCGGCCTCGGCCGGCGTCGCCGCCTTCCGGGTCACCACCGCGAGCGTCGCCCGGCGCAGCGCGCGAATCGGCTCGCGCCAGGGTCCAGCGGGAAGGAGACGCCGCTGCTCGGTCCATCCCTCGGCGCTCACGAGCACGATGTCCGCGGACCGTCGCGCCCGACGATGCTGGAAGGCGTCGTCGAGCACCGCGACGTCGGCGCCGAGGACTCGCGCGCGTTCCACTCCCTCGATGCGGTCCGGAGCGACGACGATCGGGACTGCGGGGTTCAGCGTCGCGTGGACGAGCGGCTCGTCTCCGCCGTAGCCACGGAGCACGATCGCGGGGCGACCGCCCTTCTCACGCAGTCGGCCGGCGACGTAGGCCGAAACCGGGGTCTTCCCCGTCCCGCCGACGCTCAGGTTACCGATGCTGATCGAAGGAAGCGCCGGACGCCGGGACGGCAGCACGCCGGCGTCGTACAGCGCGCCGCGGGCCGCCACGATCCCGCGGTACAATCCCTCCGCGGGCGCGAGGGCGAGCCGCGCCATGCGCGCGACCGCGTCGTCGCCGCGCCAGATCCGCTCGACGGCGCGTTCAGCTCGCGAGCGCGACACGCTCGACGTCCTCCATGATGCGCTGGAAGCGTGGCGCATGCTCCGCGGCGTCGCGCAGGTTGTCGCTCTCCACTCGCGTCGGCTCGCCATACGCGACCACGATGCGCGTGAATGGCTTCGGGATCATGAAGCCGTCCCAGCTCCTGAGCCGCCATGTCGATCGGGGGGCCGCGATCACCGGCACGATCGCCGCTCCGGTGCGCTGCGCGGCGACGAGCGTTCCGGGCGCGAAGCTCTTCGCGGGTCCGCGCGGGCCGTCGGGAGTGACCGCGACGTCGCGCCCCGAGGCGAGCGTCCGCACGAGGCCGATCAATGCCCGCGCCGCACCACGCGAGGTGGATCCGCGGACCGTCTCGAATCCGAGTGACGATGCGATCCGCGCGACGATCTCACCGTCGCGATGCTCGCTGATCAGCACCGCCACGCCTTCCCCGCGGTGCTGGTAGAGCAGCGGGAGCATCTGCCCGTGCCAGAGCGAGAAGATGACCGGTCGCTTCGCCGCGCGCTCGGCGCGCAGCCCGCCGTCGTTGATCACGCGGATCCGCCACGTCATCGCCAGCGCGCGGAGGATGATCACGCCGACGCGAACGACCCAGCGCACCTTCGCGCTGACCGGCGGGCTTTCGCTCGCAGACGGCGCGCTCATCGCGCCATCTCGAGCGCCATGCGCGCGACGCGATCGGCGGCGCCGGGTGTGCCGAGCTTCGCACGCACGTCGGCGAGGCCGTTCACCACCTCGGCGCGACGCGGGCTTCCGCGGCTCAGGAGCCGCTCCAGCTCGTCGCTCACCGCGCGCGGCTCGAGCGCATCCTGAACGAACTCGCGCGCCACCTCCCGTCCGGCGACCACGTTCACGAGCCCGATGTGCGGGATCTTCACGAGGCGGCGCGCCGCCGCGTAGGTCAGGGCGTTGGTGCGATACGCCACGACCAGTGGACAGCCGGCGACAGCCGCTTCCAGCGTCGTCGTGCCACTCTTGCACATTGCTGCGTCGGCCGCGCGAAGCACCGTGAACGACGCCGATCGGACGATCGAATACGGACAGGCGCGCTCGTTCAACCGCACATGCGGCGCGGCACTTACGATCACGCGCAATCCTGGCCGCCGTCGCTCCAGCTCGCGGGCGGTCGCGACGAACGCGTCGAGATGGCGAGCGATCTCCTGGGCGCGACTCCCTGGAAAGAGCGCGAGCACCGGAGCGTCGTTAGGTAGCCCGAGCTGCTGTCGCGCTTCGGCGCGGCCTGGCAATCGTTGCACGCGGTCGAGCAACGGATGCCCAACGAATGTCGTGGTCACTCCGTGCTCCCGCAGAAGCTTCTCCTCGAACGGCAGAATCACCGCTGCCCGCGTCACGGTTCGCGCCAGCTCCGACAATCGCCCCGCGCCCCACGCCCACACTTGCGGCGTGATGTAGTACAGCACAGGTACTCCAGCCGCCGTGGCCTCGGCCGCCAGCTTCATGTTGAAGCCCGGATAATCGATGAGCACGAGGAGCGCGGTGTTTCCACTGCGAATACGCCGGCGGAGGTTCCGCAGCAGCGCCCAGTGCTTCGGAACATGGCGCAGCACCTCGACGAAGCCCATCACCGCCAGCTGCTCGACGTGCTCGATCAGCTCGACGCCGGCATCGCGCATCGCGTCCCCGCCGATCCCGATCAGCCGATACGGCGCGCCTCGCGCTCGCAGCTCCGACGCGACGCCAGCCGCGTGAAGGTCGCCGGATGCCTCGCCGGCGACGAACAGAATGTCACGCACCGGCCGCGACCTGTGTGCCAGCGGCGAGCGACGGCAACGTCCGCTCGATCTCGCTCACAATCGTCAGCGCGACCGCGAGCGCCTCGCGTCCATCCTCGCCCGTCACCGTGACGGCCTGTTTCCCCTGAATCGCCGCCAGAAAGCTCTCGAACTCGAGGCGGAGCGGCTCGCCTTCCGGTGCGCTGATCGGCACCCGCTCGACGAATGCTTCGATCGCCTGCGCACCCTTCGCCAGTTCCGTGAAATCGACGTCGCGGCGGAGCCGGTAGAATTCGCCTTCGCCCGACGCGAGATCGAGCGAGAGGTATCCGCTCTCCTGAAAGATTCGCACCTTCCGCATCCGCTCGCGCGACACGCGACTGGCCGTGATATTCGCGACCGCTCCATCCTCGAACCGCAACCGGGCATTCGCGATGTCGACGAACGGCGTCAGCACCTGCACGCCCACGGCCGACACGTCTTTGACGTGCCCTCCAACGAGGGTTCGCACGAGGTCGATGTCATGAATCATGAGATCCAGCACGACGGCGACATCGGCACCACGCGGATTGAATGGAGCCAGTCGGTCGCTCTCGATGAAGCGCGCCTTTTCGACGTGGGGAAGCGCGGCGCGTATCGCGCGATTGAACCGCTCGACGTGGCCAGTCTGGATGATCGCGCCCCTCCGCTTGGCAATGGCGAGCAGCTCGTCGGCCTGGGCGAGCGTCGCCGCGATCGGCTTCTCGATGAGTAGATGCTTACCACTGCTGAGCGCTGCCTTCGCAACGTCGTAGTGCGCCGGCGTCGGCACGACCACCGTGGCGGCGTCGATGCGGTCGAGCAGATCCTCGAGCTGCTCGTACGCTTTCACACCAAGCTCCTTTGCCACCGCCGACGCGCGATCGGCCCGCGCGTCATGAAACCCGACCAGCCGGGCACCGG
>DASVXU010000187.1:0-8008 GCA_036392515.1 Gemmatimonadaceae bacterium | reverse complement strand
GGGCGCGCCGGGCAGTGGCTGCCGATCCCGGTGCGACCGGAGCCGCCGTCGCGCGACGGCGAAGCCCCCGTGTGGAGCGGTGCGGCGCAGCAGCTCGAGCCGATCTCGGGGTCCGCGCGCGGCGCGTCGACCCGCCGCGTGGCGACCGCCGAGCTGTCCAACGCCGCGCGCGCCGCGGCTGCCGGGAAGGGGACCCCGCCCGCCGTCGCTCCGGTCGGCCGCGTCAGGCATTCGGGTTCGTCGCGTACCCGGCGCCTCGAGATCGACGTCGCGATCGGCGTCTCCAATCGGCACGTTCATCTCTCGCCCGAGCATGCGCGGCAGCTGTTCGGGAAGGAGCCGACCGTGCTTCGCACGATCTCGCAGCCGGGACAGTTCGCCGCGAACGAGACCGTGGCCGTCGTCGGTCCGAAGGGAAGGATCGACGCCGTGCGCGTCGTCGGCCCCGCGCGCGGGCAGACGCAGCTCGAGATCGCGTTCAGCGACGCGCGCGGCCTCGGCATCGACGCGACGCTCGCGGCGAGCGGCTCCCTCCAGGGGTCGGCGGGCGGCGTCACCCTCCATGGCACCGCTGGTAACGTCACGTTGACCGGCGGCGTGATCGTCGCCGCGCGTCACCTCCATCTCTCGGCCGAGGATGCCGGGCGGTGGGGCATCGCGAACGGCGATCGCCTCGACGTGACCGTGGGACACGGCGCGCGCGCGACCACCTTCCATCAGGTGCTCGTGCGGTCGGGGCCAACGCACGCGACCGAGCTGCACCTCGACGCCGACGAGGCCTTCGCGGCGGGGGTGAAGACAGGCGACCGCGCGCGGATCGTCGCGGTCGCGCCGCGGGGGGCGGCGCGACGCCAGCTCATCACCGAGCGCGACGTCGTCCGTATCGCCCGCGAGGGTGGATCGCTCCCCGAGCGCGCCATCCTCACGCCCAGCGCGCTCGACCGCGCCCGCGCGCTCGGCCTCCGCCCGGCGGAGTGACCGGCCATGTCCACGACGCACGCGATCGAGCTGCGCGTCCGTTACCCTGAAACGGATCAGATGGGGGTCGTGTACCACGCGAACTACCTCGTGTGGTGCGACATGGGTCGGACCGAGTACCTGCGCGCTCGCGGAGCCGATTATGCGGCGCTCGAGGCATCCGGCACCCTGCTCGCCGTCGCGGACGCGGCGATCCGCTATCATGCATCGGCGCGCTTCGACGATGTCGTCCGCGTCGTGACGACCCTGCGCGAGGTCCGCTCGCGCATGATCACCTTCGACTACGTCATCACCCATGCCGAGTCCGGCACCCGCTTCGTCACCGCGAGCACCACGCTCGTCTCGATGGATCGCGCCGGCCGGCCGACCAAGCTGCCGGTCGAGACGCGCGAGCTGCTCGAGCGTGACCTCGCCTGACGTGCGGCGCGCGCTCGCGCCGTTAGGCACGCTGCTCGTCGCGCTCGCCGCGCTCGCCGCCGCCGCCTGCGCGACCGGTCGCGCCGCCGCGCCGGGCGCACTCGCCCCGGCGGCGGTCAGTGAGTACGCGCGCGTTCTCGCCGTCGCCGATGCGCGCCGCCCCGACAGTGCCGTGCTCTTCTCCGCGATGAAGGGCGGGACGCCCTCCGTTCGCGCGGCCGCCACGCTCGCGGCGGGGCAGGTCCATCTCCGCGCCGCGGCGCCTCTGCTCCGCTCGCTCCTTCGTGACGCGGACACCACGGTGGCGGCGCGCGCCGCCTTCGCCATCGGGCTCCTCCACGATACGGCGTCGGTCGCCGCGCTCGACTCGGCGATCGCCGCGCCCACCACCGTCGCGGTTCAGGCCGCGTTCGCCCTGGGCGAGATCGGCGAGTCGTCGCGCGCCACGATCGTCGCGCGCCTCTCGGAGGCACCGGCCCCGGTTCGCGCCGAGCTGCTGCTCGCCGCCGCCAAGCTCCGCCCGGTTCCCGCGAGCGCCGTGGTCGCGGCGGTCGCGAGCCCCGATCCCTGTGTGCGCTGGGCCGCGGCGTACGCGCTCTCCAGACCGCGCGTCCCCGCGGGCGTCACTCCGCTGCTCTCGGCGCTCGAGCAGCCGGGGACGCTCGCCGACGATGCGACGCCGCGCGGCCCCGCGGGCGCGTACGAGTGCGCGCCCTCCGAGACACGCGCACAGATCGCGCGCGCCCTCGTCCGGCCCGTCACCGGCGACTCGCTCGCCATGCGCGCGACGACCGCGCTGCGACGTCTCGCGGCCGATGCAGCGCCGCACGTGCGGATCAATGCGCTGCGATCGCTCGCGACGTTCGGCGACTCGGCCGTCGCGCCGCTGATCTCCGGAACCCGCGACGTCGATGCCAACGTGCGGATCGCCGCGGCGCAGGCGCTCGCGGGCCGGCGGCTCGCGAACGAGCTCTGGGCATCGCTCTGGAACGCCGACACGAGCCTCATGTATCGCCGCAGTCTCCTCGAGTCGGCGACGCGCTCGGGGGCGACACTGCCGGCGCATGAGAGCTGGCGCACTGCATCCGACTGGCGCATGCGCGCCGCCCTTGCCGACGCCGCCGCGCTCGCGTCAACGCCCGCCCGCGGCAGCGCGCTCGCCGAACCCTTGCTCGAGGATCGCGATCCGCGCGTGCGCCAGTCGGCCGTCGCCGCCGTCGCCGCGTTCCTCGATTCCGCCGGCGGCTCGTCGCGGCGCGCCACCATCCTCCGCGCGCTGCGCGACGCGGACTTCTTCGTCCGCGCGACCGCGCTTCTCGCGCTCGCCGACAGCGCGCGCGCCAGCGAGGTACCAGCGGTGCTCGCGAGTTACGCGCTCGCCGCCCGCGATTCCGGGAACGACGCACGCATCGCGGCGATCCGCTATCTCACGGGCGCCTGGCGCCGCGACAGCGCCGCCTTCACCGACTCGCTGCGCCGCGCCGTCTCCGCGCTGCGCCCTTCCGACGATCCGCTCGTGCGCGCGGAAGCGAGGGGCAATCCGCTTCTCGCCACATGGCCGGGCACGGAGGGTGAGCCTCGTTCGCTGAAGTGGTATGAGGACGTCGTTCGCGACATCGTCTCTCCCACGCTCGCCGGCGCCCCGCTGCGGGCGCGCATCGAGACCGCGCGCGGTCCCATCACCCTCGAGCTGCTCGGGGCCGACGCGCCTCTCACGGTCGAGAACTTCGCGCGTCTCGCGCGCGGCGGCTTCTACCGGAACGTGCGCTTCCACCGCGTCGTACCGAACTTCGTCGCCCAGGATGGCGACCCGCGCGGCGACGGCAATGGCGGGCCCGGGTACGCGATCCGCGACGAGCTGAATCTCCAGCGCTATGTACGCGGCGCGGTCGGCATGGCCCTCTCCGGACCTGACACCGGCGGCAGCCAGTACTTCCTGACTCTTTCTCCGCAGCCGCACCTCGACGCGCGGTACACGATCTTCGCGCGCGTGGTCGGAGGGGAGGCGGTCATGGACGCGCTCGTGCAGGGCGACGCGATCTCGAACATCGTGATCGTCCCATGATGCGTCTTCTTCGCGCGCCGACAGTGCTGCTGCTGATGGCCGCCTGCGTCCCCAAGGCGCCGCCCCTCGTCGGCGCGCCGGCGCCGGCCGTCGTCCCGCGCCTCGAGCTCCCGCCGGGCCACACGCGGTTCGTCTTCGATTGGCGCTACGAGGATCCGGACATGCAGGGCCGCGGCGAGGGCGCGATCCGCGCGGCGGCGCCCGACAGCGCTCGACTCGACCTGTTCCTCGCCGGTGGACTCGGCGGCGCCGTCGCGGTCCTGATCGGCGACGAGCTGCGCGCCCCGGGCCCCGACGCGGTGAAACGCATGGTCCCGCCCGCGCCGCTGCTATGGGCGGCGCTGGGCAGGCTCGCCGTTCCCCCGGCCGCGGATACCGTCGCGCGTCAGGACGGCGACACGCTGCGGATCGACATCGGTCGCGGCTCGGTGTGGCGCGTCACCGTTGCGGGCGGCTCGCTCCGTCGCCTCGAGCGGATCGACGACGGCAGGATCGTCCAGAGCGTACGTCGCGCGGACGACCGTCACGTGCGATATTACGATGCGTCCGCGCGCCGCTCACTCGACTTCACCATCACGAGCGTCGATCAAAACGTCGGGTTCGATGCCTCGATCTGGTCGCTCTAGCTTCCTGCTCGCTCTGCTGCTGGCCGGCGTCACCGCCTGCTGGCCCTACGGCTTCGCCGGTGGCGGGCTTCCGCAGCACATCCGCACGGTCGCCGTTCTCCCCTTCGAGAACGAGACCCCCCAGGCCGAGCTCCAGTCCGAGGTCTGGCAGGCGCTGCGCGGAGAGCTGCAGTCGCGGTTGGGACTTCGCGAGGCCCCCGAAGCGCGTGCCGATGCCGTCGTTCGCGGGACGCTGCTTCGCTACGATACCGGCATTCCCATCGCCTATTCCGCGGATGCGCGTCAGGTGAACTCGGCGCGGCGCAAGCTGCAGATCGTGCTCGACGTCGAGATCGTCGATCAGAAGACCGGAAAGACACTTCTTCAGCGCAAGGGTCTGACGGTCGAGGGCGAGTACGACGAAGGGCCGGGTGAAGCCTCCGGCCGCCGCGAGGCGCTGAAGCGGCTCGTCAACGACGTCGTCGAGGGAGCACAATCGCAATGGTGACAACTTCGGGCGTTCGCGCGGGCAAGTCGTCGCTGGGATGCCTGGTCACTCTGCTCATCGTCGTCGCCATCGGATACTTCGGTGTGAACATCGGCGAGGTCTACCTCCGCTATTATCGCTTTCGCGACTCGATGCAGCAGGCGGCGGCGTTCGCCTCGCGATTGACCGACGACGACATCCGGACGCGCCTGCGTCTCGCCGCCGACTCGCTCGGCCTCCCGGAGACCGCGCAGAAGGTGCTGATCCGCCGCCGTGAGCATTCGATCCTGATCACCAACGAGTATTACGAGCACGTCGAGTTTCCAGGCTACGTGCGCGAGATCCACTTCCAGCCGCGCGCGGAGAGCCGGTTCTGAGTTCCTTCGATCCCGCACGCAAGGTCTTCGATTGGGCCGGCGCGCGCCGCTGGCGCGATGCGCAGCGCGGTCGCGTCGTCTTCACCAACGGCGTCTTCGACCTGCTCCATCCCGGCCATCTCGACGTCCTCCGTGGAGCTCGCGAGCGCGGTGACGCGCTGGTCGTCGGCATCAACAGCGACGCGAGCGTCCGTCGTCTCAAGGGACCGGAGCGCCCCGTGCGGAGCGAGGCCGATCGCGCGTATGTCCTCGCCGGTCTCGAGGCCGTTGACGCGGTGACCGTCTTCGGAGAGGACACCCCCCTCGAGCTCGTGAAAACGCTTCGCCCGGACGTGATCGTCAAGGGCGGAGATTACTCCCCCGAGACGGTCGTGGGTGCCGCCGAAGTACGGTCCTGGGGAGGTGAGTGCGTGATCATCCCGCTCACCCCCGGGCATTCGACGACCGCCATCATCGAGCGCCTGCGCTCGAGGCCACATGAGTGAAGTGTCACGCGCCGGCCGCGCCGCCGACGAGCTTCGCCCGATCTCGCTCGCGCGCGGCGCAGCGCCGTACGCTGAAGGTTCCTGTCTCGTCGCATTCGGATCGACACGCGTTCTCTGCACCGTCAGCGTCGAGGATGGCGTCCCCTCCTGGCGTCGCGGCAAGGGCGAGGGTTGGCTCACCGCCGAATACGCGATGCTCCCGCGCGCCACGCACACGCGTACCTCGCGCGAGCGCGAGCGTGTCGGCGGGCGCACGCAGGAGATCCAGCGACTCATCGGCCGCAGTGTCCGCGCGATGCTCGACGACTTCCGCTTCGGCGAGTTCACCCTGAAGATCGACTGCGACGTCCTGCAGGCGGACGGCGGCACGCGCACCGCGTCGATCACCGGTGCCAGCGTCGCGGTCGTCGATGCGTTCGCGTGGATGGCGCGCACCGGTCGCCTCGCGACCTCTCCCGTGAAGCGGCGCGTCGCCGCGGTGAGCGTCGGCATCGTCGGCGGCGAGCCGCGTCTCGACCTCGAGTATGCCGAGGACGTCGTCGCCGAGGTGGACATGAACGTCGTGATGAGCCAGGAAGGGCGATTCGTCGAGGTGCAGGGGACGGGCGAGCACGGCCTGTTCGACCGCGCGGCGCTCGACCGCCTGCTCGATCTCGCGGCGGCCGGCGCGGCGCGTCTCGACGCGGCGCAGCGCGCCGCGCTCGCGGGCTGATCGCGTGTCCGGGATCCCGCGCCGCATCCTCGTCGCGACGCGCAACGAGGGGAAGCGGCGCGAGCTCGTCGAGCTCCTCGCGCCGTTAGGCGCGGAGATCGTGTCGCTGGCCACGATCGGCCTTCCGGAGACCGCGGAGGAAGAGGCGATCGAGGCCCACGAGACCTTCGAGGAGAACGCGCTGGCGAAGGCGCGCCACTTCCACGCCCTGAGCGGGCTCCCCGCGATCGCCGACGACTCGGGGCTCGCGGTGGTCGCCCTCGGCGGGCGGCCCGGGGTGCGGAGCAGGCGATGGAGCGGGCGCGCCGATCTTTCGGGGAGGGCGCTCGATGCGGCGAACAACGCGCTGCTGGTCGAGTCGCTGCGCGGAGCAGGGGAGCGTGGCGCGCGCTTCGTGTGCGCGGCGGCGTACGTCGACGATCATCGTGAGCTCGTCCGCCGCGGCGAGACGCCCGGGGTCATCGTCGACGAGCCGCGTGGGGCGGGCGGATTCGGCTACGATCCGCATTTCCTCTCGTTGGAGCTGGCGCGGACCTTCGGGGAGGCGACGATGCAGGAGAAGGCGACGGTGAGTCATCGTGCGCGCGCGGTCGCGGCGCTGTGCGCGGCGCTGCTCGGCGCGGAAGATGCTGTCACGCCCGTTGACCAGGCGGGCCAGGCCGGTTAGAATTCCGTGCTCAGCGGGGCGTAGCGTAGCCTGGTATCGCGCCTGCTTTGGGAGCAGGAGGTCCCCGGTTCAAATCCGGGCGCCCCGACCTGGCAGGTGGCTCGAGCAAGGGCCGGCCCGCCGCGTGTGAAGCGCCAGTAGCTCAGTTGGATAGAGCAACAGCCTTCTAAGCTGTGGGTCGGGGGTTCGATTCCCTCCTGGCGCGCCAGCATCTGGTTGATCGGTAGGACCACATGCGCCGTTAGCTCAATTGGCAGAGCAAGTGACTCTTAATCACTAGGTTGTAGGTTCGATTCCTACACGGCGCACTCATGAACGGCCCGCTTCGGCGGGCCGTTCTGTTGGGTGGAAGGGACGACGCGAGTCGGGGGATTTCCGGCTGGTCGCGGAACCCTTTGGAGTGGGATCGTGTATGCAGCGATCCTTCCCCGATGCGGGTGGGCAGCTGTGAGTTGCAGGGGAGTGGCGCGACGCGACGGTGTACGTTTTGGTACACGTTAGGTGGCGCTGGAGCGATTCGAGGAGCTGACCACTTGCAGAAGTGAGTGGGGCTGTTTATGATTGAAGGCTGCCTCTGAAGTTTTTTGGGGCGCTGGTTCGGCGGCGGGAAACTGGTTGTCGAGTTCGCTCGAAGCCCTTGACGCCGAACGCTGTTCGGAGTAGAATTCAAGGCTGTCGCAAACGCGACGCTAATGCTGATTGACAATCGATGTTGGGAGATCGGATGTGCGAGGCGGACTCGCTGATCCTCGAGGTCTGACAGGGCCCGAGGGGAGAGTTCAAACCTGATCATTCGAAAGTGATTCGGACGCGCTGTCATATGCGACAGCGTGTGACAGCGGTTCGAGTAGAGCTGAATCAACTCATTGGAGAGTTTGATCCTGGCTCAGGACGAACGCTGGCGGCGTGCTTAACACATGCAAGTCAAGGGGGCCCGCAAGGGCAACCGGCGAACGGGTGCGTAACACGTGAGCGACTTTCCGTTTCCTGGGGGATAGCCGGCCCAACGGCCGGGTAATACCGCATACGCTCTTCTTCGGGCATCCGAGGGGGAGGAAACTTCCGGGGGGGAACGAGGGGCTCGCGGCCTATCAGCTAGTTGGCGGGGTAACGGCCCACCAAGGCGACGACGGGTAGCTGGTCTGAGAGGATGGCCAGCCACATTGGGACTGAGAGACGGCCCAGACTCCTACGGGAGGCAGCAGTGGGGAATCT
>DASVXU010000186.1:0-31677 GCA_036392515.1 Gemmatimonadaceae bacterium | reverse complement strand
ATGCAGATCGTCTACGACGAGGAGTCGCTGCGCGACTACTTCCAGTACGCGGCGCGCGTCTCCGAGGACAAGCCGGTGCTGATCGACCGCTTCCTCGAGGACGCGTTCGAGGCCGACGTGGACGCGATCGCCGACGGCACGAACGTCGTGATCGGCGGGGTGATGCAGCACATCGAGGACGCCGGGATCCACTCCGGCGACTCGGCCTGCGTGCTGCCGCCGTATCTCATCGGCGAGCGCGACCTCGAGACGATGCGCGCGCACACCATCGCCCTCGCGAAGAAGCTCGGCGTCGTCGGGCTGATCAACGTGCAGTTCGCGGTCAAGAACGGGGTCGTGTACGTGCTCGAGGTGAACCCGCGCGCGTCGCGGACGATCCCCTTCGTGTCGAAGACCATCGGCGTGCCCCTCGCCTCGCTCGCGGCGCGCGTCATGGCGGGGGAGACCCTCGACGACGTCGGGCTGCACGAGGAGATCGTGCCGCCGTTCGTCGCGGTCAAGGAGGCGGTCTTCCCCTTCAACAAGTTCCGCGAGGCGGACCCGATCCTCGGCCCCGAGATGCGCTCGACCGGCGAGGTGATGGGACTCTCGGACTCGTTCGGGAGCGCGTTCGCGAAGGCGCAGACCGCGGCGCAGAACGACCTCCCGCTCGAGGGGACGATCCTCATCACGGTGAACGACCACGACAAGCCGACCGTGACGCCGATCGCGCGGCGCTTCCACGAGATGGGATTCCGCATCTTCGCCACCGAGGGCACGGCGCGATACCTGCGCGGGCGCGGCATCCCGGTCGAGCGGGTGTTCAAGGTGCACGAGGGACGCCCGAACTGCCTCGACATGATCCTGAACGGGCAGGTCCAGCTCCTCGTCAACACGCCGTTAGGCAAGCACGCCCAGCACGACGACTACGCCCTGCGGCAGGGCGCGATCAGCCATCGCATCGCGTATACGACCACGCTCTCCGCGGCCAGCGCGGCGTCGGACGCGATCCTCTCCCTCCGCTCGCGGCAGACGACGGTGCGGCCGCTGCAGGAGTGGCACGCGATGATCCCCGAGGCGGCGACGGCGGCGCGCACGGACCGATGAGCGACCACTTCGTCCACGAGTCCGCGTACGTCGACGACGGCGCGGTGATCGGAAAGGGGACGAAGATCTGGCACTTCTGCCACGTCATGCCCGGCGCCGTCATCGGCGAGCGGAGCAGCCTCGGTCAGAACTGCGTCGTGATGCCGGGGACGCGCATCGGCGACAACGTGAAGATCCAGAACAACGTCTCGATCTACGAGGGCGTCGAGCTCGAGGACGACGTGTTCTGCGGGCCGTCGATGGTGTTCACGAACGTGCTCAACCCGCGCAGCCACGTCTCGCGGAAGAACGAGTACCGGCGAACGCTCGTGAAGCGCGGCGCGTCGATCGGCGCCAACGCGACGATCGTCTGCGGGGTGACGCTCGGCGAGTACGCGTTCGTGGGCGCGGGCGCCGTCGTGACGACGGACGTGCTGCCGTACGCGCTGATGGTGGGCGTCCCCGCGCGCCGGCGCGGCTGGATGTGCCAGTGCGGCGAGCGGCTCCCGGACAGCGGGGTCGGGACGTGCGCGGCATGCGGATCGTCCTACGAGCGGGCAGGCGAGGGGATCCGGCGCGTGGAGACCAGATGACGAGCAAGGCAATCACCGGCCGCGACGTGCGCATCGCGCTCGTCGGGTGCGGACGAATATCCGGCAACCACTTCGATGCGTTCCGGAAGATCGGCGGGCTGCAGCTCGTCGGCGTCTGCGACGTGGTCGCGGAGCGCGCGCGCGCGGCCGCGGAGGCGACCGGCGTCCCCGCGTTCACGAGCTACGAGGAGATGCTGCATTCCGTCGCCTGCGACGCGGTGGCGATCTGCACGCCATCGGGGCTTCACCCGCAGCACGGCGTCATGGCGGCGAAGCTCGGCAAGCACGTCATCACCGAGAAGCCGATGGCGATCTCGCTCGCCGCGGCGGACGAGCTGGTCCAGGCGTGCGACGCCGCGGGGGTGCATCTCTTCGTCGTGAAGCAGAACCGGCTCAACCCGCCCATCCAGCTCCTCAAGCGCGCGATCGACAAGGGACGCTTCGGGCGGATCTATCTCGCCAACACCACCGTGCGCTGGACGCGCCCGCAGGAGTACTACGACCAGGCACCGTGGCGCGGCACCTGGGAGTTCGACGGCGGCGCCTTCATGAATCAGGCGTCGCACTACGTGGATCTCATCCAGTGGCTCGTCGGTCCGGTCGAGAGCGTGGTGGCGAAGACCGCGACGCTCGCGCGGCGGATCGAGGCCGAGGACACGGGGATCGCCGTGCTGAAGTTCCGCAACGGCGCGCTCGGCACCATCGAGGTCACGATGCTCACCTACCCGAGGAACCTCGAGGGGTCGATCACCATCCTCGGCGAGAAGGGCTCGGCGAAGATCTCGGGGACCGCGGTGAACCGTGTCGAGACCTGGCAGTTCGCGGACTACGACGATGACGACAAGCTCATCGAGGCCGCGACGACGAACCCGCCCAACGTGTACGGCTTCGGCCACGAGGCGTACTACCGCAACGTGCTGCGGGTGCTGCGCGGCGAAGCGACGCCGGATACCGACGGCCGCGCCGGACGGAAGTCGCTCGAGCTGATCCTCGGCATCTACGAGTCGGCGAAGACGGGAACCGACGTCCCGCTGCCGCTGCGGGTGACGCTCTGACGGCGTGGTGGACTCCATCGCCACGCCGGTCTCCGCGCGGCGGCGGCTGAAAGCTGCAAGCTGAAGGCGAACGCGTTTACCTTTCTACCGCGCCCGCCGCAGTCGCTTTCCGCTTCCAGCCTCCTGCTTCCAGCCCTACCGGCAATGCCCGTCCCTCTCCTCGATCTCAAGGCCCAGCACCAGACCATCCGCGACGAGATGGTCAAGGCCGTGATTGACGTCGTCGACAGCCAGCTCTTCATCCTCGGCGAGCCGGTGAAGCAGCTCGAGAGCGAGGTCGCTGCCCTCTCGCACACGAGATACGCGATCGGCTGCGCGAACGGGACCGACGCGATCCTCCTCGCCATGCGCGCCCTCGACATCGGGCGCGGCGACGAGGTCGTCACGACGCCCTTCACATTCTTCGCGACGGCGGGGACGATCCACAACGTCGGCGCGACGCCCGTCTTCGTCGACATCGAGCCGAAGACCTTCAACATCGATCCCCAGGCGATCGCCGGCGGGATCACGAAGAAGACCAGGGCCGTCATTCCCGTGGACCTCTTCGGCGCGATGGCGCCGATCGAAGAGGTGAAGAAGGTCGCCGGCTCGCTCCCGGTGATCGAGGACGCCGCACAGTCGATCGGCGCGCGCCGCAAGATCGATGGCAAGTGGGTGATGGCCGGGGAGGCGGCGACGATCGGGACGTTCAGCTTCTTTCCGAGCAAGAACCTCGGCGGCTACGGCGATGGCGGGATGATCGTCACGCAGGACCAGGCGATCGCGGAGCGCCTCGGGCGACTCCGCGTGCACGGCGGCGCGAAGCAGTACTTCCACGACGAGGTGGGGTACAACAGCCGCCTCGACGCGCTGCAGGCGGCGGTGCTCAAGGCGAAGCTCCCGCACCTCGCCGGCTGGAGCGCGAAGCGCCGCGAGCACGCGCGCTTCTACGACGAGGCGTTCAGGGGCCTCGACGGCGTCGTCACGCCGTACGTCGACCCGAAGAACGAGTCGATCTACAACCAGTACACGATTCGCGCGAAGCGCCGCGACGAGCTCCAGGCCTTCCTGAAAGAGAAGGGAATCGGATCGTCGATCTACTACCCGCTGCCGCTCCATCTCCAGCCCTGCTTCGCGTACCTCGGCTACAGGACGGGGCAGTGTCCGATTGCGGAACAGGCCGCGACGGAAGTATTGTCGCTCCCGGTATTCCCCGAGCTCACCCAGTCGCAGCTCGACGAGGTGGCGAGCGCGGTCCGGGCCTTCTACGGACGCTGACGCTCTACACGGCTCCTTTCCGCCCGAGGACACAGTGAAAGACCAGTTGCTCAAGCGGATCGCCGACCGGTCGGCGACCGTCGCCGTGGTTGGACTCGGCTACGTGGGGCTGCCGCTCGCGGTGGAGTTCGCGAAGGCCGGCTTCCGGGTCATCGGGTACGACGTGAGCCAGCGGGTCGCCGACCTGCTGATGCGGGGGGAGTCGCACATCCAGGACGTCCCCGCGAGCGCGATCGCCGCGCTCGTGAAGGGCGGCAAGTTCCTCGCGACGACCGACGAGAGCAAGCTGAAGGAAGCCGACGCGATCTCGATCGCGGTGCCGACGCCCCTCGCCAAGACGCGCGATCCCGACATGACCTACGTCATCGCGGCGGCGGAGGCGGTGAAGCGTCAGGCACATCCGGGCCTTCTCATCGTCCTCGAGAGCACGACGTACCCGGGGACGACGCGCGAGGTGATGCAGCCGCGGCTCGAGTCGTTAGGCCTCGCGGTCGGAAAGGACGTGTTCCTCGCCTTCAGCCCCGAGCGCGTCGACCCGGGCAACGAGAAGTGGAACACGAAGAACACCCCCAAGGTGGTCGGCGGGATCACGCCCGCGTGCACCGAGGTCGCCACCGCGCTCTACGAGACCTGCATCGACACCACCGTGCCGGTGACCACTCCGGAGGCCGCGGAGCTCGTGAAGCTGCTCGAGAACACCTTCCGCTCGGTGAACATCGGCCTCGTCAACGAGATGGCCATCATGTGCGACAAGCTCGGCGTCGACGTGTGGGAGGTCATCGACGCCGCGGCGACGAAGCCCTTCGGCTTCATGAAGTTCACGCCGGGCCCGGGGATCGGCGGGCACTGCATCCCGCTCGATCCGCACTACCTCGCCTGGAAGATGCGCACCCTGAACTACAAGACGCGCTTCATCGAGCTGGCGAGCGAGATCAACAGCTCCATGCCGGAATACGTCGTCGAGAAGACCGTCCTCGCGCTCAACGACGACAGCAAGGCGCTCCGCGGAAGCCGCATCCTCGTGCTCGGCGTCGCGTACAAGCGCGACATCGACGACATGCGCGAGAGCCCCGCGCTCGACGTCATCCGCCTGCTCGAGGAGCGTGGCGCGAAGGTCGATTACCACGACCCGCACGTCGCGAGCTTCCGCGAGGATGGACACGAGCGGAAGGGGATCGCGCTGACCGACGCGGTGATCGAAGGGGCCGACGCCGTCGTCATCGTCACCGACCACCGCGCCGTCGATTACCGGAAGCTCGTCGAGAAGGCGAAGGTCATCGTCGACACGCGGAACGCGCTGGCCAAGGTCCCCCCGGGCAAGGCGCGCGTCGTCACGCTGGCAAGCCGGTAGGAAGGGCAGCCTCCAGGGAGCAGGGGTGAGAAACAGCGTCTGACGCGGTTCCTTACCCCTGGATCCTGACCCCTGCCGTAGCGTCCGCCGCCCGGCTCAGCCGTACGGCCCGAACATTGCGTTCCCCGGGCAGGCGGGCCGGAGGTGGGCCCGCGCGAGCCGAGCTCTCCCGGCTCCAATCCGCGACGCTCGATCACGGTCACGGCCCGTCGTGACCGTGCGTCGCCAGCTTTTCCCGAAATCGTGCACCGCGAGACAACCACTCCCCCCACTGTCGGAGCGTGCTGGCCGCGATGCGCCGAGCGGCGATCCGTCGCACGGCGCACGGTCGCGTCGGCCATCCTCCTCGCCAGCGTCGCGCTGAGCGGGCGGACCGCGCACGCCCAGCACCCGCTGGTCTCGCTTCCATTCGACGACCCGGCGTATCAGCTCCTCGAGGGACTCGTCCGCGGTGGCTGCCAGCCGGCCCGCATTTCCTCCTACCGGCCGTACCTGGTGCGCGACGTTCGCGTCGCGATGGCGCGTGCCGCGAACGATTCCTCCTGCGCCCCGACGCTCGTGCGCGAGCTGCGCGACCGCTTCTCGCGCGACACCTTCGACATCTTCAGCGACAACGAGGGCCTGCTCGCCGCCGGCGGCGCGGCGACGATCCGCGCGACGCAGCTCTCGAACGGCGAGTTCAGGCCGCTCTGGGGCGGGCTCCGGCCGAAGGAGCAGGGCGATCCCCCGGTGGTCGGCGTCCTCCAGGCGCGAGTGACGTGGGGCGCGAAGAACGTGGTCGGGGTGATCGAAGGCGTGGGCTACACGCACCGTCGCAACGACCCGACCCTCCATCAGCGCGCCATCCGCAGCACCTCGGGGGCTGTCGACTTCGGCGAGAGCTACGTCAATGCGCAGCTCGGAAGGTGGTTCACCCTCACCTTCGGCCGCGGCAACGAAGCGTGGCTCGGCGAGGGACGCGAGTCGCTCGCGCTCTCCGCATGGGGGCCAGCGCTCGACCGCATCGAGCTCGCCGGGCGCTGGCGTCGCGTCGAGGCGCGCGCGCTCTTCGCGAGCCTCGCCTCCGTGGAGATGGACCCCGCGATCGACAGCCTTCCCGTGGGGAGCGTGAGGCAGCGGTTCTACCGCCAGCTCATCGGCCACTCGCTGACGATCCGCCCCACCCGCGCCGTCGAGCTCTCGCTCGGAGAGACCATCCTGCTCGCGCGCGGGACGCGAACGCTCGAGCTGGCGTACATGAATCCGCTGATGGCGTACGTCGTCACGCAGAACGACACCTCGCGCGCCAACGCCACCCAGAACGACAACCTCCAGGTGTTCGGCGGGGTGCGGCTGCACTCCGGTGCGTCGGCGCTCCAGGCGGAGCTGCTGGTGGACGACATCCAGATCGACCCGAAGGATCGCAGGTACGCACAGGACCAGCTCGCCTGGTCGGTTCGGGGGACTCAGGGGGTGCCCTTTTTCATCCCCGCGAGCGCGGTGGCGGAGTATCGCCACGTGAACAGCTACGCCTATCTGCGCAACTTCTACGCGACCGCGTACCAGAGCTATGACGCGCCCCTCGGCAGCGAGCTCGGTCCGGACGCCGATCTCTGGCGAGTGGGCGGCGAGCTCTGGCCCGCGGGGACGATCCAGCTCACCGGCGGCGTATCCGGCTGGCGGCAGGGCGCGCAGCGCATCGACCAGCGCGCCGGCCGCAACTCGAACGGCCATGCCGGTGAGCCGTACCCGAGCGTGACGCCGGACCGTCCGGCCGTGCAGCAGTCGATCCTCGCCGACGCCGGCGCCTCGTATCTCAGGTATCCGCTGACGCTCACGGCGCGGCTCGAGGCCGCGCACCTCCGGAATCCCGCAAACCAGCTGCGCACTGCGGCATCGGATGTGCGTTTGCAGATCATAGGACGCTATGCATATCGACTTCCCTGAGATCGCGCGCCGGGTCGCCCTGGTCGTCGCGCTCGCCTGCATTTCATCGAGCGCGCTGGCGCAGGACACCTCGGCGGCGATGCGCGACAGCGGGATCCGCGACACGCTCGACAGGAATGTCGGCGTGCTGCGGTCGGGCGACGTCGTTCGCATCGTGGTCTTCCGCGAGAAGGATCTCACGGGCGAGTTTCTGATCGACAGCCGCGGTGATCTCCAGATCCCCGGGCTCGGCATCATCCGGGCGGCGGGGCTGAACCCGACGCAGCTCCGCGAGAGTCTGCGCGCGTCGCTCCAGGCGCACGGGTTCACGGATCCGGAGATCTCGGTGCAGCCGCTGGTACGGGTGTCGGTGTTGGGCGAGGTGAGAGCGCCCGCGCTCTACCCGGTGGATCCGGGGATCAGCCTGATCCAGCTGCTGACCATCGCGGGCGGTCCGACGCCGAACGCGAACCTCAGCAGGACGCGCGTGGTACGCGAGGGGCGGGTGTTCGAGGTGGACCTGCAGAGCGCGCTCGCGGGCAGCGCCTCCGGCCGCGTCGTGCTGTACTCGAACGACGTGGTGGTGGTGCCGCGAAAGACAGGATTCACGCGTGAGACGCTGACGTTCGTGCTTGGATTGACCACGACCGCATTGAGCATCGCGACCTTCATCGTGACGTCTCGGCCTCGATAGACTACCCGACCAGTGTTCATGACCCCAGACCCGACACGCCCGTTGCTCGACGATCCGATCGATCCACGATCGGGTGAATCGAAGGACGAGGCCGGCGCGACGGAGTTCAACCCGCGCGAGCTGCTCGCGATCATCCGCCGTCGGTGGATCCTCATCGCGACGGCGTTCGCGCTCGTCACCGCGGCGGGCGTGTGGCGCACCGTGCGCCAGCCCCGCATCTACGAGGCGACGGCGACGGTGCGCTTCCAGCAGGCGGCGCCCGCGGTGCAGGGCATCGCCCAGCCGCAGATTCGCTCCTACAGCATCGACCCGCTGCAGTCGGAGCAGCTCCTCATCCGGAGCCAGAGCGTGGCGGAGCGCGCCGCCGCGAAGGCCGGCCTGCGCGTGCGGATCGTTCGACCACAGCACTCGCGGCTCGCCGTATTCGGCGACAGCACACCCCTCGTCGACCCGTCGGCGCGCAACGGCGAATACGAGCTCCGGTTCGGACCGGAAGCGTATTCGCTGCGTGGCGGCGGCACCGAGCTGGGAAGCGCGCCGTACGGCACGCGGCTGAACGGCGGGGGATTGTCGTTGTTCGTCCCGCAGCGCCCGAGCATGAGGGACGAGTCGGTGGTGCTCGCGGTCGTGCCGCTCGAGGGTGCGGCCGCCGAGATCCGCGGAGGCACCTCGACGCGCGTCATCCCGCAGACCGACGTCATCGAGATCACGTACCGCGGCACCGACCCCGCGGTGGTGCGTGACGTCGCGAACTCGCTCGCGGCGGCCTATGCGCAGTTCTCGAGCGAGCTCCAGACCACGAGCGCCCGCAACAAGACGGAGTTCATCGAGAACGCGCTCGCCAGCCAGAAGGAAGGGCTGGGCGCCGCGCAGTCGAGGCTGCAGGCGTTCAAGGAGGCACACCAGACCTCCGACGTCTCGGCCGAGATCACCGCGCTCTTCAGCAACGTCCACGAGCTCGAGGGGCTCAAGCAGCAGGCCACCGTCGAGCGGTCGGTCTACGAGCAGCTCCTCGGCAAGCTGACGCAGGCCGACACGGTCGACGACGATCTCCGCAGGCTCGCCGGAACAGAGGCGATCACGAAGAACACCTACGTCGCGAACCTCTACAACCGTTGGTTCGATCTCCTCAAGACGCGCGAGGAGATCATGGCGACGGGAAAGAACTCGAACGACCGCGACGTCCAGGCCACCGACAAGCTGATCCAGCGCACGAAGCGCGATCTCCAGGAAGCGAGCCGCGTCTATCTCGAGGGTATCCAGTCGCGGCTGGCCTCGTACGACAAGTCGATCGACGACCTGCGCCGTCAGGCGGAGCGTTATCCGCCGCTCGAGTCTGAGCAGGCGCGGCTCATGGCCGACGTCCGCACCACGCAGACCGCGTACGACAACCTGCTCGCGCAGCTGCAGCTCGCGCGCATCGCGGAGTCGGCGGATGGCGCGACCGTTCGCGTCGTGGACGCGGCGTCGCTGCCCTCGTTCGCCGTCGCCCCGGTGCGGCGCCGCGCGATCATGTTCGCGATGTTCCTCGGCCTCGTGCTCGGGATCGGGCTGGCCATCGGCCTCGAGAAGCTCGACGACTCGGTGAAGTCGCCGGATGAGCTGATGCAGCGCTTCGACCTCCCGGTGCTCGGCCAGATTCCTTCGATTCGCGCCGGAGAGCGGCACGAATCGGCCGGCCTCGCGCAGAACCGGCTCGTCACGCACGCCGACCCGCGCTCGGTCGTCGCCGAGGCGTACCGCTCGCTGCGCACGAACATCGCCTTCGCGCGCGCTCAGTCGCGTGCGCGGACGCTCGTGCTCACGAGCCCCGGTCCCGCCGACGGCAAGTCGACGACCGTGGCGAACCTCGCGATCACCTTCGCTCAGCAGGGACAGCGCACGCTGCTCATCGACGGAGACCTCCGCAGGGCCGTGCTCGACAAGACGTTCTCGGTGCCGCGGACTCCCGGCCTCACGGAGCTGATCATCGGCGTGTCGCCGCTGGCGGACGCGGTGCATGACACGCCCGTGGAGAATCTCTTCGTCATGGGCAGCGGCCAGCTGCCGCCGAATCCCTCCGAGCTGCTCGGCTCGGAGCGGATGCGGGAGGTCATCGCCGAGGCGCGCGAGAGCTTCGACGTCGTGCTCTTCGATTCGCCGCCCCTGCTCGCGGTCACGGACGCCGCCGTGCTGTCGACGATGGTCGACGGCGCGATCCTCGTCGTGCGCATGGGCTCCACGAGCCGTGAAGCGGTCCGTCGCGCGACGTCGCATCTGCGCGCGGTGCATTCGCGCGTGCTCGGCGCCGTCATGAACGACATCGACGTCACCGCCGGCGGATACTACGGCGGCTACGGGTACTACTACTACGCGTACTCGTCGCACGACGGTGAGCGCTCCGGCGATCCGCGGCCTCGCGCGCGGGATCGCGTGCGCAAGCTGATCGGACTCGGACAGGATGACCGCCGCTAGCACCACCGGTCCGGAGTGGCTTCTCGCCGCGCGACTCGCTGCACGGGTTCTCCCTCCCTCGGAGCTGCCGCCGGCCGCCGTTGACTGGGAGCGCGTGCTCGAGATCGCGGCGGAGGAGCGCGTCGCGTCGCTTGCCTGGCTGCGCAACGCCGCGACGATCCGCGCGGCCGCGCCGGCGGAGGTCGCGGCGCGGTGGCGCGGTCGCACCCTCGCCGCCGGCGCCACCGCCCGCGAGATGGCGCTGGAGCTCGCGGACGTCGTGCGCGCGCTGGAGCAGAGCGGAGTCACCCCGATCGTCCTGAAGGGACTTCCACTCGCCCAGGTGTTGTACGGTGACGTCACGGCGCGTCCGGTAAACGACATCGATCTCTTCGTGCCGCTCGCGCAGCGCGATGCCGCCCACGGCGCGCTCTGCGGGTTCGGCTACCGCCACAGGCTCGGTGAGGCGCCGGCGGAGGGGACATACGAGCGCATCCGGGACGGGCGTCGGTCCGTGGTCGAGGTGCACTCCACCGTGCTCGATGAGGAGATGCTCGCGCATCTCCCGATGCCGACGCCCGAGGGCGAGGCGGTGGACGTCGAGGGGGTGCGCATGTACGCGCAGCGCGGCGCCCTGCTGCCGCTCTTCCTCGCTCTCCATCTCGCCAAGCATGCCGAGGTGCCGCTCCTCTGGTGGATCGACATCGCGACCGTCTGGGAGCGCCTGTCGGCGGGCGAGCGGGCTGCGGTCCGGTCGATGGCCGTCCGTCACCGCGTCGAGCGGCATCTCGAATGGGCCGAGCAGGGGATCGCGCTCCTCGCGACCGTCGTGAACGGCGAGCTGCCATCCGCGGAGCGAGCGGCCGGGCAGCTCCGCGCCCGCCACGAGTCTCATCCCGTTCGCCGCCTCGCCTCTCTGGCGAGCGGGCTGCGCGACGCGGCTCGCATCGCGCTCGCGTGGGTGTGGCCGCGCCACGTCCGACGCCAGCCGTTGACCTTCGCCCGCCAGGTCGCGACGCGTCTCATCGCGCGACTTCGCCGCGCGCGGACCGCTCCGGCGCTCGACGTGAGCTCGGCGCCGCTGGCCGCGCTCCGCGCCCTCGCCGTATCCGACGAGCAGCTTCTCGGGCTCGTGCGGGAGGTCGTGGGCGGCGGCGCGCCGATGTGGATCCGCGCGCGCGGGTCCAGCATGTCGCCCACGGTCAAGGATGGAGCGCTCGTCCGCCTCGTCCCGCTCCCCGCCCGACCGCTCCGTCGCGGCGACGTCGTGTTCGCGGTCATGCGCGGCGGCAAGGCGGTCCTCCATCGCGTCCTCGAGGCCGACGCGGAGTCGGTTCTCCTCCAGGGCGACAACATGGCCTTCCCCGATGCGCCCCTGACGCGCGGGGACGTCATTGCCCTCGCCGACACCGTGCAGCAGGACACCCGCGCATCCGCGATCGCGGCGCGTCCCCCTCTCAATCCGTCGCGCGTGCTCGCGCGCTGGCGCTCGCGCCGCGTTTGGCAGCACGAGCAGACCGCCGCGCGATGATGCAGGTCGAGTCCTCGCAGGCGATCGCCGGAATCCCGATCGTCCATCACGTCGCGCCTCCCCTGCATCTCGTTCCGCCGCAGATGCCGGACTGGCACGGGACGGCGACGACCGAGACTCCGATCGTGATCCGTCACGCCGTCGGTCCGGTGGACGTGACGGGGCTCGAGCCGCTGTTCGACATCGAGCCGTGGATGACGTATTACGCCGACGGCGCGGGAGGGACGGCGATCCGCTACCACAGCGTCGACGCAGCGATCCCCGAGCGCCTGCTCCGCACGGTGCGGCCAGGCGTCGAGTACGACGTCTCCTACGCCTTCGCGCCGGAGCAGCCCGTGGAGCGTCGCGGGAAGGAGATGTCCGCCTACGCGATCGCGCTCGCGGAGCGCCGGCGCGGGCTGATGGCGCATGGCAGCGCGTTCATCCTGCCGTCCGGGAAGGCGGCGCTGTGTCTCGGCGTGTCGGGGGCGGGAAAGAGCACGCTCGCCAGGATGATGCTCGAACGCGACGACGTCCGCGTGTTGAACGACGACCGTCAGGCACTGACGCGCGAGCCCGATGGCTTCCATGTGTGGAGCACGCCCTGGCCGGGAAGCGCGGGGATCGCCAACGACGGGCATGCTCCCCTGGGCGTCGTGATGCTGATCGGCCGCGCGGCCACGCCGGTCGTGCGACGCCGGCCCGCGCGCGAGGTCGTTCGCACGTTGCTGACGACGCTCGCGCTGCCCAACTGGAACGACGACGCGCTCGGCGACGGGTTGGGGCTCATCGATGACCTCGTGGCCAGCGCGCCGGTGGTCGAGCTCGCTTACCCACTGGGGCCGGGGACGTCGCAGTGGATCGTGGACCAGCTGATGGAGATTGAGGAGCGATGAGCACCGAAGGGACGCTCTACGTACGAGCGCCGGGCTTCGTCGCGCGGCGCGTCGCCGGTGAGACGCTGCTCGTGCAGACCTCGGCGCGCTCGCTGCAGCCGATTCAACGGTCGACGGACCTCCTCGTGCTGAACGCGACGGCGGAGCAGCTGTGGAATCTGCTCGCGTCGCCGGTGAGCCTCGAGGGTATGGCGCAATATTTGATACAGGACTTCGAAGTCGATCCGGCCACCGCGCGAGCGGACGCCGAGTCCTTTGTCGTGTCGATGGTAGATCTCGGCGCGGTGTCCCCCCTAAACGAGGTGCGTGAAAGCTGATGGCTACCGAGGTTGCTCGACTGCCGGTAGAAGCGCACATCCGCGGCGCGCGCGCGAGGCGGGTGCCGCTGAACTGCCTGTTCGAGATCACGCCGACCTGCAATCTGCGCTGCCAGTTCTGCTACGTGGCGCTCGATCCGTACAAGGGCCCGTATCTCAGCACCGACCAGATCAAGGAGATCCTCGACACGCTGGAGCGCGCGGGGGTCCTGTGGTTGACGCTCACCGGCGGCGAGATCTTCTCGCGCCGCGACTTCCGCGAGATCTACCTCTACGCCCGCGCGAAGGGTTTCCTCGTCACGCTGTTCAGCAACGCGACGATGATGAACGAGAAGCTGGCGGAGCTCTTCACCGAGCACCCGCCGTTCCTCGTCGAGGTCAGCATCTACGGGCCTAACGCGGAGATCTACGAGCAGACGACGCAGATCCCCGGCTCGTTCGCGCGCTTCGAGCGCGGGATCACCCTGCTGCAGCAGTGCGGGGCGCCGCTCGTGCTGAAGACGCCGATGAGCGTCTTCACCCAGGAGCACCTCGCCGAGCTGGCCGCGTACGCGAAGGCGCGCGGCCTCCGCTACAAGGTGGACACGGCGATGGACCCGCGGCACGACGGCGGCGCGCAGCCGGTCGTCTACCGGATCGCGCCGCGTCGCGTGAAGCAGCTGCACGACGAGATGGACCGGATCAACGGCAAGATCGAGCTCACGAGCGAAGGGGCGTCGGCGATGACCGAGGCCCCGCAGCATCTCGCCGGCCCCTCGCCGGTGGGCGACTGCTCGGCGACCGTGGCCGAGGCGACGTCCGAGGATCTCTACCGGTGCGGCGCCGGCCGGACGGGACTCTTCGTCGACGCGCTCGGCAACGCGAGCCACTGCGTCATCGATCGCGACCCCAGCTTCTCCCTGCTCGAGATGGAGTGGGACGACGTGTGGGCGCGCATCGGCGAGTGGGTGACGCAGCCGCTTCCGAAGGACGCCCCCTGCAGCGGCTGCACGCTGCGGAAGAAGTGCGCGAGCTGCCCGGCGCGCTCGCGACTCGCGACCGGCAGCCCGTACCTGAAGGATCCGTACTACTGCGACGTCACGCACGTGGTGAACGGGCTCGAGCCCGTCGTGCATCCCGACTACCGCATGATGGCACCGCGTGCGCTCGGCGCATGCGCGAGCTGAGATGACCACCGTTCGAGTCAACAGGAGATCCCAATGAATTCTCGTGTCAACGAGCGCCCGCGCCGGAAGGCCTACGAAGCTCCCTCCGTGGCCCGCATCATCGTCGATCCCGTCCGGGAGATGCTCGTCGATTGCAGCGCGTCGCCCGGCAAGAATCCTCCCGGCAGCGTGAACTGCCAGTCGGACCCCGTCTGCTGCACCACCCAGAGCTGATCGACAGCGCTCCGTCGTTCCCTGACGGGGCGCCAGCCATATCTCGTGATGCATCGACACGGTTTCAACTTCCAACAGCGGTGACGCCCGTGATCCTGAAGCGCAAACTCGCACTCGCCGCGCTCGTCGCAGCAGGCCTGGCCGCCTGCGACAAGGACCCGTCGGGACCTGCTCCCGCCGCCTTCTCGCTCGCCGCGTGCCCGACCGGCAACCTGCCGGCGAACGCGCCGATCACCCTCAACTTCACGCAGGCGGTCAGCCCATCGACTGTGTCGGGGGCGAACGTGATCGTCACGAACGCGACGACGGGATTCGAGATCCCGGGCGGTCTCTCGCTGGCCGGCAACGGCCAGCAGATCGTGTTCACCCCGAGCGCGCCGCTGCCCTTCGGCGAGACGCTGAGCATCCGCGTCCAGAACCTCCTCAGCGTCGACGGGACCGTCCCGCTGGGGGTGCGCGTCTGCAACGTGCTGACGGAAGCGGCGCCGATCACGCAGGTCTACTGGAATCAGCTTCCCCGCGCGACGGGCGGGCTGCTCACCGGTGCGTCGATGTTCGCCCCGGACTCCGGATGGGTCGCCGCGAACCAGGTGCCGCTCTACCGCCGCGTCGCCGATCGCTGGGAGGTGCGCTTCAACCAGCCGTACTTCGCCGCGTCGTACGACGTCGACTTCGTGTCGCCGCAGCACGGGTGGGCCTCGCACTTCGACACGCGTAACTCGCGCGGCGTGATCACGCACAGCACCAACGGCGGGTTGAGCTTCGATACGGTGTTCACGATCGGCTCGCAGCTGATCACGCGGCTCCGCGTCGACTCGGCGCGCACGGGCCGGCTGTTCGGCGTCGGTGGGGGCGGCTCCTTCTCGCAGGCGACGTTCTACAAGCTCAACCCCTCGAACGATACCTGGCGCACCGTCCAGACGTTCAGCAACGGCTTCGGCTCGGCGGGTTTCTCGAGCGTGTCGGACATCGACTACGTCGCGACGGACACGACGAACCTCGTCGCCACGTCGCACGGAGTGCGCATCAACGGATCCACCGTGATCTTCATCCCGGGGCGCATCTATCGGAGCGCGAACGCGGGTGAGTCGTGGTCCGAGATCGCCGGCACCGCCGCCGATTCGGGGAAGGTCGTGAGCTACGAGGGCGTCGCGCGCCGCTCCAACGGCGACATCTACGTCGTCGGCGGCAACGGCTTCCTCGGACGCATCGCGAGCGGGACGACCACGCTGACGAGGATCAACCTCGGCGTCCCGACGCGCGATTCGACCGACTACCAGGCGCTCATCTACTACGACGTCCAGTTCGCTCCCGATAACGACAAGATCGGCTGGATCGTGGGCAGCTACGTCACCCAGGTGCAGAACGGCGAGCCGCGCCGGATCGGGCTGATCTTCGGAACGACGGACGGCGGCGCGACCTGGGTTCGACAGGGCGTGCGCGGCGCCGACGATTACGGCGCGACATTCCCCGCGCTGCAGCGGATCGAAGCCTACTCCGCGACCGCGGCCTGGGCCGTCGGTGAGGGCGGTGTGGTCATTTCTTTCAAACCGTAGTCGGCGCACACAAGGAGAAAGAGCGTGTACGACAACGCAATGTGGTGGGCCCGACGGGCGGCGGTGTTGGCCGGAGTGCTCGGGTACTCGCAGGTGGCGGCGGCGCAGACGCAGCTTCCCGCGGGCCTCTGCGACTTCGACATCTCGGACAACCAGGGCGCGCTCGTGTGGGGAAGCACGATGCACCTCACCGGTCGCGCCGGGGCGAGCACGAATCGCGGACATTTCTTCCTGATCAACGCCGATTCCGCGCAGTACGACGTCGACAACGACGGGTACAATCAGCCTGGTGCGGCCTGCAACTTCACGGCGATCTACACGCCGATCGATCTGCAGAACGACCTGGTGAACGTCTCGAATCCGGCGCTCGCGATTCCGAAGGCGAACGTCATCCTCGTCAACCTGCCGCGTGCGCTCGCCAACGGCACGATGGCCCGCGTCGAGGCGTTCGTCGAAGTGCCGCGCGGGACCGTGGCGGGGACCTACATCGGCCAGGTGTCCATCCGCGACAGCGTGTACGGCGTGCGCAACTCGCCGAACCGCGAGGTGCTGGCGCAGGACCGCATCTTCATCGAGGTGCGGGTCACCGAGGCGCGGTCGTTCACGATCGTCGACCCCGACTCGGCGGCCCTGCTCGACTCGGTGGTCATCCGCGGTCGCGCCGGGCAGCGCGCGAGCGGCGTCTTCCGCGTCGCCAATACCGGCAACACCGATCTGAGCGACCTCCGGGTCACGGCGACCGATCTCCGCTCGGAGAGCGCGGTGGGCCTCATCATCCCGGCGGCGAACATCAGCTTCTCACCCGGGAGTCTCGCCAGCATCCAGTTCGGCGACACCGCGCGCATCGTCGTCACGGTGCAGATCCCGCGCGGGATCCTCGGCGGGCGCTATCGAGGCGAGCTGATAGTCCAGGGGCAGGGAACCGCCGCGCAGCGGATACCGCTGATCGTGATCGTCACGAGCACGCGAGGGATCCTCTTCGGGAACAACCCGGTGCGCGAGATCAACGGCGACATCGCGAACATCGCCTTCAACGGCGATCCGGGAACGGAGTGGAAGCTGTCGATCTATGACATGATGGGGCTCGTGACCTACAAGACGACGGGGACGGTCTTCGCCGGTTCGCCGCTTCCCACCGGCGGGACGACGCTGGTCGGCGCGGACTACGCGGTGAACGTCATCTGGCCGCTCCGCAACGGACGCGGCGAGGGGGTCGCCAGCGGGATGTATCTGGTCGTGGTTGAATCGATCGTGAACGGCAAGCGGCAGCTCGCGCAGGACAAGCTCATGGTAATCCGGTAGAGGCCGCGACTCATGACCAGACTTCGCAACGCACTGATCGCACTTCTCGTCGCGGCACCCATGCTCGGCGCGCAGACGACGACGCCGAAGGACCCGACGTCCACCCCCGGCGGTGACGCCGACAACGGCATTCACGCGGCGACGCTGCTCGCGCGCGGGGTCACCCCCCGCGCGGTGGGCCTCGGCGAGGCGATGGGTGCCGTGGAAGGTGATCCCTCGGCGCTCTTCTACAACACCGCGGGCATCGCCCGGCTCAAGACCAACTCGTTCCTCGTCACCGGGTCGCAGGGCTTCGGCAACACGCAGCTCGCCGCGGCGGTCGTGACCTTCCCGACGGCGCTCGGCACCTTCGGGATCGGTGCGCGCGCGCTGAACGCGGGGACGATCGAGGAGACGCAGAACTACCAGCCGCAGGGCCGCCTGCGCGCCTACCAGCTCGCCCTCGAGGGCGGCGGCGCGATCCAGATGACCCGGCACTGGCTCTGGGGCGGCACGCTGTTCTACGCCCAGGAGACGTTAGGCAACCAGTCGGCGGGCACCATCGGCGTCAACTCGAGCATGATGTTCCCGGACATCTTCGGGCGCCTCACGCTCGGCGGCGGTGTCCGGAACTGGGGTACCGCGGTGACCTTCGACAATGACTCGAAGCGTCCGCCTCTCCTCGGGTACGGCGCCGGATCGTTCGACCTGCTGAAGCACCGCAACCTGCTCGAGACGCCGATGCTCTTCCGCGGCGAGCCGATCGTCCTCGACGCGAAGCTCGTCGGACAGGTGACGTTCCCGCAGCAGAACGAGATCTTCGGCGCGGGCGGCATCGAGGCGACGGTGAACGGCGTCGCGATCGGTCGCATCGGCTATACCAGCGGCGACGACAACCGTCGCGGGCTGTCGCTGGGCGCTGGCGTGAACGTCGGGCAGTTCCGCCTCGAGTACGCGTTCCGCAACCGGGTGAACGCCGGCGCGAAGATCTACGAGTTCGACCCGATCGGCGACGAGCACCACGTCAGCGCGACCTACTTCTGGGGCGGCGCCTCGAGCAACACGCCGACGGTTCCGGTCATCCTCACCCAGCCGATCGACACCGCGGCGATCAACGCGGCGGTGCGCGAGGCGGTCGACCGGCAGCTCGCGCAGCTCCGGCCGCTGCTCGACAGCCTGCGCAGCGCCCAGGTCGAGGTGCGGCAGGAGAGCGACCTCGTCGCGAAGTACATCGTCCCCGTGCACTTCGGCTTCGACTCCGCCGTCGTGCGTGACAGCGACTTCGCGGTGCTCGGGCAGATCGCGGACGTCATCCGCCGCGTCTATCCGACCGCGCTGGTGACGGTGGAAGGCTTCGCCGATCCCTCGGGGACGGATGCCTACAACCTGCGGCTCTCCCGGCGTCGCGCCGAAGCGGTACGCGACGTCATGACGGAGCGCTTCGGGCTTCCGTCGCGGCAGTTCCGCACGGTGGGCTACGGCGAGCAGCGTGTGCGTCAGGTGCAGCCCGGCGCGAGGAAGGACGATCCGGGCGCGCTGCAGAACAGGCGCGTCACCTTCACGATCGACGCGACGCAGCACTTCTAGCGCCCCCGGTCGTGCGCACGACACGCGGGGTGGAGCTCAGCTCCACCCCGCGCGTGCGTTCGACGTTCCGCAGATTCGCGCGCCGCGCTCGATGGAGCGCTCCTTGCGAAATTCTCCGGCGGGCTCAAGCAGCCTCGGCGTTGCACGTGGTGCCACGCCCCGATAGGTTTTTTTCAGCGTCCAAACAGGATCATTTCGGAGCATCCGTGAACATTACAGTGGTCGGAACGGGGTACGTCGGCCTCGTCGTCGGCGCGTGCCTCGCAGAAACGGGAAACGCGGTCGTCTGCGCTGACGTCGACAAGAAGAAGATCGAAGGGCTCAAGCAGAACGTCCTTCCCATCTACGAGCCCGGGCTCGAGGATTTCGTCGAGCGCAATCAGGCACAGGGGCGCCTGAAGTTCACCACCGACGTCGGGGAGGCGATCTCGCAGGCCGACGTCATCTTCATCGCCGTCGGCACTCCGCCCGACGAGGACGGCTCGGCTGACCTGCGCCATGTCCTCGCCGTCGCCGAGGAGATCGGGAAGCATGCGAAGCGCGAGTGCGTCGTCGTCACGAAGTCGACGGTGCCGGTGGGCACCGCCGCGAAGGTCGCCGCCGCCGTCGCGAAGAACGCGAAGCGCCCCTTCCACATGTGCAGCAACCCGGAGTTCCTCAAGGAGGGCGCCGCGGTCGACGACTTCATGAAGCCCGATCGCGTCGTCCTCGGCGTCGAGAGCGACTTCGCGCGCTCGATGATGGCCGAGCTCTACGCGCCCTTCGTCCGCACCGGGAAGCCGATCATCTTCATGGACATCCCGTCGGCGGAGATGACGAAGTACGCGGCGAACGCGATGCTCGCGACGCGCATCTCCTTCATGAACGAGATCGCGAATCTCTGCGAGAAGGTCGGCGCGAACGTCGATCTCGTCCGCCGCGGCATCGGCAGCGACGCGCGCATCGGTCCCTCCTTCCTGTTCCCGGGACCCGGGTACGGCGGATCCTGCTTCCCGAAGGACGTGAAGGCGCTCGTCCGCACGGCGAAGGAGCAGGGCGCCGCGCTCGCGGTGCTCGAGGCGGTGGAGGACGCGAACGAGCGGCAGAAGCACCGTCTCTTCGACAAGGTGAAGAAGGCGCTCGACGGAAAGGTGAAGGGAGCTCGCATCGCCCTCTGGGGACTCGCCTTCAAGCCGCAGACGGACGACATGCGCGAAGCTCCGGCGCTCACGCTGATCGAGGAGCTCCGCGACGCGGGTGCCTCCGTCGTCGCCCACGATCCCGCCGCGATGCACGAGACCCAGCGGCGCATCGGCGACGCCATCGAGTACGCCGCGGGCAACTACGAGGCGCTCGAGGGCGCCGACGCGCTCGTCGTCGTCACCGACTGGAACGAGTACCGGCATCCGGACTTCGCACGCATCCGCAAGGCGCTGAAGCGTCCGATCGTCGTCGACGGCCGCAATCTCTACGATCCGGAGCGGATGCGCGCCCTTGGCTTCACCTATCTCTCGATCGGCCGAGGAAAGGAATGAGGGTTCTCATCACCGGTGCGTCCGGATTCCTCGGCTCGCACCTGGTCGATCGCTTCCTCCGCGAGGGCTACGAGGTCGTCGGGCTGGACAACTTCATCACCGGACATCCCGACAACCTCGCGCATCTCACGGGGAACCCGAAGTTCGAGCTGATCCGGCACGACATCTCGACGTTCACGTACGTCCCGGGGAAGTTCGATGGCGTCCTGCACCTCGCCTCGCTCGCCAGCCCGGTCGATTATCTGAATCACCCGATCGAGACGCTCAAGGTCGGCTCCACGGGGACGATGAACGCGCTCGGGATCGCGAAGGCGAACCGCGCGCGCTTCTTCCTCGCGTCCACCTCCGAGGTGTACGGCGATCCGACCGTCCACCCGCAGGTCGAGAGCTACTGGGGCAACGTCAACCCGATCGGGCCGCGCAGCTGCTACGACGAATCGAAGCGCTTCGCGGAGGCGGTGACGATGGCCTACCACCGCGAGCACGGCATCGACACCCGCATCGTCCGCATCTTCAACACCTACGGGCCGCGGATGCAGCCGCACGACGGGCGCGTCGTCACGAACTTCATCGTGCAGGCGCTCACCGGCGAGCCGATCACGCTCTACGGCGACGGCAGCCAGACGCGCAGCTTCTGCTACGTCGAGGACGAGATCGAGGGGATCTACCGCCTCTACGAGAAGGGAGACAACCTCCCGACCAACATCGGCAATCCGCGCGAGTTCACGATGCGGCAGCTCGCCGACCTCGTGGTCGAGCTGACGGGAAGCAAGTCGGAGATCGTCACCCGCCCGCTCCCCGCCGACGACCCGAAGCAGCGGCAGCCCGAGATCAGCAAGGCGCGCAAGCAGCTCGGGTGGGAGCCGACGATCCCGCTCCGCGAGGGACTCCAGCGCACCATCGAGTACTTCCGTCCCCTCATCGGGTCGCCGCGAATGAAGTCGCGAGCGCAGAAGCTGGTTGGATAGCGCGTCCGATCTCGTCGCGCGAGCGCGCGAGCGTTTCTCCGTCCGCGACTACCACGGCGCCGTGCTGCTGCTGCGCGAGGCGGTCGTGGAAGGAATCGCGTACGCCGACGCGCACAATCTGCTCGGCCTCTCGCTGGCGCTCATCGGGCGTCAGGCCGAGGCCGTCGCGTCGTTCGACGCGGCGATCGCCCTCAACCCGCGGTACGTCGAGGCGCATCTCAATCGCGCGGTGCTCCTCAACGACATGGGACGATCGGATGAGGCGCGCGAGGCGTTCGCGATCGCCGAACATCTGGGGAAACCCGACGAGACGGGGTTCCCGGTGATGGTCGCGAACCGGCTCGCCAACGCGCACGCGGGACTCGCCGCGGAGTACCGCGCCGCCGGCGCCCTCGACGAGGCGATTGCCCAGTACGAGCGGGCGCTGGAGCTCCGCCCGGGATACGCGGACATCCGCCTCGCCCTGGCGCGCGCCCTCACCGAGCGAGGCCGCCACGCCGATGCCGGCCGGGAGCTGGACGAGGTGCTGCGGGTCCGCCCTGAGTGGCTGGACGCCATGCTGCTCCGCGGACTGACCGCTTATCTTGAGGGTGACCTGGCGACCGCGGACACAGTCTGGACCGCGGCGGCCGAGCGGCATCCGGAAGAGCCGCGCATCGAGATCTACCGGGCGATGCTCGCCCGGCGTCGCGCAGCCGGCTGAGCCAGACCCCGAGTTCCGCAGTGAACCGCCGCCCGATTCCCGGGTAGCAATCCAGTCATGCCCCCCGTGAACCGATATCTCGTCCTCCTCCTCGCCGTGCTCGCGGTCGCCTGCACGTCGCACCCGTGGAGCCCGAAGAACTACACGTCGAACGAAGAGCTCTACAAGGCGTCGCTGCAGCGGCTCCAGCGCGGCAAGATCGACGACGCCATCATGGGGTTCGAGCAGCTCACGCTCGACCTTCCGGCGCGCGACACACTGCTCTCGCGATCGCAGTACTATCTCGGCCAGGCGCACGAGAAGAAGGGGGAGCACATCCTCGCGGCGCAGAGCTGGAGTCGGTTGATGGAGTCCTTCCCTGACGACAGCCTCGCCGACGACGCCCTGCTCCTCGCGGGCAAGTCGTACCGGAAGCTGTGGCGGAAGAGCTCCCTCGATGCGACGTACGGCGAGTCGTCGCTGAGCACCTTCAACACCCTGCTGGCGCTGTACCCGAACTCGCCGCTGCGCGACGAGGCGGAGAAGAACGTCCACCAGCTCGAGACGGAGTTCGCGAAGAAGGACTACGACACGGGGGTCCACTACCTCCGCCGCAAGGCCTTCGATTCCGCGATCCTGTACTTCAAGGACGTCGTCCGGAAGTATCCGCGGACGGATTACTCGCGGCAGGCGCAGCTCCGCCTCGTTCAGGCCTACGACGCGATCTCGTACAAGGCGGATCGTGACGACACCTGCGCCGCGCTGCGCGAGAGCTACCCGCGCGACGCCGAAGTCCGCGAGCGCTGCGGCAACGCCCCGCTCGCGACGACGGCGCCCGCTGCGCCCCAGACGCCCTGAGGGCGTGCGCCTCGGGATCTTCGGAGGGACCTTCGACCCGCCGCACATCGGACATCTGCTCGCGGCGGTGGATGCGGTCGAGCGCCTCGCGCTCGACCGCCTCGTGCTGGTACCGGCGGCCACGCAGCCGCTGAAGACGGGACGAGCGACAGCGCCCGCCGATCATCGGCTCGCGATGACCCGGCTGCTGGTGCAGGCTGACTCGCGGTTCGAGGTCGATCCGGTCGAAATCGAGCGGGCGGGGTTATCTTTCAGCGTCGACACCCTGGCGGCGTTCGCGGAACGCCACCCCACGGCCGAGCGGTTCTTCCTCGTGGGCGCCGACGTCCTCCGGACCTTCGACCGGTGGCGCGAGCCGGCTCGGGTGCTCGAGCTGGCGACGCTCGTCGTGCTGACGCGCGACGACGGGCAGGAGGAGATGGCGATTCCGGCCAACGCGCAACGGTTGCCGACACGGCGGGTAGACGTCTCCTCGACGGAGATTCGCGCCCGCGTCGCAGCGGGACGCTCGCTGCGGGGGTTCGTGCCCGACTCGGTGGCCGCGTACATCGCGGCCCACGGGCTGTATCGATAGGGGAGAGCATGTTCAAGCGACTGATGACGGCGGTGCTGGGGACGCGCCACGAGCGCGAGCGGAAGCGCATCCAGCCGATCGTCGACGAGATCAACGAGCATTACGCACGGCTCCAGGCCGTCTCGGAGGCCGAGCTTCGCGGCCAGACGGAGAAGCTGCGTGGCATCATCCGCGAGCGGACCGCCGAGCTCGAGGCCTCGATCGCGCGTCTTCGCGAGCAGAAGCGGACGACGCCCGATCCGGCCGAGCGCGAGCGCATCGACAACGAGCTCTCCGGCGCCGACGGGCGCGGGGGGCTCGAAGGCGAGCTTCGCGACGCGATCGCGGAGGTGCTCGACGAGATTCTCCCCGAGGCGTTCGCCACCGTTCGCGAGGCCGCGCGCCGGCTGGTCGGCACGACGGTCACCGTCACCGGGCACGAGCTGACGTGGGACATGGTTCCCTACGACGTCCAGCTCATGGGCGGCATCCAGCTCCACCTCGGCAAGATCGCCGAGATGGCGACCGGCGAGGGGAAGACGCTCGTCGCGACGCTGCCGCTCTATCTCAACGCGCTGCCGGGGAAGGGCGCGCATCTCGTCACCGTCAACTCGTACCTCGCCCGCCGCGACTCGCAGTGGATGGGGCACCTCTACACGTACCTCGGCCTCACCGTCGGCTGCATCGACGACAGCGAGCCGGGGACGCCGCAGCGGCGCGCCGCGTATCTCTGCGACATCACCTACGGCACGAACAACGAGTTCGGCTTCGACTACCTCCGCGACAACATGGTGCCCTCGCTCGAGCAGCGGGTGCAGCGTGGACACAACTTCGCGATCGTCGACGAGGTGGACTCGGTGCTCATCGACGAGGCGCGCACCCCGCTCATCATCTCCGGCCCGGTGGGCGGGGAGAGCGACGGCGCGTACTTCGAGCACAACGCCGCGGTCGGCCGTCTCGTGCGCAAGCAGACGGAGCTCGTCAACCAGCTCGTCGCGGACGGCGAGCGGGCGATGGAGAAGGGCGACCAGCGCGCGGCGGCGATGGCGTTCTACCAGGCGCGCCTCGGCTCCCCGAAGAACAAGCGCCTGCTGAAGGTGCTGCAGGAGCCGGGCGTGAAGTCGCTGGTCCAGAAGATGGAGCTCGACCACATCGCCGATCGCAAGCAGCCCGCGGCGCGGCAGGAGTTCGCGAACCTCGAGGAGGACCTCCTCTTCGTGCTCGACGAGAAGGGGCACAGCGTCCACCTCACCGATCGCGGCGTCGAGTTCATGGCGCCCGACGATCACGAGGCGTTCGTCCTCCCGGACATCTCGGAGCAGGTGCACCAGATCGAGCGGGATCACTCGCTCTCGCCCGCCGACCGCCTGCAGCGGAAGCGCGAGATCGAGCTGGAGTACGCGACGAAGAGCGAGAAGCTCAACATCGTGCATCAGCTCCTCCGCGCGCACGCGCTGTACGAGAAGGACGTGAACTACGTCGTGCAGGAGGGTCAGGTCCTCATCGTCGACGAGTTCACGGGCCGCACGATGCCGGGGCGCCGCTGGTCGGAGGGACTCCACCAGGCGGTCGAGGCGAAGGAAGGCGTGCAGGTGAAGGGTGAGACGCAGACGCTCGCCACCGTCACGATCCAGAACTACTTCCGCATGTACGACAAGCTCGCGGGCATGACCGGCACCGCGGAGACGGAGGAGGGCGAGTTCTTCCAGATCTACGGGCTGGAAGTCGCCGTCGTCCCGACGAACAAGCCGGTCATCCGCGACGACCGCAACGATCTCGTCTTCAAGACGCGCCGCGAGAAGTACAACGCGATCATCGAGGAGGCGAAGCGGCTCAACGGGCTCGGCTTTCCGGTGCTCATCGGCACGGTGAGCGTCGAGGTGTCGGAGACCCTCGACCGTCTGTTCCGGCGCGAGGGGCTCAAGCCTAACGTCCTCAACGCGAAGTACCACCAGCGCGAGTCGGAGATCGTCGCCGAGGCGGGGCAGAAGGGCGCGATCACGATCGCGACGAACATGGCCGGCCGCGGTACCGACATCAAGCTCGGCCAGGGCGTGCGCGAGTCGGCGCCGTCGGTCGTGAAGGACGAGGACGGGAAGGAAGTCCAGATCGAGGAGATCGGCGGCCTGCACATCATCGGCTCCGAGCGCCACGAGTCGCGGCGCATCGACCGGCAGCTGCGCGGTCGTGCCGGCCGCCAGGGTGATCCGGGCGCGTCGCAGTTCTTCCTCTCGCTCGAGGACGACCTGATGCGCCTCTTCGGGTCGGAGCGCATCGCACGGCTCATGGACCGGATGGGCGCGCAGGAAGGCGACGTGCTCACCCACCCGCTCATCACGCGGTCGATCGAGCAGGCGCAGAAACGCGTCGAGCTCCAGAACTTCCAGAGCCGCAAGCGGCTCCTCGAGTACGACGACGTGATGAACCAGCAGCGCGAGGTGATCTACTCGCTCCGCGCGTTCGCGCTCGAGGGAGGCGAGGAGCTGAAGGGCGAGGCGCAGGGGATGTTCGACAAGGCGCTGACGAAGCGGGTGGACGACGCGCTCGCGATGGCCGCCGACGACGGCACGTGGGACCACGAGCTGCTCGCGCAGGACCTCGTCATGCACTACATGCTCGTCATCCCCGAGCTCACCGACGACTCGAAGCGGCCGAGTGAGCCGGACGAGGTGCGTCGCGTCGTGATCGACGCCGGGCGCCGCGCCTTCGGCGAGAAGATGCACAGCGTCGCCGAGGTCGGCGACGACTTCCTGCGCTTCGTCATGCTCAACGTGCTGGACGAGAAGTGGAAGGACCATCTCCACGACCTCGACCAGCTGCGCAACGCGATCGGCTACCGCTCGTGGGGACAGCGCGACCCGCTCGTCGAGTACAAGCAGGAGGCGTACTCGATGTTCGTCGACCTGATGGCGGACATCTACCACACCTTCACCGAGCGCTTCCTGAAGATGCAGATCGTCTATCAGGAGGCACCGCCGCCGGCGCCCGTCGTCGAGCAGCGGCGCGCGGCGAAGCGCTACGACGCGATGGGAATCCTGCGCGACGTGGACGAGGAGGAGGGTGGCAACACCGTCCTCGACGTCGCGCCCAGCGAGCCGCCGGTGGACGAGCCGATGGCGCGCAAGGACCCGCTGATCGTCGGCGGTGGAAAGACGCGCTCTCTCAGCTCGCTCGGCACCGGGATGACGCCGGGCGCCACGGGGGGCGACGGCGCGGGCACGGACTGGGAGACGGTGGGTCGCAACGATCCCTGCCCCTGCGGCTCGGGGAAGAAGTTCAAGAAGTGCCATGGGGCGCGTGCCTGATCGCGCTCCCTTCGGGCAGGAAGCTGGAAGCTGAAGGCTGGAGGCGACGGGGATCCGACGAGGTCCGCCGTCGCCTCCCACTTTCTGCCTCCGGCCTCCAGCCTGCCGCTCGCGAACGAGCGATTGCGCGTGCGTTCGGGCGCTGATCCTCGGTCGAGGACGCCCGGCGAGATTGGACCCGGAATCTTCACGCCGGGTATCACGTTTGTGACCCGGCGACTGCGCTACCGCCTTTCGCCGCCGTCGCGATGACGTTATCACTACGAGAGCTGCCCCGCTTCGAGCGTCCGCGGGAGCGGCTGAAGCACCTCGGCGCGCAGGCGCTGAGCTCCGCCGAGCTGCTGGCGATCGTCTTCGGCAGCGGAAGCCGCGGCAGCTCGGCGCTGGGGATGGCGCAGGACGTGCTCGCTGCGTCCGGTGGATCGCTGCGCCGGATCGCCGCCCAGCCCGTGGCGTCGCTGACCTCGCACGCAGGCATCGGTGCGGCGCGCGCGGTGGCGCTCCACGCGGCGCTCGAGCTCGGACGGCGGATGGCGGTCGAGCTGCGCGACGAGGGCGCGCCGGTGCGGTCGCCGGCGGACGTGCACGCGGTGTTCGCGCCGCGACTGGAGGACCTACCGGTGGAGGAGTTTCACGTGGCCGTGCTCGACGCGCAACATCGCCTCGAACGTGACGTCACCGTCACGCGCGGGATCCTCAACTCCTCGCTCGTCCATCCGCGCGAGGTGTTCCGGGAGGCGATCGCCGAGCGCGCGGCCGCGATCATCCTCGTCCACAATCATCCGAGCGGCGACCCGACACCCTCGGGTGACGACCGGCTCGTGACCGAGCAGCTCGTCGCCGCCGGCCGGCTCCTCGACATCCCGGTGCACGACCACGTGATCATCGGACGCGGACGCTACACGAGCTTCGCGCAGGCGGGCCTGCTGTGACCGCCCCGGCGAAGGAGCTCGTCATTCCCGGTTGGGGGGCGCTCGGCGCGATCCCCGATCGACTCGACCGCGACCTGCTGGCGCGCGCCTACCGCTTCAGCGAGCGCGCGCACGCCGGGCAGACGCGCAAATCGGGGGAGCCCTACGTCTCGCACTGCGTCGAGGTCGCGAAGATCCTCGCCGAGCTCCAGCTCGATACCGTGACGGTGGCGAGCGGGCTGATTCACGACGTCGTCGAGGACACGAGCATCACCGTCGAGGACGTCGAGCGCGAGTTCGGCCGCGAGATCGCGAGCATCGTCGACGGGCTGACGAAGATCGCGAGCCTTCCCTTCGGCTCCTCGCAGGAGCGACAGGTCGAGAACTACCGCAAGCTCCTGCTCTCGATCGCGAAGGATGCGCGCGTCATCCTCATCAAGCTCGCGGACCGCCTGCACAACATGCGGACCCTCGAGCACCTGGCACCGGAGAAGCGGCACCGGATCGCGCTCGAGACGCGCGACCTCTACGCGCCGCTCGCGCACCGCTTCGGCATGGCGCGCGTCCGCTGGGAGCTCGAGGACCTCGCGTTCAAGCACATCGAGAGCGACGAGTACAAGAAGCTGGCGAAGCTGGTCGCCCAGAAGCGCGGCGAGCGCGAGAAGCTCATCGCGATGCTCAAGGAGCCGCTCGAGGCGGAGCTGCGGCGCGCCGGGATCAGGAACGTGGAGGTCACCGGACGGCCGAAGCACCTCTGGTCGATCTACAAGAAGATGAAGCAGCGCGACAAGCCGTACGAGGAGATCTTCGACCTCCTGGCGATCCGCGTGCTCGTCGACACCGTTCCCGACTGCTACCACGCGTTAGGCGTCATCCACGACGGCTGGACCGCGGTGCAGGAGCGCATCAAGGACTACATCGCCCAGCCGAAGTCGAACGGCTACCAGTCGCTCCACACCACCATCTTCGGCCCGGGCCGCCATCTCTTCGAGATCCAGATCCGGACGCGCGAGATGCATCGCACCGCGGAGTACGGCATCGCGGCGCACTGGCTCTACAAGGGGACCGGCAAGGGCTCCGACGAGCTCGATCGCCATCTCACCTGGTTTCGCCAGGTGCTCGAGCTGCAGCTCGACGCCAAGACGCCCGACGAGTTCCTCGAGTTCCTCAAGCTCGATCTCTACCAGGACGAGATCTTCGTCTTCACCCCGACCGGCGACGTCATCCAGCTGCCGAAGGGCGCGACGCCGATCGACTTTGCCTTCGCGGTGCACACCGAGCTCGGCCTGCACATCGCCGGCGCGAAGATCAACGGGCGCATCGCGCCGCTCTCGCGCGAGCTGAAGAACTCCGATACCGTCGAGATCCTTCGCAGCCCGTCGAAGAAGGCGAGCCGCGACTGGCTCGCGCACGTCCGCACCGGGCGCGCGCGCCACAAGATCCGCCAGTGGCTGCGGCACGAGGAGCACACGTCGTCCACGAAGCTCGGTCACGAGATGCTCGAGCGCGAGGTGCGGCGCCGCAGGCTCGGCCGACCGGACGACGAGGGGCTCACGCGTGTGGCGCTCGAGCTCGGGCTCACCGACTCGACGCACCTCATGGCGTCGCTCGGCCAGGGTGACGTCGACATCGCGCGCGTCCTCCGCTCGCTGTATCCCGACGTCGCCGCGGCGCACCAGGCACCGCCGGAGCAGGGCGTCATCGATCGCATCGTCGACCGCGTGCGAGGCGTGCCGCGCGGGGTCCGCATCCAGGGCGTGGACGGCCTGATGGTGCGCTACGCACAGTGCTGCCAGCCGGTTCCCGGCGACGTCGTCACCGGGTACGTGACGCGCGGTCGCGGTGTGAGCATCCATCGCGCCGACTGCCCGAACCTGCTGCTCCTCGAGCACGAGCCGGAGCGTCGCCTCGAGATCGAGTGGAAGGAGCGCGAAGGGGAGCGCTTCACCGTTCGCCTGCTGCTCGAGGGGAACGACCGCCGCGGTCTCTACGCCGACGTCGCGGCGGCGGTGAGCGCGACGGGGACGGACATCCGCGCGATGGAGCTGAAGGCGATCGACTCGAAGGCCATCGGCTCGATGCTCGTCGAGGTCGAGAACCTGTCGCACCTCGAGAAGATCATGCGTGCCGTGCGGCGCGTGAAGGGGATCAGCGACATCGCCCGGCGGGACAACGTCACCGCGGAGGACTGAGCGCGCGTCAACTCGCGCGCGCGGTCCGTTCCACTCCCGCCAGACGCTCCTCCATCTCCGCCAGCCGCCGCCGCGAGCGCGCGGCGGAGAGCTGCTTCAGCGGCGGCAGCTGGTGCCAGGCGATCAGGTACGCGCCCTTCGGTGTCAGGCGCAGCGTGTCTCCGTTCTTCCCGCCGCGCCACGCGTAGCCTCGCGCGAACATGTTGTCCTGTCCGCGCGCCGTGTCCGACTGGACCCACGCCGCGTGATCCTCCGGCCGCGGCGGGTTGGGCCGCCGCCCGCCGTCGTCCTGGACGGAGAGCTCGTGCAGCGCGTACATGTGCGCGACGTCAGTCACCCCGATCGCATGGAACCGCTTGTAGCCGCAGGGCGGCCGGATCCCCAGCCGCGTCGACACGTTCGAGGTGAGCGTCCGGCTGTGACTCTGGGTATGGCTGTGGATCGTCGTCCACTGCTGGCGCACGAGTCGCGCTCCCCGCCGCTGCAGCGCGACGTACACCTCGGCGACGTCGCCGTTAGGCGCGACGCCGACCACGACGAACCCCTCGAGATGCTCCGACGGCGCGACTCGCACCGGCAGACCCGTCCGGAATCCGATCGCCTGCAGCGCGGCGGCGCCGCGCTCGAGCATGATCCCCGCTTCGAGGTCCACGCCCTTCACCTCGTCGAGCGACGGCAGCATCGTCGCGGGTGGATGCGCGCGAAGCCTGTGCCGCGCCAGCACGAGGAGCGGGAGGCCGAGGTATATGAAGCCGACGGTGCCGAGGACGAGCGCCAGGTAGAACTGCGAGTCGCGCATCCGCGAATCAGGCCCGGACGAGCCGCGAGGCGACCTGCGAGTCCCGCCGCTCCGAGAGCTGGCGCCAGGGAGGCAGCATCCGCCACGCGCTCAGGAACGCGCCCTTCCACGTCAGCACGAGCTGCTCGCCGCGCCGCGTCCAGTACCCGCAGGCCACCGCCTGCGCGATCGAGGACTGCTCCTCGCGCCGCTGGTACGCGACGGGATCGCCGATGTCGAGCGCGACGACGCGCTTGCCGGCGGCAACCGCCTGGGCGACGCGCGCCTTGTGAAGCGCATGGAGTCGCGCGGCGTCGCGCTCGGTGTGCACGCGCAGACGGTCCTCCCCCGACGGTGCCGGCACGATGGAGGGCAGGGGAGAGTTCGACGTGCGGATCTTCGTTCCCCCGGCGAGCTGGGTCGTGAAGCCGACGAGCGAGTGGATCGTCCCGTTCGCCTTCGGAAGCGCGAGTCCCGCGGCGACGGTGCCGGTGTCGTCGATCCCGAGCAGCACGATCCCCTGCTGCTGCTTCAGGATGCCGAACCTCCCGAAGCCGAGCGCCGTCAGGGTGCGCTGAGTCTCGGCGACGAAGGAGGCCAGCGCCGCCGGGACGGCCGCGATCCCGGGCACGAGCTCCATCCCCGCCGGCATCCCGGGCCGCTTCTGCTTCTCCTTGATCCGCAGGGGGCCGAGCCACCAGGGACCGAGAAGTGCGAGCACCACGAGCAGAAGGCGCAGCTTGAGCGGGGTCGAGAGCGAGTTCCAGGCGTCGATCATCGGAGACCAGGAGAAAGGGGTTCGATCAACGGTCGAGGCCGCCGAGTAAAGGACCGTCGAACCCTGGCGCCGGTTACGTCCGGATCACTCCGCACCGAACAAAGACCGGCCAGATCGGTTATATTGATTGCCTCATGTCCGGCCCAACCTTCGATCTCCGCGCCCCGTTCGCGCCCGCCGGCGACCAGCCCCGGGCGATCGCGGAGCTGTCCGCGGGCCTCGCCCGCGGCGACCGCTTCCAGACCCTCCTCGGTGTCAC
>DASVXU010000185.1:0-9235 GCA_036392515.1 Gemmatimonadaceae bacterium | reverse complement strand
GGCGCCGTCGCGGCGGTCGAGGCCCGCGTCGGGGCGCTCGCCGGTGCCGCCGGGGGCGACGCTCTGGTCGCGCGGCTCCTGCGTCATGCAGTCCTCGGCGCGGCGCGCACGGGCGAAGGGGTCATCGGCAAGCGGCTCATGGCGTGAACAGCGACAGCAGCACCTGCGTCATGAAGTAATCCACGATCAGGATCGAGATGCTCGCCGTCACCACCGTCTTCGTCGTCGCCGTGCCGACGCCCTCGGTGCCACCCGTCGTCGCGAGGCCGTAGTAGCACCCCGTGATCGCGATGATGCCGCCGAAGACGAACGGCTTCGAGAGCCCCTGGATGAAGTCGTTCGGGATGTAGCGGAACGTGAATCCACCGGCCGCGATCTGCTCGAACACCGTGCGCCAGTAGGCCGACGCGGGGAGCCCGAGATAGACCTTGGCGATCACCATGCCGCCGAGGATGCCGACGAAGTCGTTGATGACGGTGAGCACCGGCAGCATGATGAGCGCCGCGAGCACGCGCGGCGTCACCAGCTTCTTGATCGGGTCCGTGCCCAGTGTGTTGAGTGCGTCGATCTGCTCCGTGACCTTCATGGAGCCCAGCTGCGCCGCGATGCCGGAGCCGACGCGGCCGGCGACCATGAGGCCGGCGAGCACCGGGCCGAGCTCGCGGATCATCGAGCCCGCGACGAGGCGCCCGATGTACTGGGTCGCGCCGAAGGTCTTGAGCTGCACCGACGACTGCAGCGCGAGCACCATCCCGGTGAAGAACCCGGTGAGGAGCACGATCCCCAGCGACTGCACGCCGATCGCGTCCATCTGCTGGACGAGATCGGTGGCGTAGAAAGGGCGCGCGAAGATGAATCGCAGCGCCTTCCACGCGAGCCCGAAGTATTCCTGGACGCGAAGAACCCGCTTCTTCGCTGCCGCATTCATGCGGCTGACGAACGAGGCCAAACTGTTTGTTGTACGGGGGGAGACGTTGAAGCGTACTCGGCGCTTCACATGGGCAACTGTCGGGCCACGTCAACTGCGACGTGGGATCGACGAGGGACGCGGAACCGACATGGGATGACCGACCGGGGATCCGACCTCCCAGGTTCCACGTCGTCCCCGCCTCCCCGACTCGCTGCGCAGTCCCACGTCGAATCCCACGTCGCGGTGAAAGCCCCCGTCCACTCCCACGTCGGGCCCGCCTGCACTACGTTCCTGCGTGCCTCTCTCCGTCAGCCGCGACCGCCTCGTCTCCCTTCTCCAGTCCGCGAAGGGCCACCGCATCGCCATCGTCGGCGATGCCATGCTCGACGTCTACCTTCGCGGCGACGTGGACCGCATCTCCCCCGAGGCCCCCGTCCCCGTCGTGCGGGTGCGCGAGCGCAAGCTGGCGCTCGGCGGCGCGGCCAACGTCGCGCAGAACGTCGCCGCGCTCGGCGCCACCGCGGAGCTCGTGGCGATCATCGGCAAGGATGTCCCCGGCACGCTGCTCCGCGACATGCTGAGCGGGATCGGCGCCGAGAAGCGGGCGCTGGTCGAGGGGGCGCGGCCGACGACGACGAAGACCCGCGTCCTCGCCCGCGCGCAGCAGGTGGTCCGCTTCGACGAGGAGGAGGACGCCGACGTGTCGGGGGAGGAGGTCGAGAGCCTGATGGCGGCGGTCGGTCGCGCGGTGGATGACGCTGACGCGCTCGTGCTCGAGGACTACAACAAGGGTGTGCTGATCCCCGCGGTCATCGAGCACGCCGTCGCCCGTGCCCGCGGCCGCGGGATCCCGATCGTCGTCGATCCCAAGTTCCGGAACTTCTTCGCCTACCGCGGAGCGACCGTGTTCAAGCCCAACCGGCGCGAGCTCGAGACCGCGCTCGGAGCGGCCGTGTCGCTCGATCATCCCGAGGCGCTTCCGGAAACGTTCCGACGGCTCGGCGTCGAGCATCTGCTGCTGACGCTCGGCGAGCGCGGGATGGCGCTGCTCTCGGCGGACGGGAGCACCCATCGCATCCCGACGACCGCGCGCGAGGTGTACGACGTCGTCGGCGCGGGCGACACGGTGACCGCGTACCTCGCGACGATGCTCGCCGCGGGCGCGACGATGCGCGAGGCGGCGGTGATCGCCAACTTCGCCGCAGGGGTCGAGGTCGGGAAGCTCGGCGCGGCGACGGTGAGCGTCGAGGAAGTGCTCGAGGCGTACGACGCCTATCGCGCGCACGTCGCCGCGACCGCGTGACGCGACGGCGCGCGCGCCGTCTTACGTCGTGCCTCACGATCTTCGGAAGACCCTCGCCGCGCTCGCCCTGACCGCGGCACTCGCCGCGCCGCGCGACGCCGCCGCGCAGGGCCTCTGCGATTCGCGAGCCTATCGCGTCGCCTCACGCTCGACCGTCGGCACCGCCGCCGTCGCCGGCAACGTCGCGCTCTACCAGTACTTCAGGCAGGCGTGGTGGTCCGGGAAGCCCGCGCCGCACATCTGGACGAACTGGGAGCGCCACGAGCCCTTCCGCGAGATGGACAAGTTCGGCCACGCGTACGGCGGCTACCATCTCGCGCGCATCGGGAGCGACCTGCTCGGCGGCGCCTGCGTCTCGCGCACGAAGGCCGTGTGGTGGGGCGCGGCGTACGCCGCCGCCTTCCAGCTCCAGATCGAGTACTGGGACGGGAAGCAGGCGAAGTACGGCTTCTCCCCGCCGGATCTGATCGCGAACACCACCGGCGCCGGGTTCGCCGTCGCGCAGCACTACTGGTCCCCCCTGCGCGTCGTGAAGCCGACGATCTCCTACGCACGCACGAGCGCCTCGAAGCGCTGGGGGCGCGCGCAGGGGAGCGAGCTGCGTCCGACGACCGACTACTCCGGCCAGACCTACTGGCTCAGCTTCGACGTCGATGAGATGCTCCCCGACGCCGCCGCGCGCTGGTGGCCCGGCTTCGTGCGCGCGAGCGTCGGCCATTCGATCACCGACTATGTCGATCCGACGACGGGCAGGGGCAGGTGGGCGCGACGCGAGATCGTGCTCGGCCTCGACCTCGATCCCGAGAAGCTCCCCGGCGACAACAAGGTGTGGCGCCGCGTGAAGCACGAGCTGAGCTACTATCGGTTCCCGGCGCCGGCGCTGGTGCTGACGCCGACGGCGAAGGGGGTCGCGTGGTACCGGTAAAGTTGATTCGCTCGTCGCTCGTTGTAGTTGCTTGCTCGTCGCTCGTTGCCGTTGCAGTCCAGGCGCAGAAGCCGGCATCGGCGTACATCCCCCTCGATGACCCCGTGGCGACGGTGATCGACGCGCTCGTCGTCCGCGGGGCGCTGCCGGGTCTCTCGGCGCTCGAGCGGCCGTACCGCGCGCGCGACGTGCGCGCCGCGGTCGAGGGCGCGATGGCGGACAGCGCACGCGCGCAGCTCGCGCCCCAGCGCTGGCTCCGCGCGGCGCTCGCGGCATCGCGCCGTTATGACGCGGGGGATCGCGCCGACAGCGCGCTCACGCTGGGCGCGGAGCTCGTGCCGTTCGTCACGGCGCAGAGCACGGGGCGCCGCGAGCTGATGCTCGCCGACACCACGAGCGGGGGCGTCTATCCCGGCGCCGACGTGCGCGTCGGGCTGCAGTCGCCGGCGTTCGTGGGCGTCTCGCGCCTCCGGCTCGATCGATCGCTGCGCGCCGATCCCGAGTTCACCGGCAAGTCCGATCGCGTGATCGCCGCGCGGCTCGAGGAGGCGTACCTCGCGGCGCGCTGGCGCTGGGCGTCGCTCGACGTCGGCCGCGTCGCGCGCAACTGGGGGCCCGCCCCGCTGCACGGCCTGCAGCTCGGCCACTACGCCGACAGCTACGACCACCTGCAGCTCGTGCTCGGCGTTGACCGCCTGCACCTCTCGACGATCGTCGCGCGTCTCGACGACCGCCGCGTCGCGTCCGACACCGTCGCGCAGCGCTGGTTCGCCGCGCATCGCCTCGCCGGACGGTGGCGGTCGCTCGAGATCGCGGCGGCGGAGGCCGTCGTCTACGGCGGACCGGCGCGCGGCTTCGACCTGATGCTCGCGAACCCCTTCGGCTTCTACGATCTCGCGCAGTACGACGAGCACAAGAGCCTCAACGTGAGCTACACGGTGGACGTGGCGCTGCGCACCGCGCGTCATGGGACCTTTGCCGCGCAGCTGCTCGCCGACGACTTCCAGGTGGACCGCTGCGCGGTGAACTGCAAGGAGCCGCCGAGCTTCGGCGGGACGCTGAGCGTCGAGGGCGTGCCCGTGCCGTCAGGCATGGCGAGCGCCGCGTTCGCGTCGTACACGCGCGTGGACAATCTCACCTATCGCACCATTCTTCCCTGGGAGCGGTGGGAGTCGCTCGGGCTCGGCCTCGCGCGCGGCCAGTCGGACTACGACGAGCTGCGCGGCGGCGTCGAGCTCGCGCCGCCCATCGGCGGCCCGTTGCGGCTGTACGGGGCCTTCCGCCGTCAGGGCGAGGGCGACTTCCACGCCGCCTTCCCGCTGCCGACTCAGTATGCCCGGACGCCGGAGATCTTCGCCGGCGTCGTCGAGAAGGTGCGGCGGGTCGGCGCGCAGTGGAGCACGAGCGGATCGGTCTCGTTCTCGGCCGACATCGGTTGGCAGGCGACGTCGAACGCCGACCACGTGCCCGGCCGCTCGCGCAGCGGCTTCGAGGGACGGATGAAGCTCTCGCTCACCCCCGCCCTCCGCTTCGCCACCAGCGTCCACGACTGACGCACCGCGCGATTTGCCCCGCCCCTCGCCGATCCCTACTTTTCGTCACGCGGGCCCTTAGCTCAGCCGGTTAGAGCAGCGGACTCATAATCTGACGGTCGCGGGTTCGAATCCCGCAGGGCCCATCCCTCGTCCCTCTCGCCTCGACTGGCCACGACAGGGCGATAAGAGAGGAGAGAGGCTCCGATGGAGAGACGAGCGAGAAGAGAGGCCGCCGCGCTCTCTGATCTCTCATCTCTTCATCGGAGCCTCTCTCGTCTCTCCTCGCAGTGTTGAAGCCAGATCAGCCGAGAGAATACTTGAGCCCGCCCCCCTACCATTCGATGTTACCGGCGGTTAGGTTGGGACGTCCTGCGATGGCCCGGATGTACGCCATCGCGGGATGCCGATCTGTCCGGCGTCCGGTCGCGTAGCTCAGCTGGTTAGAGCGCTGCTTTCACACAGCAGAGGTCCGGGGTTCGAGTCCCTGCGCGACCACTTTCCACGGTCTCCCCCGGCCGCGGAAGTCACTACAAGTGTCGGTCATGAGATTTTTCACGACCGGGTCGCTGCTCGCGGTCGCACTCGTGTGCGTCGGAGCGCGACCCGTTTTCGCACAGCGCCCCACCCCGGCGCAGGCGCAGGAGCTCCTGCGCACCCGACCCGACCTCGTCGCGCAGCTGCGGCAGCGCCTGGCGAGCAGCGGCCTCACCCCCGACCAGGTTCGCGCGCGGCTGCGCGCCGAGGGGTACCCCGAGGACCTGCTCGACCCCTATCTCGCCGACATGCGCGCCACGCCCGACAGCGCGGGCCCGAGCGAGAGCGTTCTCGCGGCGGCGCGGGCGTTAGGCATGACCGACTCGCTCGACGTCGGGCTCGCGCCCGTGCGTCCCGCGGTCGTGCCCATCGCGGCGCCGCTCGACACGCAGTCCTTCCGCGCCAACCATCCCGACGACACCGCCGCGACCGCGCTCATCGCGCCCCCGCGCGACAGCGGCTACACCGTCTTCGGGCTGAACGTCTTCCAGGGCGGCACCTCGCAGTTCGACCCTAACGGCGCCGGCCCGGTGGACGCCAACTACCGCCTCGGCCCCGGCGACCAGCTCGTGCTGATCCTCACCGGGGACGTCGAGCTCGCCCACACGCTCGACGTGACGCGCGAGGGGTTCGTCGTCATCCCGCAGGTCGGACAGCTCCACGTCGCGAACCTCACCCTCGGCCAGCTCGAGGATCTGCTCTACGCGCGGCTGGGCCGCGTCTACTCCGGCGTGCGCCGCGGCGGCGGGACGACGCGCTTCTCGGTGAGCGTCTCCCGTCTGCGCAGCAACCAGGTGTTCGTCGTCGGCGACGTCGTCGCGCCGGGAAGCTATCGCGTCTCGAGCGCCGGGACCGCGCTCACCGCGCTCTACGCGGCGGGCGGCCCGTCGCTCAGCGGCTCGCTGCGCGGCGTCGAGATCCGTCGCGGGGGCAGCGTCGTCAGCACCCTCGACGTCTACGACTATCTGCTCAACGGCGACGCGTCGAAGGACGTGCGCCTCGAGAACGGGGACATCGTCTTCGTCCCGCCGTACAAGTCGCGCGTGCGCGTCGTTGGCGAAGTCCTGCGTCCCGCGACCTACGAGCTGAAGCCGGGCGAGACCCTCGCCGACGTGCTGCACGCGGCCGGCGGGTTCACCGCGCGCGCCGCGCGTCGTCGGGTGCAGATCGAGCGCATCGTCCCCGCCGCCCAGCGTACCGCGGGGGGGCGCGACCGCGTCGTCGTCGACGTCTCGTCCGAGGCGCTCGCGACCGGCTACGGCCCCGCCCTGCCGATGGAAGCCGGGGACGTCGTGCACGTCTTCCCCGTCGCCGAGCGCGTCAGGCAGCGCGTGACGGTGCACGGCAACGTGTGGACTCCGGGCCCGCAGGGGATGACTCCGGGGATGACGTTAGGCGAGGCGATCCACAAGGCGGGCGGCCCGCGGCCGGACACTTACCTCGGCCAGGTGCTGATCTCGCGGCTGCAGCCCGACTCGACACGGATCCAGCTCCGCGCCGCGCTCCGCGACTCGACCGGCGCGCCGATGGAGGACATCGCGCTGCGCGAGGACGACGAGATCACGCTCTACTCGCTGACCGACCTGCGCCCGCAGCGGTACGTCTCGATCTATGGCGCGGTGCGCTCCGGCGGCCGTTTTCCGTACCGCGACGGGATGACGCTGCGCGACCTCGTGCTGATGGCGAAGGGTCTCCAGGAGAGCGCGTACCTGAAGGAGGCCGAGATCGCGCGCCTGCCGGAGAACCGCGCCGGCGGCATCACCGCGATCGCGTTCAGGGCGCCGATGGACTCGAGCTACCTGTTCGAGCGGGACGGGAGCGGGGACAAGTACCTCGGACCGCCGGGGCTCCAGGTGCCGGCGGGCGGGGCGGCGGAGGTGGCGCTGAAGCCGTATGACAACGTGCTCATTCTTCAGCAGCCGGATTGGGAGCTGGAGCGGACGGTGTCGATCACCGGCGAAGTGGAGTACCCAGGGTCGTACGCGCTGATGACCAAGACGGAGCGTCTGTCGAATGTGATCCGGCGGGCGGGGGGGCTGACGAACGAGGGATACGCCGGGGGTGTGGTCTTCTATCGGAAGGCGAACCACGTCGGGCGCATCGGTGTCGACCTGCCGGCGGTGCTGAAGAGCGGGAAGCATCGCGACAACCTCGTGTTGCTCGAGGGTGACTCGATCTACGTGCCGCGATACAGCGGCGTAGTGAACGTTCGCGGCGCGGTGAACTCGCCGGTGGGGATTCCGTATCGCCCGGGCGAGGGGATGGACTACTACATCGCGGCGGCCGGTGGTACGAGCCGGCTCGCGGACGCGGGCCGTGCGTACGTGACGCAGGCGAACGGTAAGGTGGAGAGCGTTCACCGGACGTTGCTGGTGAAGGTGCACCCCGAGCCCGGCCCCGGGAGCGTGGTGTTCGTGCCGGAGAAGGATCCGAACGACAAGAAGGACTACACGGCGATCGCGGGCTCGGTGGCGCAGATTCTGGCGAGCCTGGTGGCGATCGTGGTGGTGGTGACGAGGAAGTAGCCAACCAGCCCTCCGCGCTGCAAATTGACGGGCCCGATTTTGCTGTCGGGCCCGTCACAGTTTTTGCGCTCCCGCAGGGTGACTCTCCAAGCCTCGCCCGAGTCCTTCACGGAAGCCCTGCGCACGCCCACCCGCCAAGATGCGATCCATGCCGAGTGTCTGGATACGATCGGTCGCGCTGATTGTGGTAGTTGGTTCAACGCTCGACTGCGCAAACACCGCGACATCGACGCCGGACCCGGTTTCGCAGCTCACGGTCGAGCCTCAGCTTCTGACACTGATCCCCGACGATTCTGCACCGCTGACTGCGACCGCGCTTTCGGCGTCCGGCGGGGCGATGTCGACGCGTGTCGCTTGGAGCAGCACTGACACGACCGTGGTTCGGGTCAGCCCATCCGGGGAGGTGCGTGCGATCCGGGCAGGAGTCGCCACGATTACCGCTCTGGCCGGGAGTCGGACGGCGTCAGCGGTTGTGCGCGCCAGCTTCCCACCGCTCAGCGGCGTCCGGGAGTATGCGCACCGCGGATTCGGGGCGGTCTACCCGGAGAATACGCTCGTTGCGGCCGACAGCGCGCTGGCGCATGGCGCGGACGGGATCGAGGCGGACGTTCAGCTGACGAGCGACGGCGTCCCGGTCATCATCCATGATGCGACTGTGGATCGGACGACGAACGGCACCGGCAGCGTCCAGGCGCTGACGTTGACGCAGCTACGGGCCTTGGATGCATGCTCCAAGAAAGGAGCGCAATGGACTCCATGCCAGGTGCCGCTGGCGGAGGAAATGATCGAAAAAGTGAAGGGCCGAGGACTGCTGATCCTCGACCTAAAGGGACCATGGAGCACAGCACAGCTGGCGAAGCTTATGGCCATGGTGCGTAGCCATGGAGCCCTCGACCAAACAATGGTGACGAGCTTCGAGATGAGCTACCTGACGCGCGTACGTCAGGCAGATCCTCGCGTGATGGTTGGCTGGCTTAGGGGATCCCCGACGGACCCGGCTCCCGTGCTCAGCCTCGGCAACGCCGCGGTGATCGTCGAGGAGAGCGCGATCCGGAACAACGCGTCGACTATGACCGGCTTCGACTCCGTTCTTGTCGCTCGAGGCTCGGTCCTCGGTGCGTTCACGTTGAAGGGGCCGTCGCAGGTTGGGGTTCTGAAGAGTCTCGGCGTTCGCTGGTGGATATCGGACATCCCGCTCGATAAGTCTCTGCTTTTCTAAGCTACGCGGGGATCAGGCTCGCAAACGGGGCCACCTTCTCCAGCGTGTGGCCCATGCCCTCTGGACGTCGGTGGAGACAAGGCCCGAAATGTTGTGGCCGAAGCGCTCCAACCCTTTTCCGATTTTCATGCGGCGGGGGTATACGCGGTGGTCTGGCGGACCGAGCGGCGCGGCGTTAGGCTCGTGGGATGACCAGCGCCGTGCTGATTCTCGCGCACCAGGCAGACGCGCAGCTTGCGACCCTGATCCGGCGCCTGCTGCGCTCCGACGTTGGGGTGTTGGTG
>DASVXU010000184.1:0-17709 GCA_036392515.1 Gemmatimonadaceae bacterium | reverse complement strand
GCCGGCCATGATGCGCAGGAGTGAAGACTTCCCCGCGCCGTTAGGCCCGAGCACGCCGATCTTCGCGCCGGGATAGAACGAGAGCCAGATGTCGTCGAGGATGATGCGCGAAGGGGGGATGACCTTGCGCAGCCCCTTCATTACGTAGATGAACTGTGGTGCCACTGCACTTCTCGGGAGCGGGTGACGAGCGGCGCGATCGGGCGCGTGCGCGGCCCGTCGGCATGACCCGCGAAATCTAACCGGCCACGGAAGGCGACGCCCCTGCTAGATCCTTCGAAGCTGCGGCCGAACCTCGGTGCCATGGCCCCAGGTCAGCACCGGGTACGACTGCGTCGTAATGAGGTCGCCTCTGCTCATGTTGCCGCTCCCTGACGCATCGACGTGGACGCGCACCGAGTAGTGGTGTTTCGGGTCGATGACGCCCGCGGGAACGTCCACCTCGAAGGGGACCTCGTCGCCCGGCGAGAGCCGGACGCCGCTGCGACGCAGCTCGGCGACGACGAGTGAAGGCGCGTCCGCTCGCGAGACGTCCTCCACCTGCACGATCAGGGTGATCGGTGTGCTCGGCGTGCCTTCAGGGGCGGTGAAGCTGCCACGTACGACTCGTGTCTCCTGGTCGGCCACCGCTGCATCCCTCATCCAGAGTCGTCGAGCGCGGCCAGGAGCTGCGCGACCGCGTCGGTGATCGGCTGGCCGGTCCGTTCCTCGACGAAGCGCCACTCGCCGGCCGGGTTGATCTCGAGGAATATGTACTCTCCGGCGGGCGTTCGCCGCAGGTCGACCGCCCCATAGATGAGGCCGAGGCGGCGCATCAGCTCGAGTATCCCACGCTCGGTCCGGGCCGGAAGATCCACGGGCTCGAAGCACGCCGTCTCCATCTCCATTCGATAATCGGCCCCGTATCCGCCGGCCGGCGCGGTGATCGCCGCGGCGATGATGCGGTCGCCGATGACCGTCGCCCGGACGTCACAGTCGCCGTCGACGAACTCCTGGAAGATGACGGGCGCGAGCCGGACCTGGTCGAGCATCGGCTCTTCTTCGTGGCGAAGTATCCGCGTCTCGCGCCAGTGGCGCTCGGTCGCGAGAAAGGTCTTGTAGACGGTGCGATCGAGACCGACCGCGGCGACGAACTCGCGGGCGACCGCCGGGTCGTTGGTGATGACGGTTCGCGGAATGGGCAGTCCCACCGTTCGCGCGACGGCCAGCTGGTAGGGCTTGTGATGCGCGACTTCGTCGAGCTCGGGGCGATTCACCCACACCGCGCGGAGCGCGGGCCACAGCCCCGCGATCGCCTCGTGGCATTCCGTGTACGCGAATTCGGCGGCGGCGGAGTCGAGTCCGTCGTGCAGGGTGTACTGCTGCGGTCTTCGCCACCATGCGGCGCGGCAGGCGTCGAGATCGATCGTCTGACCGTCGGCGCGATAGCTGAACGACGCGCCGTCCGCGTCGAAGCGCTGCGCGATCGACGCGCCCCTGGGAAACGCAGCGGTGTCGAGCATCGCGGCGGGGTGCCCGGCGCGCGACAGCGCGTCGAGCACCCCGCGCGCGTGGTCGTCAGCGGGGTGCGAGACGACGAGGATCACCCACCGAGCCCGGTCGCGTCGAGGGCCTGGTCATAGATCGCCGCGGTTTCGTTCGCGAGCGCCTGCAACCGCGCGATCTCGGCGGCCGCGTGCGCTGATGCCGCCTGCGCGTCGGCGATCGCCGCCTCGATCTCGAGGAGCTGATGCGCCAGTTCGGCGCCGTAGGCCGCGGTGGGGTCGCCGGCCGCTCCCGCGCCGCCGCCGAGCATCGCGTGATGTGGCGTCGCCAGGGCGAAGGGCAGGAGGCCACCCGCCACAGGACCGCCGGGCCGCACGGGAGGGATCGGATCGAATCCCGGCTTCGGCCGCGGGTCGAGCGGCCCTTTCGGATCGCGCGGTCCCTTCGGATCGAGCACTCCCTTCGGATCGCGGATCGGCTTCGGATCGCGGAAGGGCTTCGGGTCGTCACGCAGCTTCTTCACGATCCCCCGATCGTCGAAGATCTTCTTGACCGGCTCGCGCCACGGCAGCTTCTGGACGATGCGGCATCCCGGATACATCGCGCGGACGGCGGCGAGGTCCCCCGCCGACAGCCCGTTGCGCTGACCGATCTGTGCGTTCGGATCGGTCGGCGTGATGGTGTCCTGCCCGTTCGCCGAGAACGCGGTTCGCGGGTAATGCATGATGGAGCCGTAGTCGTACGTCCCCAGATCGTCGCCGTCCGCGATGTGCTGGTTGAACTGGGCGGCCATCCCGGCCTGGATGTTCTCCCAGTGGATGGTGACGAAGAGGTCGCGGTCTTCGCGGCTCTGCTCGTGCCAGAGACCGACCGTGTGGCCGATCTCGTGGATGGCGTTCCCGACACCGCAGCCTGGTCCGAGACTGATCGTCTGCTGCCCGCCCTGCATGCCCACGAGCGACCAGCAGCCGCCGGCATCGGTGAACCGGACGTAGTTCGGGTACTGCGCGGCGTTCGCCGCCGTGCGCAACGGAAATCGGAAGGTGGTGTTGGCTTCCCAGTGCGCGATCGCGTCGGTGACGCGCTGCTGGTTAGGCAGATTCGGATCGATCTCGTACGGGATCCGGCAGTTGGGCCACCGGAACTGGCTTCCTGAGATGCCGACCCCGTACGCGATCTGCGGGTCCGCGGCCACGGCATCGCGCGACGCCGCCATCGTCGCTTCCACCTGCGCGGTGGGACCGAGCGCGATGTCACCCTCGACGATCGCGATCCCGTTGACGTCGTAATAGACGACCGACTTGTTGGTGAACGTCGCTCCCGAGATGACCGCGGTCCCCATCTTCTGCGAGCCGCGCAGGTCCCCCTCGCCGATCGGCTCCGCGATCTGCGCGTCCGCGCCGGCTCTCTGTCGCCTGACCATGTGCACATCCTCCTTGCGGCACGGGTCCTACCCCACCGCCTCGAACGTCTTGACGTTGTTGTCCTCCCGGCACTCGGCGACGTCGTTCTTGTAGTCGGCGGTCACCTCGAGGGAGGCATCGGGATTGAACACCCAGTAGGGCAGCGAGAAGGTGACCGTGGCCGACGCTCCCGGCGCGAGCGGCGGCGTGCTCGCGACCGCGGAGTATGGGACGCCCGGCGAGACGAATGTCGACGGATCGATGAGTCGCGCGGTGCTCGCCGCGGCGGCGCCCGGGCCGAGGTTGCGGATGATCGCGTCGATCCGGCTCCCGCGCGTCGCCTGCACGAACGTGGGTCGGAGGATGCTGTCGACGACGAGATCGGGCAGCGTACAGACGGTGCGGCCGGTCCTGCGACCGGGGAATCGCTCGACCTCGAGCGCGACGACGGGGCGATCGGCCGCCGGCGCCGCCGTGTACACGGCGACGACGTCGAGCTCGCGGGGGCTCTGCAGGACGGCGAATCCCTTGAAGAACCCATGCTCGCGCGAGCGGCGGGCCATGTCGGTGCAATCGATCTCGAGCGCCTGATCCGGTCCCAGCGTCGCGCCGGTGAACGGGGAGACGGGACCGGGGACTTCACCGGGCCGCGTCGTCGCGAACTTCTGCCGGAAGCTGACGGAGTCCGTGCCCGGGTTGTGCACGTTGATCGCGGTGAAGTACTGGCCCCGAGCGAGCGCGGGCCGGTTCGGCGCCCCGCAGATGATCTTCACCGCGTATTCGACGGCCGTCGAATCCTGAGCTCTCGCGTCACGGGCCGGCGGCGCGAGCACGGCGACGCCGAGGAACAGGGACAGCGGGATCCGCTTCTCGATCGACATGGAGTCGCTTCCTCCTGGAAGGCGGGCTATGCGGTAGCGGCCACGCTAGGCCCTTCGGAGGAGCGGCACAATAGATCGTTAGGTTCATCGGCGATCGTCGCGATCGACCGGTCGCGGATCGAGTGGATGGACGCGCGCGACGATCTGCCCTCGACGCTCGGCACCGAGCTTCGTGAGGATGTGATGGACGTGGTTCTTGACGGTGGCGAGGCTGATCCCGAGCTCGCGCGCGATATCCTTGTTGCACCACCCTTCACCGAGCAGCTCGACGATCTGCCATTCGCGATCGCTGAGTCTCGGGCTTCCCGGGCGCGGCGCGCCGGGCGGCACCGGGGGGACACGGCTCGTGGCGCGTCGCTCCGACGACGCGTCGCGCGAGGCCTTCGAGGCGGAGCCGAGATTGTCGATCAGCTGCTCGATCGTCGCGCCCTCCGCGAGAACGACGACCGATGCGGCGGGCCACCGACCGCGGATTTCCCGGCACGAGCGCGCGACGTCCACCCCGTCCCCGGCCCATTCGCGGCCCTCGATCACCACGATGGCGAGGAAGATGGGCCGTCGCGAGCCGTCGATGCCCGACATCGGAGAGAGGGAATGACAGTGACCGCTGCGACGACACTAGCACCGCCTCCTATTATTCGCAACCTGACAATAATTAGACCGCTCTCATGAAGATCCGGCGTGTCGGCCACCGTTAGGGTTTGCGAGTCTTTCTTCGCTCGCGCAGCGTCCAGCGCTCGGTGGAGTGTCGTGCCCACGAGGAGGAGATACGCAGGGAGCGCGCGATGTATTTCGTTCCCGACCGAACCATCCGGCGGCGCTTCTACTCGCCCTCGCCCGTCCCGGTCCCGAACACGTGCAGCGCCCCCGCTACCCCTCCCCCCTCCTCTCCCGCCTCCCCCATCATCGCCATCCCGTGCATCGCCGCGAAGGGCATGTCGAAGAACGAGGGACGACCAGGATGCCGCGTCCGCGCGCGCAGCTCCGCCTCCGCGTAGCGCTGCCGGTTCTCCCGGACCGCGGCCGTCGCGCGGGCCAAGTACTCCATGGGGTCGCCACTCGTCACCCCGCGCGCCACGTCGTAGGCGAAGAGGAGCTTCGCGTCCTCCACCAGCCGCTTGAGGTCCGCCCCCGAGAGCCCCTCGGTCTCCGCGGCGAGCGCGGCGACGTCGACCTTGCCCATCGCCCGGGGGAGCGCGGCCGTGCGATCGGCGAGGATCGCCGCGCGCGCCGCCTCGTCGGGGAGGCGCATCTCCAGCCAGAGCTCCACCCGTCCCGAGCGGACGAGCGCGGGCGGCATGCTGCCGACATCCATCGCCGTCATCATGACGCAGACGCGTCCGACGCTCTCGCTCTCCAGCCCGTCGAGCATCGTGAGCAGGTAGCGGTAGAACCCCGCGTCGCCCCCGCCCTCGAAGATCACGTCGCTGTCGTCGATGAAGATCACGGCCGGCGCGTTCTGCTTCGCCGCCTCGACGACCTCGTGCACGCGCTGGAAGAACATCGGCGTCCCCGCCACCACGGTGCCGTCGATGAGGAAGAACTTCCCGCGCAGCCGGTGCGCGAGCGCACGGCCGATCGTCGTCTTTCCCGTCCCCGGTGGACCGACCAGCAGCACGCCGCGCTTCGGGCGCAGCGAGAGCTCCGTCGCCAGATCGGCGCGCTCGAAGGGCAGCACGATGTTCGCCTCGAGCGCCCGCAGCACGTCGTCCACCCCTTTGAGCTCGGCGAGGTCGACCGCCTGCACCTCGGCGAGATCGACGTTGCTCGCCAGCTGGTGGGCGCGCAGGTGGTCGACGAAGCGCTCGGTGTCGAGCGTCCCCGCCGCGGCGTCCGCGGCGACGGCCTCGCAGCTCTCGCGGAGCTGCCGCGCGCTGAGGCGGCGAGCGAAGCGGTGCACGCGCGCGAAGTCGAGGTGCGCGGCGGAGTCGCCGAGGCAGGCCCGCGCGACGTGCGCGTAGTCCTCGGGGGCGAGCTCCTCGAGCGTCACGGAACGCGATCGCGGCCAGAGCGATGCGAGCGGCCCGGAGTCGCTCGCGGCGATGAGACGGCGCCCACCCTGCGCCGCCTCGTCGGCGAGCGCCGCGAGCGGCGCGCGCACGATCCCCTGGCGCGGATAGAAGTTGCTGCCGAGCAGCGGGGTGGTCACCAGGTGCAGGTCGTCGACGACCACCGTCTCGTGCTCGCCTAACGCGTCGGCGAGCAGCCGGTAGAGCGCATCCTCGGCGGCGAGGGGATGACGGGTCTCGAGGGCGCGGGTGAGATCCGCCGCCCCGAGCATGCGGCCGCCGAGCGCGGCGTGCGCGGCACGGAGGATCGCGGTGCGTCCCATCCCGCGGCGCGCGGTGAGGATGCCCACGCCGGCGGGAAGCGCGAGCAGGGTGTCGAGCGCGCGCTGCTGCGCCGGCGTCAGCTTGACGGTCGGAATGGGGCTGGGTGACATGGGACCGGCAGTCGGTGAGGGACGCGGCGGTGCGGCGCCGCCGGTCCATCATGCACCCCGGATGGTCAGGCCGGAAGCAGCCTCAGCGCGCGGTCAGCCCGCGACGACCACGAACGATCATGTGGCTCGCCTCGCTCACCCCGCGCGCGGCAGCGTCAGCGTGAACGTCGAGCCCCGTCCCGGCTCGCTCTCCACCGTGAGGTCTCCACTCATCCCGCGCGCGAGGTCCCTGCTGATCGCGAGACCGAGCCCGACTCCTTCGGCGGTGCGCGTGAGATCGGAGCGCACCTGCACGAAGGGCTCGAAGATCGCCTCGAGCTTGTCGGCGCGGATGCCGATCCCGCTGTCGCGCACCCGGATGCGCACCACCTCCCGCTCCTCCTCGCACTCGACGTTCACCCGTCCGCCCGCGTCGGTGAACTTCACCGCGTTCGAGAGGAGGTTGAGCAGCACCTGACGCAGCTTCTCGGAGTCGGCGTGCACTCTCGTCGTCTCGGGGCAGGGCGCGACGGCGAGCGCCAGCCCCCGCGCGCGTGCCTGCGGCATGACGAGCCCCTCCGCCTCGCCTAACGCGTCGCGCACGACCACGTCGGTCATGGCGTAGTGGACGCTGCCGGTCTCCAGCTTCGCGTAGTTCAGCACCTCGTTGATCAGGCCGAGAAGGTGCCGCTGGCTCATCTGGATGCGGTGGAGGTCGGCGCGCTGCTGCGCGGTGACCGCGCCGCGGATCCCCATCTCGAGCAGCTCGGCGTAGCCGCCGATCGCGTTGAGCGGCGTGCGCAGCTCGTGGCTCATCACCGCGAGGAACTCGCTCTTCGCGCGGTTCGCGGCTTCCGCCTCGGCGCGCGCGGACTGCGCGTCGGTGAGGAGCCGCTCCCGCTCCGCCTCCGCCGCCTTGCGGTCGGTGACGTCGAGCGTCATCGCGATCCCGGCGAGGATCTTTCCCGCTTCGTCGCGCACCGGGGCGGCGCTGATGCTCGCGATGCGGCGCGTCCCGTCGGGCCGCTCGATCTCGACGAGCTCGTCCCGCACCTCCTCGCCGTGCATCAATGCGCGCGCGAGCGGCCACTCGTGGCTTTCATAACGGCGGTCGGTGCCCGGACGGTAGCCGACGTAGAGGCGGCTGTAGTGCGCGACCGCCGCCGCCAGCGTGTCGAGCCCCCAGATCTGGCGCACCGCGGGGTTGCTGACGAGGAGCTTCCCGCCTGGCGCCTCGGCGAGCGTGACGCCGACGGGCAGGTGCGCGAGCACCGTCTCGAGCTGCCGCCGCTCGAAGTCGGCCGCGGCGAGCGCCGCCTCGGTCGCCGCGAGCAGCCGCTCGCGCTCCGCCGCCGCGGTGCGTTCGGCGGTCGCATCGCGGTTGGTGCCGACGAGGCGGACGGGACGCCCGTCGTCGTCGGTGAGGACGCGGGCGCGCGACGCGATGTAGTGGACGCTGCCGTCGGGATGGATGACGCGGTAGTCGAGGTCGAACGGGGCGCCGCTCGCGATCCCCGCTTCCGCCGCGCGCTGCGTGCGCTCGACGTCGTCGGGATGGATCACGGACATCTGAGCGGTGGCGACATCGGCCAGCGGACCTGCCTGGAGCCCGATGAGCTGCGCGCCGCGCGCATCGAGCTCCCCCGCGCCGGTGACGAGATCCCAGCTCCAGGTGCCGAGCTCCGCGACGTCGATGGCGAGGCGGAGGCGCGTCTCGCCCTCGCGCAGCGCCGCCTCGACGCGCCGCGTCTCGGTGGTCTCCACGGTGACGCTCTGCGCCGCGATCACCGCGCCCTGCTCGTCGCGGAGCGGCGCGTACGAGACGGTGAAGAATCGATCGTCGCCGTTGTGCGCGGCGGGGAGGCGGACGTCGGTGAGGAAGAGCGTCTCGCCCTCCCACACGCGACGCAGCCGCGGCTCGAGCTCGCCGCGGCGCTCGGCGAAGATCTCGAAGCCGGACCGGCCGAGCGCGCGCGGATGGTTCGTCCCGATGAGCGCGGCCCAGGCGTCGTTGTAGATCAGGATCGCCTCGCGGCCGACGTACAGCGCGCTGGCGAAGCCGCCGCCGAGGACGAGCGAGGCGGCGGTGCGGAGGCTCTGCGGCCAGCACTCGACGGGGCCGAGCGGCGTCGCGCTCCAATCGAGATCGCGGCACCGCGCGCGCATCTCTCCGGGGCCGGCGAAAACCGACGTCGACGATTCCCGGGGCGTCATCGGAGGCTCGATCGTGGACATCGCCCGGAAGAAGGTAGCCCGCGCGCGCGGTGCGGCAAGCTTCGCGCTGCGACGTGGTCCACCCAGTTTGAGCTCTCCGGTCCGGAGATTCACCGGCTGCGCGACCGGGCCCGCGAATGTGTTCGTGGCCAGCCAGTCGAGCTCATCTCCCCCGCCCCCTTCGACACGCTCGCATCGAGCCAGCCCAGCATCCGTTCCGCCACTCGCTCCCACCCCGCCTCGAGCATGCTGTCGTGAGCGACGCCGGGGAGGATGTCGGATCGCGCGTGATAGGCGCGGGCGGTGGATTCGATCTCGCTCGGCGCGAGCATGTTGTCGCGGGCGGCGCCGAGGACGAGGAGCGGTGTGCGTACCTCGCGCGGCTTCGGCAGGTCGAGGACGACCATGTCGAGGAATGCGCGGTACGACTCGTCCTGCATCCCCTCCCGGTACCCGGACAACGTCTCGTCTGGAAGCTCGGGGGAGAAGAACGCTTCGCGCGTCATCTCCGCGGTGGCGATCACGGGGAGGAGGCTGAAGGTCAGGTTCACCCGTGCGAAGGCGAGCGGGTGGCGTCGCGCGATGCGCAGTGCGGTTCGCCAGAGTCCCGACGGTGAGGGTGAGGAGAGCAGGATCGCCGCGGGAGCGTCGGCGCGCTCGAGGTACTTGAGCACGACGAAGCCGCCCATCGAGTGGCCGATGAGCACCGGCGGCGTGCGCAGCTGCGCGACCGCGCACGCCAGGTCGTCCACGAAGTCGGCGATGCGTGCCCAGCGCAGCCGCTCGCGTCCCGCGCTCGTCCCATGCCCGCGCAGGTCCACGGCGTGCGCCTCGAAGCCGTGGCGGGCGAAGTACTCGAGGAAGTGCACATCCCAGCACCAGGCGCCGTGCATCATCCCATGCACGAAGAGCAGCGGCGTCGGACGCGGCTGCTCCTCGGGGATCCGCGAGATGATGTCCAGCCTCATCGTCGGGCTCGCGTGTCTAGACCGTCGCCGTCGCCTCGAAGCCCTGGAAGAAGGAGTAGACGGCCATCCCGCCGGCGTGCTTCGCCGCCAGCTCCCTCAGCTCTCGCGAGACCTCGCCGAAGGCGGTCATCCGGTGATCGTAGGCGTAGTCGCGGAAGAGGATCGCACGCGCGTCCATGATGTGCATGTTGTGCTCGAAGAGCCCTTCCTCGCTCACGTACGCCTCGTGCACCTCGCACTCGGTTCCATCCTCGCTGATGAACCAGTCGTAGCGAAGGGTCTTCGTGTCCTGGTCGTGCGCGACGCGCATGATCTCCGCCGCCTGCGCCTTGAATCCCTCCAGCTTGCCTGGCCGGATCTTCAGGTGGGCGTGCAGCTCCAGATGGCTCATGACTCCTCCCGGGCGAATGTCCTCAGACGATCTTCGGGACGTGGCTGGCGAATACCTCAAAATCGTACGCGGCTTCCCTGATCGCCGGCATCAGCCACGTCCATGAAGTTCCGTCGCGGCGATGGCCAGCATACGGAGCGCATGACGCGCCGCTGTCGTCGAAAGACCCGGGACTCCCTACACGATTCCCCCGACGGAGACCATGCGAGGGGCTTTCGATGCGCACGGATTCCTCCGGTGGAGGTACGCGCTCACCATGCGCGCGGGGGCGGGGCGATCAAGAGGGGGAATCCGGACGCGCGCGCCGCGCGCGCTCAGGCGCCGCCGGTGCCCGCGCCCGGCACCTCGATCGGGATCCGCGCGAACACGGTCGTCCCGCCTTTCGGCCCCGACTCGATCTCCAGCGTGCCGCCGAGCAGCTCGGCGCGCTCGCGCATTCCGATGACGCCGAGGTCCTCGCGGTTTCCCGCTGTCAGGGTGGTCGGGTCGAAGCCGCGGCCGTTGTCCTCGATGATCGCGACGACCTGACCATCGCGGCGCTCGATGACGACGCTCACGTGCGTCGCGCCGCTGTGCTTCGCGACGTTGGTGAGCGATTCCTGCACGATGCGGTACACGGCGCTCTCGAGCGCCGCCGAGAACCGCTCGGGCCCGGGCTCGGCGTGGACGTCCGCCGCGATCCCCGTCTGGCGCGACCACTCGTCCACGTAGGCGGCGGTCGCGCGCTCGAGGCCGAAGTCGTCGAGCGCCCTCGGCCGCAGCCTCACGGCGATGGCGTGCAGCTCCCGGCTCATCGCCGCGACGAGCGTGCGAAGCCGCGCCGCACGCTGGTCCGCCTCCGACCCCGGCGGGACGACGTCCGAGAGCGACTGCAGGCCGAGGCCCAGCGCCGTGAGATGCTGCCCCGCCTCGTCGTGCAGCTCGCGCGCGAGGCGCCGCCGCTCCGCCTCCTCGGCTTCGAGCAGCCGGCGCCGCAGCTGCTCGCGCGCGCCCGCCGCGCGCGCGCGCTCCATCGTCGCCTCGGCGCGCTTCCGCTCGGTGATGTTCGTGAAGAGCACGGCCACGCGCCGGCTCCCCGGACCGCCGAGGCGGAAGATGTTCAGGTCGAAGGTGCGCCCGAGCACCGGCTCCGGCTCCTCGGCGCGGGCCGACTCACCCGTCTCGGCGACGTGGCCGTAAAGCTCCGCCCAGCGCGGGTTCGGGGTGCCGAGGATCTGCGTCGCCGTGCGTCCCACCGGGTTGGGCATCCCGGTGTGATGCATGAAGGCGGGGTTCACCTCGAGGAACTTGAAGTCGCTCCACTTCCCCTTCGCGTCGGCGATGACCTCGACGACGGCGTACGCTTCGTCCATCGTCGTGAAGAGCGTGCGATAGCGCTCCTCGCTCGCGCGCAGCGCCGCCTCGGCGCTCTTGAGGGAGGTGATGTCCACGAGCGTGATCACCACGCCCTCGATGCGGTCCTCCACCGTGCGGTAGGGGACAATGCGGATGAGGTTCCAGCGTCCGTTCTCCGACTCCACCTCGCGCTCGGCGGGCACGAGGGTGTCGAGCACGCGCCGCGCGTCCTCGAGCAGGCCCTCGTAGCCGAGGCGGTGCGTGAGGTCGGCGAGGGGCCGGCCGCGGTCGGTGAGGCGGATGTTGAACATCTCGCCGACGCGCGGAGTGAAGCGGTTGATGCGAAGCGCGTGGTCGAGGAAGAGCGTACCGACGTCGGTGACGCGGAGGAGGTTCTGCAGGTCGCTCGAGAGCTGCGACAGCTCCTCGACCTTGTGCCGGTTCTCCTGGTTGACCGTCTGCAGCTCCTCGTTGATGGACTGCAGCTCCTCGCGGCTCGTCTCGAGCTCCTCCATGGTGGAGCGCAGCTCCTCGTTCGCGCTCTGCAGCTCCTCGTTCGAGGCGCGCATCTCCTCCTGGCTCGTCTCGAACTCTTCCACCAGCGCCTGGAGACGGCCGCGCGTCATCTCGAGCTCGGCCTCGAGCTCGCGCACCGCGGCGTCGTCGCGGGGCGTGGTCGCCGCGTCCGCGGGCGCGGGCTCGGCGGCCTCGTCGAAGATCACCAGCGCGAGCCCCCCGGTCTCCTTCGTGCCGGTGGGGCTGACGCGGAGCACGACGTTGCGCTGCTCGCCGTCGATCTGCACCGGGATCGGCTTCGAGCGCGAGGTCGTCTGGCGCTCGCGGGCGAGCATGAGCTGCCCGCGCAGCTCGGCGCGCAGCTCCTCGCGCACGAGCTTGAAGATGCTGCTCGACGGGAGCCCGCCGGGCACCTGGAGGTAGCGGCCGGCGTGCTCCGAGACGTGGAGCACGTTGTGCTCGGCGTCCACGAGGACGCTCGGCGGCGCATGCTCCTCCACCATGAGCTGGTGGAGCGCGCCGTAGCTCGACACCGGCGGGACGGCCGCGGGCCCGGGCACGTTAGGCACCCCGCGGCCGGCATGAGCCGAGGCGAGGAGCAGGTTGGGGAGGCGCAGCTCGCCGCGGGGGACGTTGCGCCGGCGGTAGATGTGGTTCTCCTTGCTGTCCAGCCGGAAGAGGTCGGAGTGATCCACCGTCTCGGCGGTGCCGAGGAGCAGGTAGCCCTCGCCGTGCAGCGCGTAGTGGAAGAGCTTCACGACCTCCTCCTGCACCTCGCGCTGGAGGTAGATGAGGACGTTGCGACAGGCGACGAGGTCGAGGTGCGAGAAGGGCGGGTCGCTGAGCAGGTTGTGCGGCGCGAACACCACGCGCTCGCGCAGGTCCTTCCGCACGCGATAGCCGCCGTTCTCGCGCTGGAAGAAGCGGTCGAGCCGCTCCGGCGTGACCTCCGCGGCGACCGTCTCGGGGTAGAGCCCCTCGCGCGCGTAGCGGAGGGAGCGCTCGTGGAGGTCGGAGGCGAAGACCTGGATCTGCGGCGCGTGGTCACGCCGCGTCGCTTCCTCCATGAGGAGCATGCCGAGGCTGTACGCTTCCTCTCCCGTCGCGCAGCCCACCGACCAGACGCGCACGCGGTTTCCCGGGCCCTTCCCCTCGAAGAGCGTGGGAACGACGTGCTTCTCGACGTACTCGAACACCGCCGCGTCGCGGAAGAAGCTCGTGACGTTGATCAGCAGGTCGTCCGCGAGCGCCAGCGTCTCCTGCGGGTTCGCGCGCAGGATCTCGAGGTAGTCCAACGGCTGCTCGACGCCGCGGACCTGCATGCGCCGCTCGACGCGCCGCTCGATGGTCGAGCGCTTGTAGCGGGAGAAGTCGTGGCCGGTGCGCGCGCGGACCTGCGTCAGGATGCGTGGCACCAGCTCGCGGTCTCCACTGGGCTCGCTGGCCGGGGAGTCGGGGGCGACGCGGGGGCGAGTCTTCTCGATCTCGATGATGCGCCGCGGGATCTCGCCCACGGGGAGCACGATGTCCACCGCGCCGCTCTCGAGGGCGCTGCGCGGCATGCCGTCGAACTCGGCCTCCGCGGGATCCTGCGCGATCACCACGCCGCCTCCCTCGCGGATGCGACGGACCCCCTGCGCGCCGTCGCTCCCGGTGCCGGTGAGGATCACCGCCACCGCGCGGCCGTCGAAGGACTCGGCCAGGGTGCGGAAGAAGTGATCGATCGGCGCGCGCTCGGCGCGATGGCTGCTCTGGCGGGTGAGGCGCAGGTGCGAGTCCACGGCCGAGAGGTAGTGGCCGGGGGGGATGACGAAGATGCGGTTCGGCTCGAGCGCGATCGTCTCCGTCACCTGCATCACGGGGATCGACGCGTGCGCCTGCATGAGCTCCGCGAGGTGGCTCTCGCGGTCGGGGGCGAGATGCACCACGACGACGTAGGCGAGCCCGCTGTCGCGTGGCACCGCGTCGAAGAACTTCCTGAGCGCATGCAGCCCTCCGGCCGAGGCGCCGATGCCGACGACGGTGGGGCGCGGTGGACCCGGCGGCTCGAGGGGCTGCTCGGCGGATCGGGCGGTTTCCTCGCTCATGTTTCAACCTAGCACTCGAAGTGCTCCTGGCGCACGCACTATTTCGCGGCGAGCGGACGATCCGCCGCGCTCAGGCGGCGATCGTCGAGACGAGCTCCCGCAGGCGGCTTGCCGCGTCGCGCATCTCCCCCGCGCGCTCCTCGTACGCGCCCGCGTTGCGGGCCCAGCCGCGCCGGCGGTCTTCCTTCGCCAGCGTCTCCAGCACCTGCGCCTGCTCCTGGAGAGTCTGCAGCGCGAGCCAGAGCGCATCCTCCACGCCACGCCCCTTCGCCGCGACGAAGTCGTCCTCGCTGTAGGCGTGGCCGACGCGGCAGCGAAAGCGGCGGAGCGGCTCGCCCTCGATCTCGCGGATGGCGCCGCTGCACTCGGGGCAGGTGAAGTCGGTCGGGCGGGTGGGGACGTCGCCCCAGTCGTCGTTGGCCATGGCTCGCTCCGTGAGTCGTGCCTCGATGCGCAGCGCCTCCGGCACCGGCGGCGGTTCGGGCGCGGGCTCCGCCGCGAGTCGCGCCAGCGTCGCTCCCATCGCGGAGAGCAGCACCTGATGCGCGTCGGGCACCGCTTCCAGCGCGCGCGTCGGCATCGAGGGATACGCGGCGTCCCTCGGCGACTGGACGACGGCCGCTCCGCCGCACCGGTGCACGGCGAGCAATCCCGCCGCGCCGTCGCCGAGCATTCCGGTCAGCACGACGCCGATGACGCGACTGCGACAGTGCACCGCCGCCGTGCGGAAGAGGGGATCGATCGCGGGGCGGACGCGATTCTCGCGCGGCCCGAAGACGACGCGCAGCCCGTCGGCGGTGACGAGCATGTGCCGGTCTGGAGGCGCGACATAGATCCGGCCACGCTCGATCGGCATTCCGTCCTCGGCGATCGCCGCGCGAAGCGGTCCGCGCTGGTCGAGGATCTCGCCGAGCAGCCGCGGCGACTCCGGCGCGGTGTGCTGCACGACGAGCACCGCCGCCGGGAGATCCGCCGGCAGCTGCCCGACGAGCTCCGACAGCGCCTCCACGCCGCCCATCGATGAGCCGATGAGGATCAGGTCGCGCATGCTTTTCGGGAGTACGGGAGTAGGGAAGTACGGGAGTACGGAACAGCCACATGCCAGTACCGTACTCCCGTACTCCCGAACCCCCTACTCCCGGCCTTTCAGTCTCGCCCCGCCCGCCAGGGGGCGAAGTACTCGTCGATGCAGAGCGTGATGACGCGGCTGAGGACGAGGCCGTCGTAGTCGCGGAGGCCGTGGCGGACTTCGGGGAGGTCGCGCCAGGCGGCCTTGATGCGCAGAAGGACGTGCTCGGCGCGGAGCCCCTGGGCGTGCGCGGCATCGCAGAGTCGCTCGAGCAGGGCGCGGATCTCCGGCGGCGTCGAGCGGCCGACCGGGGGATCGCTCAGCGCGGCCCGGATGAGATTCCGCGCGAGCTCGATCACCTGCGCGCGATCGGCCTCGATCGCGGAAGGTGGCTCGTGCGCCGGAGTGGTCCGGCCCTGCATCTCACTGCCTGTCATTCGGTCACCGATCGGCGCCAGGAAGCGACGCCAGCGCGAGATTCCATCCGGCAGCAGCACTTCATCCCGCCCGTGCGAGGAGCTGGTCGAACTGTGCGCGCACCACGCGATAGCACTCGCACGAGGCGCCCTCGAGTCCCGCGCGGTCGACGATCATCACCCGGCCGCGGGTGTAGTCGATGAGCTTCGCGTCCTGCAGCGATCGCATCGCGATCGTCACTCCCGAGCGCCGCACGCCGAGCATGAAGGCAAGGAACTCGTGCGTGAGGGGCATGACGTCGCCGTCGACGCGGTCGTGCGTCATCAGCAGCCAGCGCGCGCAGCGCTGCTCGACGAGATGCGCCGCGTTGCATGCGGCGGTCTGCGCGACCTGCGTGAGGAACGCCTGCGTGTAGCGAAGGAGGAGGCGGTGCAGCGCGTTGGTCGGCGCCGCGAGCCGCAGGAACGCGTCGACGGGGATCCGCCACGCCATCCCCGGGATCTGCGCGACCGCGGTCGCGGTCGTGGACTCCGCCATCAGGAAGACGGAGAGCCCGGCGATCCCCTCGCGCCCCGCGGTACCGATCTCCACGGTGCCCCCGTGCTCGAGGGTGTTGACCAGCGAGACGACCGCGGTCTCGGGGAAGTAGACGTGCTGGATCGGCGTGTCGCGCTCGAAGAGGATCTCGCGCATGCCGAGCCGCACGGGCTTCGCCTCGCGCCGGACGCGCGCCAGCTCCTCCGGCGGAAGCGCGGCCAGGAGACGGTTGCGCAGGGGAAGATCGGTCGGGATCGCGTCGGAGCCGGCAGCGCGCGCGGTCTCGGCACCGGTCGCGAAGAGGGTACGATGACCGGCGCTTGCAGTGTAGGAGAGCATGGACGGAGAGTACGCCCGCCCGGGCATGCGCGGCAGCAGGACTTTCGGAAGCGCCGGTGTCAGGGAGCGCCCCGACACGGCGAGAGGAGCCCGGGCTCTAACGCCCCGTGTCGTCTAGCCAGCCCTGCGCGGAGGCGTAGCGAACGATGTCCACCCTCGAGCGCAGGCCGAGCTTCTCGGCGACGCGCGCCTTGTATGTCTCGACGGTCTTCACGCTGAGGCCGAGCGTGCCCGCGATCTCCTTGTTGCTGAAGCCGCGCGCGATGCTCACCAGCACCTCGCGTTCACGCTCGCTCAGCGTGTGATGGGCCGGCTCGCCGCCGGCCTCGGAGTCGAGGTATCCCGCGACGAGCTCGTTCGCGACGGCAGGGTCGATGTAGGTCCCGCCCGCGGCGACGGCGCGCACCGCGCGCACGAGCTCCGAGGCGGCGGCGCGCTTGAGCACGTATCCCGACGCCCCGGCGCGCAGGAGCTGCGTGAGGTAGAGCCGCTCCTCGTGCACGGTGAGGGCGAGGATCTTCACCGCGGGACAGTCGCGCCGGATGCGCGCCGTCGCCTCCGCCCCGGTGAGGATGGGCATCGAGAGATCCATCACGAGCACGTCGGGGGCGAGCGCGGCGGCGGCGCGCCAGGCCTCCTCGCCATTCGCGGCCTCGCCGACGACGCGCATGTCGGCGTGCGCGTTGACGAGCGCCTTCAGCCCCTCGCGCACCACTTCATGGTCGTCGGCCAGGACGACGCGGATGACCGCGTCATCGGTGGGCGCGTGCTCGCCGGAGTAGTGCTCGCTCATGCCGTTTCGTGTCGACTGGCTGCCATCGTCCCGGAGATTGGCGGAAGATCGGCCTCCTCGCAACACTCCGGCTCGACGCGTCCGAGCCGCGGCGGGGCGCTGCGTTCGGCCGCGAACACTGGGCGCGCCGCTTGCGTCTGGATTCGCTCGTCTCGCCACGCCCGATCGGAGACGCCAGATGGCCGACGAACACCCGCTCCGCCCGATGTTCACGCACGCTGCCCTGGCGGGCGTGCTCCTCGCTCTTGGCGGTCTCGCCTGCGGCGGGGGCGGGGACGCGTTCGCGGGCCTTCGCGGCACCGATCCGATCGCGGTCGAGGTCTCACCGGGCGCGATCACTCTCGACGAGGGGGGCGTCGCGCAGCTCTCCGCCGTGGCGCGCGACGCGAAGGGCGCGGAGGCGAGCGACCAGAGGATCACCTGGACGGCCGGCGACACCGCCGTCGCCGTGGTGGACGCGGGGGGTCGAGTCGCCGCCCGCCGCGGCGGCTTCACGACGATCACCGCGACGAGCGCCAGAGGCCTCGCGGGCTCGGCGCGCCTCACGGTTCGGAACGTCTCGGGGACGCACCTTCTACTCAGTCCGGCCAACGTGGTGATCGGGCGCGCCGAGTTCGGGCCGCTGACGCCGAGGCTCGTCGACGCGGCGGGGAACCCGGTGCTGGGACCCGAGCCGACCTGGGTCTCGAGCAACCCCGCATTCGTGACAGTGAACCGCGATGGCCAGATCGAGGCGATCAACGAGGGGAGTGCGTACATCACGGCGACGAGCGGAGGTGCCGTCGGCTCGGCGCTCGTCACCGTCGACTATTCCCCCGTCGCGTCGGTGACGCTGACGCTGCCGCGCAACTC
>DASVXU010000183.1:0-5462 GCA_036392515.1 Gemmatimonadaceae bacterium | reverse complement strand
AGAGATGCAGCTCGACGGGAACCTTCGCCTTTCGCAGCGCGGCGTGGTAGACGATGGAGTTCTCCACGGGATCGACGGGGTCGTCCTCCGCCTGGACGATGAAGGTCGGCGGGGTGCGGCCCGTCACGTGGATGTCGGGATTGAACGCCCAGTGGTTGCTCTCTGCGGCGAGATGCCCGGGATAGAGCGCGATCGCGAAGTCGGGGCGGCAGCTCTCGTCGTCCGCCGCGTCGACGCGCGGGTAGAGGCGCGTCGCCCAGCGATTGCTGATCGCGGCGACCATGTGGCCGCCGGCGGAGAAGCCGAGGACGCCGATCCTGTGCGGGTCGACGTGCCACTCGGCGGCGCGGTGGCGGACCATGCCTAACGCGCGCTGCGCGTCCTCCAGCGCGGTGCGGCAGTCGAGGTACCGCCCCGTCTTCGCGCAGGGGACGCGGTACTTGAGGAGGATGCACGTCATCCCCTTCGACGTCGCCCAGTCGCACGCCTCCGTTCCCTCGAGATCGATCGCGAGGACGTTGTAGCCGCCGCCGGGAAAGACGACGACCGCGGCGCCGCTGTTGTTGGAGTCGGGCGAGTAGACGGTGATCGTCGGCCGCGTGACGTTGGCGACGTAGATCCACGGTCGGCCGGCGACGTCGTGCCCGACCACCGGACCCGCGCTCTCCGCCGGGACGCCGGCGCGCGCGTCGGGCACGGGCCCGGGCCAGAGCGGAATCTCCTCGTGCCCGGGCGCGGGGTGCCACGCGGTGGACTGCGCGTGGGCGCGCGACGGGAGCGCGAGCGCGGCGAGAGCGAGGATCACGCGCTTCAGCATCGCAGCGAGCCGGCGTTTGCTCATGTAGTTGAAACACTAAGTTCACGAAGGAACACGAAGGGTGCTTCAGCAGCCTCCTTCGTGCTGCTTCGTGAGCTTCGTGTTTTAAAAGTTGTTGCCAAAGCCATCAGGGGCCGGCGCGAGCACGCCCGGCGCGACGCGCGAGTCCGCCCGCATCACGTTTCGCGCGGTGAAGACGAGCGGGATCGTCACGAAGGGGATGTGCGCGAAGATCTGCACCCACCAGCGGAAGCCGAAGCGCGGCGCGTTGCCCGTGGCGACGGGGATGACGACGAGCGACATCACGAGCCAGATGATCGGCCCGTATGCCGCGGCGACGCCGAACGCGCCGAGCGGAGACCCGATCGCGCGGCGCAGCGCGGGCCATGCACGCAGGGCGAGGACGAAGAGAGCCGACCAGGTGAGCGCGACCGCGAGATGGAGCGCGATCCCGACGATCATTGGAAACGTCCCACCCTCGAGCGCGCCCTTGCCGAGCACTGTCGAGGCGACGCCGCGCCAGAGTCGCGCGACGGGCGTCTGGTAGGCGAAGAGGCTCAGCGCGCTGGCGCAGAGGAAGTCCCACGCGGCGGTGACGAGCCAGACGGGGATGAGGAGGCGGGCGAAGGAATCGCGTGCGGCGGCGGGGGCCGGCATGGGGGCGAATATGTCCCGCGAGGGCGGGAGCGCAAGCGCGGCCCGCAGCGCCGGTGTGTGACGCGAGAGCGTGAAAAATGAGGCCCGCGCTCACGGCTGCGCCCGGTGCAACGCCCGATCATCAGGTGGGTGCAGGGCACTGCGTCCTTCGCGCACCCGGGTGGTCCCCATGTCGTCCATTCGCCCGCATCGCCGATCGCTTCCTCAGCGGCTGGCGCCGTGGCTCGCGCTCGCCGCGGGACTGGCGACGGTGCTCAGCCAGCTCGCGGGGCTGGTGAAGCTCGTGCACGAGCTGTTGCGCGGGTGGTGAGTGTCACACGTCGCGCATCGCCGCCATCACCTCGCGCACGAGCGAGTTCCAGAAGGGCTTCATGCGCTCGATGTCGGACGTCGGCCAGCCGCGCAGGTCGCAGAGCCCGAGCACGACGCCCGGCGACCGGCTCGCTCCCGCGGTGCAGTGCACCACTATCCTCTCGGCGTCGGGAAATCGCTCGACGAACTCGAGGATCGTCGCGGCGTGCTCGCGGGTGAAGTGGATGTCGGTCGGACCTCCCGGTGCGCCGATGTCGTGGAACCGCATGCGCAGCACGGCGGCGAAGGCGGGAGAGAGCGCGGCCTCGGACGCGCCGGGATCGGTGATCGAGATGCCTGCTCGCCCCCACTCACCGCACCCTGTCGTCGCCCCCGCCGCGCCAGATCCACCAGAGCACGGACGCCCAGATCGCGAGGTTCGCGATCGACTTCGCCCCGGGTGGCGATGCCGCGGTCGACGAGCGGCGCCATCCGGCCGCGAAGAAGCACCAGGTTCACCGCCATGACGATGGCGGCGAGGAGCCAGAAGTAGCGGAAGATCAGGGGCATCGTCGACACGCGCCGGGCTGGATGCGCGAACGCGACCGCCGGAACGGGACAGGTCGGGCGGTGTGCTGGTTTCCCAGCATTGCTGAATGCCGCCGAAGAGCGCGTTAGGCCACACCGGTCGGAGGGCCGCCGATAACGCCGGACCCGCTGGATCGTCATTCGTGGCACGGACGCGCCCATCCCACTCGCAGCCCGGAGCCGAAGCCGATGTCGAACGACAGAGTCAGCCGCAGCGGTCCATCAGCGGAGTACAGCGCGCCAGCGACGCCGGCGCCGGCGATGTACTGCTCGGAGTGCAAGGCGATCCTTCGCCTCTCCTACTTCTCGCTCGACGGGCGTCCGCTCTGCACGAAGTGCAGCAGCGCCTATCGCGCGCGCATCGAGCGGGGAACGGGCCCGGAGGCGATGAGTCGCGCGGTCCTCTACGGCGCTGGCGCCGCCGTCGTCGGGATGATCGGGGTCGCGGTCGTGCTCTCGATCTTCAACGCCTTCCGGATCATCTCGGCGATCTGCGTCGGCTATCTCGTCGCGAAGGCCATCGGCAAAGCCACCGGCAACTACGGCGGGCGCCGGTACCAGATCCTGGCCGTCTCGCTCACCTACGTCGCGCTGGGACTCGGGATGGTCTTCCCGGTGATGCTCGCCGCGCACCGGCTCGACACCGTCGTGGCGCCGCCGAAGCGTGAGGCGCGCTACGGCCCCGCGGGTGAGACCGCCGAGATCGACGACGCGGTGCGCGGGATGCAGGCCGAGCCGCGGGAGGGCGAGGACCCCGCCGTCGCGGCGGCGCGCGCCGACTCCCTCGAGCGCGCCGACTCGATCGCGCGTGTCGAGCGGACGCGGGCCAACTACAAGGCGATGGACAAGAACGCCGCGATGGCCGACCGGCTCGAGGGAGGGGTCGGGGCGAAGATCGTCGGCGCGGTGGTGCTGCTGTGCATCCTTCCCCTCGTCTCGTCGTTCGCGTTCGGCCTCTACGCGGGAGTTTTCGGGCTCCTCGCGCTCGGCTACGGCCTGAAGAAGGCGTGGGAGCTCACCGAGATCGTGATGGACTTCCAGCTCACCGGTCCGTACAAGGTGGGACAGGGCCCGATCCCGCCGGCGTTCGGCGGTTAGGCACGCTCGCCTGAGGGCGCCGGCGCGGTGATCGCCGCGTCGGCCTGGCTCCTCAGTGCGACTTCGATTTCGGCAGCTCGCCGGCGACCATGACGACGCTGATCAGCTCGAGCTGCGACGCGACGTCGGCGTCCTTCCACCCGGCGACGGCCGGCGAGCGCCCGCGGATCTCGACGGCGGTCGAGTCTCCCTTCGGCGTGAGCGCGACCGTTATGACGACGCCGGGGGAGTCCTTGCCGTGCCAGACCTCCTTCTCGCTCCCCTTCGGCCACCCCATGAAGGGCGCGGTGACGATCCGCCCCTCGGCGCGGCTCGAGTCGGCGATGGTGTAGCCCTGCCTGCCTAACGCGGCGACGAGCTGGGTGAAGAGCTGCGACGGCGAGCCGGCCAGCGTCACTCCGATCTCGACGTGCTTCTCCTCGGCGCGATCGGCGCTCGCGACGGCGGGCGTCATCACGAAGGCGGGGATGACCCGGCGCGCGAAGTCGCCGACCGCGATCGCGTTGGCAGAGTCCACCGGGTACGACGCGCGAAGCTTCACCCGGATGTCGGGGAGGTAGTACAGGTAGAAGTCGGAGCTCTGGACGACTCCCTTCGTCACCATCCGCAGGCGAAGGTAGCGTCCCATGCGCCAGCGGTCGGCCGGCTCGGGCGTCAGCGTCCGCGAGGTGACGACGGCGATGCTGTCGGTGTAGCCGCGCTTGATCATCTCGGGGAACGCGCTGACGAAGTTGGCGACCTCGGCGTCGAGAAGCTTCACCGCGCAGTCGGTCGGGCAGTCCGTCGCGAGGTCGGGCCCCGGGTAGACGAAGACGTCGACGCGCATCCCGTCGGCGCGCGTGTAGCGGAACATGCTCCCGAGCGACGGGTCGTCGAAGTCCTTGCGCTCGGTCCTCGCGAAGACGCCGACGGAGTCGGGGACGTGGAGGTTGATCCCGCCGCCGCCTGCCTGTGCGTCGAGCGTTGACGCGGAGAGAAGGGCAACCGACGAGAGGAGGGCCGCTTTCGCGATGGAGAGCATCGGGAGGCTGGTGAGGAAGAGGCGCGGCTCGCCGTGGGTGAGAGCGTCAGGCCTGACGATGCACGGGTTTTGCCGGAAGCGCAAACGCGCGCGCGAAGGCTGCCTGGCCCGGCGCGCGCTTGATCGTTCGCCCGCGGAGCTGAACGTACTTCGCGTCGGTAATCGTGATCGAGCTCGGGTCGAGCGCGGCGGCGATGTGCACCGATCATGGCAGGCGCGCCGCGCCCCCGCCATCTTCACCAGATATGGCAAATCCACGACTCGACGGTAAGATCGCGCTCGTCACCGGCGCCGCGCGCGGGATCGGCGAAGGGATCGCGCGCGCCTTCGTCGCCGAGGGGGCGACGGTGATCCTGTCGGACATCCGCGACGCGGAAGGCGAGCGCGTGGCCGCGTCGCTCGGCGGCGCGGCGCGCTACGCGCGGCTCGACGTCAGGCGCGAGGAGGACTGGGCGCGCGTCGTCGAGGAGATCATGCGCGCGCACGGTCGCATCGACGTCGTCGTCAACAACGCGGGGATCACCGGCTTCGAGGAGCCCGGTCCAGGCGGCGCGCCGCTGGCGCACGATCCCGAGCACGCGACGCTCGACGCCTGGCACGCGGTGCTCGCGACGAACCTCGACGGCGTCTTCCTCGGCTGCCGCGCGGCGATCGGCGCGATGCGCCGCAACGCGGGGGCGGCGAAGGGACGTGGCTCGATCGTGAACATGTCGTCGCGCTCGGGGCTCGTCGGGATTCCGGGGGCGGCGGCGTACGCGGCGAGCAAGGCGGGGGTGCGCAACCACTCGAAGACGGCCGCGTTATGGTGCGCGCAGGAGGGGCTGCAGATCCGCTGCAACTCGATCCATCCCGCGGCGATCATGACGCCGATGTGGGAGGCGATGCTGGGCGCCGGGCCGGGAAGAGCGGAGCGTGAGGCGGCGATGGTAGCCGATACGCCGCTACGGAGATTCGGGCGGGTGGAGGAGGTGGCGGCGGTTGCTGTTTACC
>DASVXU010000182.1:0-17990 GCA_036392515.1 Gemmatimonadaceae bacterium | reverse complement strand
CACTGCGCCAGGTGATCGACGTCGCGATCGCGACGGGAAAGAGCGCGGTCTCCATCGTCGGCATCAGCGCCGCCGAGGCGAAGGCGAAGGGCGCCACCGCGATCTACGACGGCGCCCCGCACGGCGCCGAGTTCCGCATCGGCTTCATCCCCGACAAGGGCGCGAAGAGCGCGACGTTCGACACGAAAGGTGCCGCGCTCGCCTACACGGGCGTCGGCCGCTACTCCTTCGGCCGCGCGCTCTGGAAGGCGATCGAGGAGGTCGAAGGCACGCTCACGCCCGGCGCGGAGCTGGACGACATCCCGGTGATGCAGCTGCTGCTGCATCGGGGGCTGATGACGGGGTGCCTGATAGAAGGACGGTTTCTGGACGTGGGACTGCCGAGCGGGTACACGGAAGCGAACGAGTATCTGGAAAGAGGTGGGGACGCGCGGTTGCTGCGGTGATTGCGGTCTCGAGGGGATTCGAAACCTCGGGGCGGGAGAGGGGCACCATTTGAAAGGGCGGGGCTGGGGGCGGAATACCGCGGGGCGCGGAGCGGGGGGCGGGAAAGCACCTGTAAGGACTGAGGCCGACGCGCGGCGCCTAAGGCGCCGCTGTCGGCCTCTCTTTATTGGTGTCGCTGGGAGACCCCGGTGCGGGTCGCGTGAGGGCTCGTCGATAAGCGAGCATCGCGCGGTTGGCGGGGGAGTCACGGCCGAGGTGATGAGGCTCTGAGGGCTCGTACGGCAACGAGCCCGATCTCGCATTGGTGCGAGTTCTCGAAACACTCAAAGCCTCAGAAGCTCGACCCCCAAACCGCGCGATGCTCGAATGCCTGCCGAGCCCTGACGCGACTAACGACGGAGCTCGGATGAGCCGACAGTCACGCTCCCCGCCCCGCCGGTTCCAAGGTACCCATCTCCCCGCCCCGCGTCTTCCGCTGCGTCTCCCGCGATTTTCACGTATCGTTGGCTCATGCACTCCCCGCCGACCACTGAAGAGGAGCTGGACAATCTCCTCTCCACTCCCCGCCCCGCGACCATCGACGCCCTGCGGAAGGCTCCGGGCGACATCGTCATCCTCGGCGCGGGCGGGAAGATGGGCCCGACGCTCGCCCGGATGGTGGCGCGCGCGGCGGAGGCGGCGGACGGGGCGCGGCCGCGGCGGGTGATCGCTGTCTCGCGCTTCTCGTCGGCCGGCGCGGAGCGCGCGCTGCACGAGGCGGGGGTCGAGACGATCCGGTGCGACCTGCTCGACCGGCGGGCGGTGGACAGGCTCCCCGACGCGCCTAACGTCATCTACATGGCGGGGCAGAAGTTCGGCACGACCGACGCCCCGTCGCGCACGTGGATGCAGAACGTCGTCGTTCCCGCGCTCTGCGCGGCACGCTACGAGCGGTCGCGGATCGTCGCCTTCTCGACGGGGAATGTCTACCCGCTGGTGCCGGTGGCGAGCGGGGGCGCGAGCGAGGAGACGCCCGTCGCGCCGATCGGGGAGTACGCGGCGAGCTGCGTCGGTCGCGAGCGCGTCTTCGAGCACTACGCGGCGACGCGCGGCACCCGCGTCGCCATCGTGCGGCTCAACTACGCGATCGACCTGCGCTACGGCGTGCTCGTCGACCTCGCGCTGGCGATCCTCGACGAGCGGCCCATCCCGCTCGCGATGGGGCATGTCAACGTCATATGGCAGGGCGACGCGAACCGCGCGGCGATCGAGCTGCTCCCGCACGCCGCGACGCCGCCGCTCGTCGTGAACGTGACCGGCGCCGAGACGCTCGCGGTCCGCGATCTGGCGCGCGAGCTCGCGCACCGGCTCGGGCGCGAGGCGCACTTCGAGGGAAAGGAAGCGCGCGACGCACTGCTCAGCGACACGACGCGCATGCGATCGCTCCTCGCGGCGCCCGAGGTGCCGGTCGCGACGATGCTCGAGTGGGTCGCGGAGTGGACGCGCGCCGGCCGTCCGCTGCTCGGCAAGCCGACGCACTTCGAGACACGCGACGGGGCGTTCTGATGGACGCGCGCGCCAGGCTGAGCGCCGGTCTCGTCATCCCCGCGCATCCCCTCGCGCTCACCGCGCGGCGGACGCTCGACGAGCGCCACCAGCGCGCACTGACGCGCTACTACCTCGACGCGGGCGCGGGCGGCCTCGCGGTCGGCGTGCACACGACGCAGTTCGCGATCCGCGAGCACGGGCTGTATCGCCCGGTGCTCGAGCTGGCGATGGAGGTGGCGAACGCGGCGCGGCGACTGAGTCGCGTCGTCATGATCGCGGGCGCGATCGGCCCGACGCGACAGGCGGTGTCCGAGGCGGAGATCGCTCGCGGGGCGGGATACGACGCGGTGCTCCTCTCGCTCGGCGCGCTGCGCGACGCGAGCGACGACGAGCTGATCGCGCACTGTCGCGCCGTCGCCGATGTGCTGCCGCTCGTCGGCTTCTACCTGCAGCCCGCGGTGGGCGGACGCGTGCTCGGCTACGACTTCTGGCGCGCCTTCGCCGAGATCGAGCGCGTATGGGCGGTGAAGATCGCGCCCTTCGACCGCTACCGCACGATCGACGCGGTGCGCGGGCTGAGCGACGCGGGACGTCGCGACATCGCGCTCTACACGGGCAATGACGACAGCATCGTCGCCGATCTCGTCACTCCGATTCCGACGCGCGCCGGGCTGCGCTGGTTCGACGGCGGACTGCTCGGCCAGTGGGCGACGGGGACGCACCGCGCGGTGAACCTGCTCGAGCGAGTGAAGCGCGGGCGCGAGAGCGGGGCGAGCGCGCATCTGCTGAGCGAGGGCGCGGCGCTCACCGACTTCAACGCCGCGATCTTCGACGCCGCGCACTCCTTCGCCGGGTGCATCCCCGGCATCCACGAGATCCTGCGCCGCCAGGGTCTGCTCGCCGGCACCTTGTGCCTCGACGACCGCGAGACACTGTCGCGCGGGCAGCGCGAGGAGATCGACCGCGTCTGCGCCGCCTATCCCTTCCTGCTCGACGACGACTTCATCGCGGCGAATCGGGAGCGGTGGTTGAGCTGAGAGCTCCGCGACGATCCGCGCTCATCCGCGGCGATCCGCGTGCGCCAGTTCACCAGGGATCACTCGACCGCCAGCTCCTGCCGTCCCTCCCACGTCGCGCCCGGGTCCAGCACGATCGGCTCGAACACGGTCGCGGGCTCGACGCAGATGAAGTGGCTCCATTCGCCGGGGGCGAAGTCGTACTTCGCGTCGCCGGCGGGGCCGGGATTCCAGACGACGACGTTGGCGAAGCCGCTGTTCTCGACGCGGATCACGCGCTCGCCGTCGCGGATGCGGAGGCGCTGCGGCGCGGCGAGGTAGACGCGGTCGGTCTCACCCGACGCGACGAGCGCGGTCGAGCCGTCGATGCTCTCCGCCCAGTCGGCGACCTTGTCGCGGAAGCGCAGCCCCTGCAGCCCCTCGACGCGCGCGGCGCGGACGTCGCTCACACGGAAGTAGGTGTGAAAGCCACAGGTGAACGAGAAGGGACTCGGACCAGGGTTGGTCACGCGGAGCGTCGTCGTCAGCCGGTCGCCGAGCGCGACCTCGAGCTCGGCGCGGAAGTCGTGCGGCCAGAGCGCACGCAGCTGCGGCGTCGAGCGGAGAGCGAGCGAGGCGGTCGCGCGTCCCTCGCGATCCACGCGGCGTGCGCCGATCGCCCACTCGCTGCTGCGCGCGAAGCCGTGCTGCGGGAGGGGCGCGTCGCCCTTCGGTCCCTTGCCGAACTGCGGGAAGACGATGGGGATGCCGGCGTGGACGTACTGGTCGGCGTCGTGGCGCGCGCTCATGAAGAGCACGTCGCCGTGGGGATGGCGCCAGGCGAGCACCTGCGCGCCGTGCGGGTAGAGCTCGGCGACGCCGCCCGCGGGGTGGGTGAGACTGATGCGGGATCGGCCGGCGCGTCCGGTGCCGATGTCGGCGCCGGCCGCCTGGGTCGGATTCGTCACGGGAGCTGAACGTTAGGCACGAGGCATCCGCGACGAATGCCTCGTGGCGTGGCGTCGACTCAGGCCGTGCGTCCGATCGGGGCCGCCGAGTCGCCGGTGGCGTCGTCCCCGTGCACGGCGCGCGCCGCGCTCTCGGGGCGCGGCTGAGTCGTCGACTCGCTGCGGAAGCGCGCGAGGAACGCCGCCGGTCCGGCGTTGTCGGGGAGAGAGCGCAGCGCACGGATCGCCTCGGGCGCGTGCGCGCTCAACCCGGCGACCATGTGCTCGGCGTCGACACCGACTCTCTCGAGCTCGGCGACCAGCGTTCTCAGGACGTCCGCGTGCGGCATCATCCTCCCGCGTTGGGGAACCCGCCCGCCCCACCCCACCCTCGACCAGCCCCGGCACCCCGTCATACCTGCTATATAATCTGCTAGTTCCGAGCCAAATGTTTCAAGGGTGTCGCGATTGTGAGAGGAAATCAATCAGGAAACGGGGTCGGCGACCGGAGGTCGGGGGTCGGGCACTGCCACGTGGCCGTTGCCGACGGCTGACCCCCGACCCCTCACCCCCGACCCCCGGGTCCGCGCCGGGCGCTTATCTTGTACACCATCATGCTCAGCACCTTCGTACCGATCACCAGCCGGAGCTTCGAATGACGAGCGCATGGAATGCCGCCGGGCCTTCGTCGTCCGGGCCGTCGGCCGCGCTCAGTGGCGTGACCGAGGCGCGCGTCGCCGCCGCGAACGTCTGCGCCGACCTCCGCGGCGGCGAGCTGCTCGATCCTTCCTTCGACCGCCGCGTCGCCGTGCTCGATGCGCGCGACCGGCGCTGGACGCGCGAGCTCGTGTACGGAATGCTGCGCCAGCGCGCGCGGCTCGACGCGCTCCTCGCCGACCGCGTCAACGGTGGGCTCGCCCGCCTCGACGCCGACCTCGCCGACCTCCTCCGGCTCGGCGCCTACCAGCTGCTCGAGATGCGCAGCGTCCCCGCGTACGCGGCGATCGCGCAGACGGTGGAGCTCGCGAAGCGGCGGCACGGGATCGGCGCCAGCAAGCTCGCCAACGCCGTCCTGCGCAGGCTCGACCGCGAGCGCGAGACGCTGCGGCCCGCGGTGCCTAACGATCCGATCGACGCGCTCGCCCTCGAGCACTCGCACCCGCGCTGGCTGGTCGCGCGCTGGGTCGCGCGCTGGGGGGCCGACGAGACGCGCCGCCTTCTCGTCGCCAACAACGCCGAGGCGCCGATCGTCGCGCGGCCCTGGCACGTCGTGCGCGAGCAGCTCGAGGCGACGCTCGAGTCCGCGGGCGTACACGTCGCCGACGCGCCGCTCGTGCCCGACAGCATCACGATCGCGACGCCGCAGATCGGCCTCACGGAGCTCGGCGCGTACAAGCAGGGACTCTTCCACGTGCAGGACCCCGCGTCCACGCTCGTGACGAAGTACGCCTGCTTCCCCAGCGGCGCGACGGTCGCCGATCTCTGCGCCGCGCCGGGCGGAAAGGCGATCGAGCTCTCGCGCACCGCGGGGCGCGTCATCGCCTCCGACGCGTCGATCGCGCGGCTGGCGCGCGTGCGGCAGAACGTGACCCGACTCGAGGCGCACAACATCGAGCTGGCCGTCGGCGACGCGCGCTTCCCCGCCGTCCGCGACGTGGACGGCGTCCTCATCGACGTGCCGTGCACGGGGACGGGCACCTTCCGTCGTCACCCCGACGCGCGCTGGCGCCTCAAGATCGCCGACCTCGCCGTGCTCGGCGCGCTGCAGCGCGCGATCATCCGCGCGGCGGCGCAGGCGGTGCGCCCGGGCGGGCTGCTCGTCTACAGCACCTGCTCCCTCGAGCCCGAGGAGAACGACGAGCAGATCGAGAGCTTCCTCGCCGACAACCCGGAGTGGTCGCTCGAGCCGCCGCCCGACGGCGTCGTCCCCGCGACCGTGCTCGACGCGGGACGGCTGCGCGTGCTCCCGCAGCGCCACGGCACCGACGGCTCCTTCGCGGCGCGACTCCGCCGCGCGCCGCGCTGATCGCGAGGTGACCGCACGATGAGCTTCCGGACGCGGATGCGTCGCGCGATGCCGTACCTCGTCGCCGCGGCGCTCGGCTTCGCCTCGGCGTACGTCGTGATCGCCGTCGCGGTGTTTCCCGGCGGCGGCAGCAACGACGACGTCACCGTGCCGAGCCTCACCGGGATGACGGTGGACGACGCGACGCGGCGGCTCTCGAAGCTCGGGCTGCGCATCGCGCAGGGCGGCTCGCGTCCGAGCGCGGGCGCCCCCGCGGGGTCGATCATCGAGCAGAGCCCGATCGGCGGGACGATCAGCCACGCCGGCGAGACGGTCACGGTGACGACGAGCGCCGGCCAGCGCGCGCAGCCGGTGCCCGACACGAAGGGAATGAATCGCCGCGACGCGGAGCAGGCCCTCGAGGACGGCGGCTTCTCCGTCGGCGCGGTGACGCAGCAGCCGAGCGACGCGCCGCGCGGCACCGTGCTGTCCACCACACCAGCGGGCGGCAGCAGCGCGCCGGCGGGCCCGGTCGCGCTCGTGATCAGCAGCGGCCCGGCGTCGGTGGTGCTGCCTAACGTCGTCGGCCGCTCCTACGCCGACGCGCGCTCCGCGCTCGAGCAGCTCGGCCTCGTCGTCTCCGGCAGCGGCCTCGATTCCGCCTCCACCGCACCCGCGGGCACGGTGGTCTCGATGAATCCCTCCGCCGGCCGCTCGGTCCCATCGGGCAGCGGCGTCGGACTGCGGCTCTCGGCGGGGATCGGGGTGGTGCAGCCGTAAGCTGGAGGCAGGAGGCTATGGGCTGGACGCTGGAAGAGCGATCAGCCTCCCGCCATCAGCATCCAGCTTCCAGCCGCAGCCGAGACGCGGCTCGTCCGTACGACTAACTTAGAGCCATGACCATCACGATCGCCCCGTCGCTCCTCAGTGCCGACTTTGCGCGGCTGGCAGACGATGTCGCTCGCTGCGAGGCGGGCGGCGCGGACTGGCTGCACGTGGACGTCATGGACGGGCGCTTCGTGCCGAACCTGACCTTCGGGACGAAGGTGATCGAGACCGTGCGACGGTTGACGACGCTGCCGCTCGACGTGCACCTCATGGTCGTCGAGCCGGAGCGCTACTTCGACGACTTCGCGCGCGCCGGTGCGACGACGATGACCATCCACGCCGAGGCGGCGCCGCATCTCCAGCGGCAGCTCGCGCGCATCCGCGAGCTCGGTTGCGAGGCGGGAGTCGCGCTCAATCCCGGCACTCCGCTGGCGATGGTCGAGGACGTGCTCGACGACCTCGACCTGCTGCTCGTGATGACGGTGAATCCCGGCTTCGGCGGGCAGAAGTTCATCCCGCACTCGATCGACAAGATCGCGCGCGCGCGGCGCATGCTCGACGGCGCGCGCAGCGGCGCCCGCCTCGAGGTGGACGGCGGGATCAACCGCGACACGATCGCCGGGGCGCGGAAGGCGGGAGCGGACGCCTTCGTCGCGGGGAACGCCGTCTTCACCGCGAAGGACCTCGCCGGCGAGATCGGCGCGCTGCGGCAGCTCGCCATGGAGCGCGCGTGACCGTCCGCCGGCAGTGGGCGATCGTGCTCGGCGTGGTCGGCGTGCTCGGCATCGCGCTCCTCCTCGCGACGAGCGCGATGCGCGACGAGCTCTTTCCGGTGAGCGTGGGAGGGAAGGCGCCGGACTTCCACGCTTCGCCGCTCCTCGAGCCGATCTATCCCGCGACGCCGAGCGACAGCTTCACCTCGAGCGTCGTCGCCGACGGGGCGCGCGCGAAGTCGCTCGCGAGCTATCGCGGACAGGTGGTGCTGCTCAACATCTGGGCGACCTGGTGCGCCCCCTGCCGCGCCGAGATGCCCTCGATCGAGAAGCTGCACCGCGAGTTCGGCCCGCGCGGGCTGAAGATCGTCGCCGTGAGCGTGGACGATCCGGGACAGCAGCAGGCGGTGCGCAGCTTCGCGCGCGATCTCGGGCTCACCTTCGAGATCCTGCACGACCCGACGCACGACATCCAGAAGGCGTATCAGACGACGGGGGTCCCCGAGACGTTCGTGCTCGGCAAGGACGGCGTGATCCGCAAGAAGATCATCGGCGCGACCGACTGGAGCTCGGAGGGGACGCGCGCACTGGTGGCGCAGCTCCTCGCGGAGGACGCGGGGCGATGACGCCGACGTCGCGCGGCGCGCCCCGGCACACGCTGCGTTCCGCGTTCACCGAGCGTCTTCCGCTCAAGCTCGCGGCGATCTTCTTCGCGATCGTGCTCTGGCTCGTCGTCAGCGCGGAGGAGCCGACACAGGAGGTCGTGAACGTGCGCTTCACGCCCGCGCTCGACAGCGGCGTCGTCATCGCCGGCGGAATTCCCGCGGTGCGGGCGCTGGTGCTCGGCAGCGGTCGCGAGCTGCTCAAGCTGTACAACGCGCAGCCGGTGATCGTGCGCCGCGTGCAGACGGGGACGCGCGACAGCGTGCGCGTCGAGCTCGGCCCGGCGGATGTCGATCTCCCCGCGGGAGTGAACGCGGTCGTGCGCGACGTGCGACCGCGCGTCGTCACCCTGCACCTGCAGCACGTCGCGCCGGTCGCCCCGACCGACACCGCGACCGACGTCCAGCCGACGGCCCCGTGACGCGCATCCTCGCGATCGAGACCTCCTGCGACGAGACCTCGGCGGCGGTGCTCGCCGGGAGCGGGGACGCGACCGCGCTCGAGTCGCTGGTGATCCTCTCGCAGGACGTGCACCGCGTGTTCGGGGGCGTCGTGCCGGAGATCGCGTCGCGCGCGCACCTCACGGCGATCGTGCCCGTCGTCGAGCGCGCGTTAGGCGAGGCGAAGGTGACGATGCGCGACGTGGACGCCGTCGCGGTGACGAACGCTCCCGGACTGGTCGGCGCGCTGCTCGTGGGGGTGAGCTTCGCGAAGTCGCTCGCCTTCGGCGCCGGGAAGCCCCTCGTCGGCGTGCACCACATGGAAGGCCACCTCTTCGCGACGGCGATCGAGCATCCGGAGGCGGTGCCGCCCTTCACCGCGCTGCTCGTGAGCGGGGGGCACACGCTGCTGCTCGACGTCCCCGAGTGGGGAAGCTACCGCCTGCTCGGCGCGACGCGCGACGACGCGGCGGGTGAGGCGTTCGACAAGGTGGCGAAGCTGCTCGGCCTTCCCTACCCCGGCGGCCGGCCGATCGAGAACCTCGCGAAGACCGTGACCGGCGAGAACCCGCTGCGCTTCTCGCGCCCGATGACGCGGCGCGACCAGCAGCCCGGCGACCCGGACTACTTCGACGTCTCCTTCAGCGGTCTGAAGACGGCGGTGCTGCACGCGGTGCGCGAGCGTGCGCTTCCACCGCGGCCGGAGAGCGGGGACGATCCCGACGCCGCGGCGCGCGCCTCGATCGCCGCCGCGTTCCAGGAGGCGCTGGTGGACACGCTCGCCGAGAAGACGTATCGTGCGGCGAAGCTGCACGGGCGGTCGCGCGTCGTGCTCGGCGGGGGCGTCGCCTGCAACCGGACGCTCGTCGCGCGGATCGCCGAGCGCGTCTCGCCACTGGGCGCCACGGTGTACGCGCCGAGCGTGCGACTCGCGACCGACAACGCGGCGATGATCGCCCGCGCCGGCCTGTTCCGATTCGAGCGCGGCGAGCTCTCGCCGCTCGACCTCAACGCCTACGCCTCACAGCCAATTCCAGGGATGATCGCCGCATGATCCTCGCGACACCGACGGTCGTACAGCCGTTCAGCTACCCACTCGGTCCGCTCGAGATCACCGGGTTCGGGCTGGCGATGTTCCTCTCCTTCGTCGTCGCGCAGCACGTCGCGCAGGTGGAGACGGAGCGGCGCGGCTACGATCCGGCGCCGGTGGGCGACCTGATCTTCGCCGCGGTGATCGGCGGCCTGCTCGGCGCGAAGCTCTACTACGTCGTCCTCACCGGCGACCCGCGCTCCTTCCTCCAGCGCGCGGGGTTCGTGTTCTGGGGCGGGTTGATCGGCGGGACGCTCGCCGTGCTGGCGATGGCGAAGTGGAAGAAGATGAACATCCCGCGCGTCGCCGACGTCGGCGGGCCCGCGGTGATGGCGGCGTACGCGGTCGGGCGCACCGGCTGCTGGGCGGTGGGCGACGACTACGGCCGTCCGTGGGACGGCTTCCTCTCGGTCGCGTTCCCGAACGGCGCGCCGCCGAGCACCGTCGGGATCATGTCGCGGCTCTTCCACGTGCAGTTCCCGGCGACGATGCCTCCCGAGACGGTGGTCGGCGTCCATCCGACGCAGCTCTACGAGGTGACGATGGCGACCCTCCTCTTCATGGTGCTGTGGCGCCTGCGCGACCACCGGCACGCGGAGGGTTGGCTGTTCGGCGTGTACTGCGTCTTCGCCGGGGTCGAGCGCTTCATCGTGGAGTTCTTCCGCGCGAAGGACGACCGCTTCTTCGGCGGGTTCACGACCGCACAGATCCTCGCGATCGGCTTCGTCGTGCTCGGCACGGTGATCATGATGCGCCGCTGGACGCCGCGCGCCGGCGCGCCGGGGATCTATGCGCCGGGCGTCGCCGCGATGCCGGGAGCGAAGGCCGCGGCCGCGCGTGCCTGAGGGGCGCGCGATCCGGGGCGGGGGCGCGCCGCCGGTGCGCCGCGAGAACACGCCGAGCGAGCCCGGGGACGCGGGACGCGGCGAGCTGCAGATCCTCGCGGAGCAGGTCCACTGGGAGAACGAGGCCGCGCGTCTGCTCCTCTCGACGGTGCGGCTCCCCGGCCGCGAGGGGAAGACGAAGGACCAGTTCCGACTGACCCCCGGCGCGAAGCACGACGACGGGGTGGTGATCGTGCCGATCGACGAGCGCGACCGGATCATCCTCGTCCGCCAGTTCCGCCACCCGGTGCGGATGTGGCTGCGCGAGCTGCCGCGCGGCTCGCGCGAGAAGGGGGAGACGCCGGAGGAGGGAGCGCGTCGCGAGGTGAAGGAGGAGCTGGGCCTCGAGGTGACGGAGTCCTGGCCGTTAGGCAGGATCGCGACGGACTCCGGCCAGCAGCGCGGCATCCCATTTCTCATCGCCGCGCGCGTCCGGAAGGGCGGCGAGACGGACCCCGACGACAGCGAGTCGATCGACGCGAGCTTCGCCTACACCTTCAGCGAGCTCGCCCGCGCCTGCGCGAGCGGGGAGATCCTCGACTCCTTCACCGTCGCCGCCGTGACGCGCCTGCTGCCGCACTTCGACGGTGAGAGGTTCGAGTACAAGCCGGGCGTGGTGCGTTAGGCGGGCCACTCCAGACCGTGGCTCCTCGCACCGGGACTCTGGTCGCCTTGGCAACGGCTCTCGAAACACGAAGGTCACGAAGATTCACGAAGGGTGCTTCAGCAACAGCTTCGTGAGCCTTCGTGACCTTCCTGTTTCAAAACGACAGCAACAGCCGGCTCGTCGCGCCGCGGAGCTCCCGCGGCAACGGCCTACATCGGTCGACGCTTCTTCAGCGAGAAGAACGTCGGTACCCGCCACTCGCGGGAAACCACCGACCCACCACGTAAGACGGTCGGGTCCTCGACGGTCACGAACGCGTTGGGGTCGTACTGCTCGACGATCGCCAGCGCCTCGTCCACGTGGGCGCGCTGGACGACGGACTCCACGATCTCGACGTTGCCGTCGCGGCCGAAGCCGGAGAACTCGGTGGCGCCGTAGCCGCGCTCGCGGAGCGCCTCGGCGATCTCGACGCCGCCGTGCTTGGAGACGATGCGGAGCTGGGTGAGGCCGAAGGCGACGGCGCGGTCGATCGTGATGCCGACCGCGTTGCCCGTCGCGTAGCCCGCGGCGTAGGCGAGGACGTGCCAGACGCTGTCGAGGTGCTTCATCGCGTTGCCGACCGCGATGATCCACACCAGCGCCATCCCGAAGCCGAGGGCGGCGGCCATCGTCCGCTTGCCGCGCACCAGGAAGATCACCCGCATCGTGTCGAGCGAGACGTCGACGATGCGGAGACCGAAGATCAGGAGCGGACCCCAGAGCGGGTCGCCGAAGAGCGAGAAGAACCGTGGATTCATCGTGACTCGTCGCCGGGCGCGAGAACCGCGCCATGGCGACGGCCGCGCTCGTCGAGCGAATCCTCCACCGCCGCGAGCCGCGCCTGCAGCCGCGCGTTCTGCTCCGAGAGCTCGGCGATCCTGTCGATGATGGCACCCGACGCGGGAACCGCGTCAGGTGGCATGGTGGGGAGCGCCACCGAGCGCGAGGGCCAGAAGGTCTTCACGATCGCGAAGATGAACGCCGCGACCAGCACCAGCTGCGCGAGCATCGTCTCCAGCGTCGGGTAGATCCCCATCGCCTGCACCGTCGGGAAGCCCGGGAGCCGCGTCACCGACATCGCGTTCCCCTCCTGCAGCTCCTTGATCCCCTGCCCCGCGAAGACGAACGCCATGTAGTACAGCAGCGCGCTCGTCACCGTGAAGAAGGGACGCAGCGGGATCTTCACCCCGAACTTGTAGAAGAGGGTGAAGACCACCACCAGCGCGACGAAGCCGACGACGATGCCGAGCCCCAACGGCAGGGCGACCGAGCCCCCCTCGCGGAAGAGCGCCTGGTAGAAGAGCGCCGTCTCCGCTCCCTCGCGATACACCGCCAGGAACGCGACGAGCGCCAGCGCCTTCCCGCCGCCGTGCTGGAGCGCGTTCGTCACCTTCTCGCGGATGAACTGCTGCCACTTCGCCGCCTCGACCTTCGAGATGAGCCAGTAGCTCACCGAGAAGAGCACCGCGACCGCGACGAGCATCGTCCCGCCCTCGATGATCTCGCGGCTCGCCGGCACCGCCGAGAGCATCGTGCTGAGGATGACCGCGGTCACCGCGCTGGCGAGCACGGCCAGTGCGCCGCCCACCCAGAGCGAGCGCAGGCGCTCGCGGTGGCCCGTCTTGATCAGGAACGCCGCCACCGCGCCGATGACGAGGATCGCCTCGAAGCCCTCGCGGAGGATGATGAGGAAGCTCTCGAAGAAGGCGCCCCATCCGCTCGCCGCCGGCTTCGTCAGCTCGACGACGCTCGGCAGCCCGAGCTCGATCGCGTCGCGCGCCCGCGTCGCCGCCTCCATGTCGCCGGCGCGCACCGCCGCCTTGAACTCGGCGAAGTGCGACTCCATCCCCGCGATGAGCCCGGGGTTCTTGGCGCGCGTCGTCGTCTCGAGGGGCTCGAAGGCGATGTACGCGTCGAAGGCCTTGTCGCCGGCGTCGCTCGCGCGGCCGTCACGCGCCGCGTTCAGCGCCTGGTCGATCAGCGAGATCACGGTGCGCGGCGCGTCGGCGAGCGAGGAGCTCGCGGAGCGCTGCGCCACCGCGTTCCCGTTGCGCAGCGGGAGCGTGCGGACGTAGGCGACGATCGCGCGCGTCTCGTCGGCGGTCAGGTCGCGCGACGGGGGCATCGCGGTGCCGGGGATCCCGTTGCGGATCACCGCGGCGATCTGCGCGTCGTTGCGCTCCGCCTGCCAGCCGAGCGTCGCGATCTCGGGGGGAAGCTTCGAGAGGACGCGCGCGTACGCGGCGGTGCTCGTCCCCGTGCCGTGGCAGGAGGCGCAGCGCTGGAGGTAGAGTCCCTCGCCCTGCAGCGTCTGCGCGTCGTGCGAGCGCAGCGCGGTGATGTAGGCGACGACGTCCCACCGCTGCTCCGGAGTGAGGACGCCGGCGAACCCCACCATCGGCGTCCCGTGCACGCCGACGCTGACGATCCGGTACATCGTCGCCGGGCTCGCCACACCGCCGACCGAATCGGCCGCGAGCGCGGGTGGCGCGGGCGTCATCCCGCGCGCGGCGGCGCCGTCGCCCCGGCCGGACATCCCGTGGCAGGAGGCGCAGCTCTTCTCGTAGACCGCCTTCCCGCCGGCGAGGTCGAGGGGACGCGACGGCATCTCGAGCGCGCCCTCGTCGCCTAACGCCTTCGCGAAGCGCTCGTGCAGCGCGGCGATCTCGGAGGGAGGACGCTTCGCTTCGATCGCGACGACGATGCTGTCGAGCACCTCGCGCGCGAGCGCGGCGCGATCGCCGGCGAGCCGGGCCCCGACCTGCTTCGCGTCGACGAGGAAGTCGCGTGCTTCCTGCAGCTCCGTCGCCGAGACGAGCCTGCCCTTCTCGTCCACCGCCTTCCCGTATTCCTCCACCGCGACGCCGACGATGCTGGCGAGTCGTCTGGCCGGGTGCTCCTGCGCTCGGAGGGGCTCGACCACGACGAGCGACGAGCAAGCAACGACAGCGAGCGACGAGCGACGAATGGTGGCGAGGAGGGCGCGGAGCATCGCGACTCGGCGCGGGGCGGGGTGAGCGGGCGGCGTACGGGGTGGCATCCCGAGGAAAGCTATCGGCATTACCGAAGGGCTGGAAGGGCTCGCGGCGCCGCATGCACGGGGCGAAGTTCGCTCCATGACGCCCATCCTCGACGCCGGATGCTGCATCCTCCGCCCCTTCCGGCCCGGGGACGAGGAGTCCGTGGCGCGGCACGCGAACGACAGGCGGATCGCGATGCACCTCCGCGACCGCTTCCCGCACCCCTACACCCTCGACGACGCGCACGAGTGGGTGAGCGCCGCGTCCACCCTCGACCCGGTCACCACCTTCGCGATCACCCTCCCCGGCGACGACGACGAGACCGTCGGCGGGATCGGGCTTCTCCCCGGGAGCGACGTCGAGCGCATCGCCGCTGAAGTCGGCTACTGGCTCGGCGTTCGCTTCTGGAACCGCGGGATCGCCAGCGCGGCGCTGCGCGCGATCACGAGCTACGGCTTCGACTCTCTCGCCCTCGAGCGGATCTTCGCCCTCCCCTTCGCCACCAACGCCGCGTCGATCCGCGTGCTCGAGAAGGCCGGCTACATCCGCGAGGCGACGCTGCGCCGCAGCGCGATCAAGGAGGGGGTGGTGCTGGATCAGGCGGTCTACGCGGCGCTGCGCGGGGAATGGCGCGATTCGAGCTGACCTGGGGCCCCTAGCCCCAGGCCCTCATCACCGCGAATTTCGAGCACCGAAAATGAAACTGCTCCCGCTCACGACCGCCCTGCTCCTCGCCTCCTGCACCCTCAACCGCCCGTCCACCGGCGCGGGACGGACGGCGCCGATGATGATGACGATGTCGGCGGCGCCACGCGACACGCTGTTCGCGCGCGCCTTCTCGGCGATGCGCGGGCGGGGATACACCGAGATCACCCCCGACCTCCCGGCGAGCCAGGTGCGCGGGAAGAGTCCGCGGGGGACGTCGGTCATCGTCGCCTTCTCCAGCGGCGCCGCCGACTCGACGCGCGTCACGGTCTCCGCCTCGTCGGAGCGGCCGAGCGCGAAGATGGACAGCGACGCGCTGGCGACGGTGCTCACGCTGATGGCCGACATCACGCGACCGCCCGGCGCCGTCGCCGACAGCGCCGCGCGCAAGCCGTGAGCGAAGCGCGGGCGGGGGGCGGGACCGGCGGCGGCACCGTCCGGGCGAGCGACGCGCGATTCGTCGGCTCGATCCCGGAGTACTATCACCGCTACCTCGGCCCGCTGCTCTTCGTCCGTTACGCCGAGGATCTCGCGGCGCGGCTGCGCGTCCCCGCGGACGGCTCCGTGCTCGAGATCGCGGCCGGGACGGGGATCCTCACCGAGGCGCTCATCGCGCGACTGCCGACAACGGTTTCGCTCACGGTCACCGACCTCAACGAGCCGATGCTCGCGATGGGAAGCCAGCGTCTGCGCGAGCGCGCCGAGGCGCGAGGCAAGGTGCGCTGGCAGCAGGCGGACGCGACCGCGCTCGACGCGTTAGGCAGCGGCGAGTTCGACGCGGTCGTCTGCCAGTTCGGTGCGATGTTCTTCCCGGACAGGGCGGCCGCGGCGCGGGAGACGCATCGCGTGCTGCGCGCCGGGGGCGAGTGGCTGTTCAGCGTCTGGGGCTCGCTCGCCGACAACCCCTTCGGCCAGGTGATCGAGGAGACGCTGACGCGGCTCTTCCCGACCGACACGCCGCGGTTCTACAGCGTCCCCTTCGGCTTCAGCGATCCCGACGCGCTGCGGGCGATGGTGCGCGCGGGCGGATTCCCCGAGCCGCGCATCGAGACCCTGCGCTTCGAGCTGCAGTCGCCCTCGGCGCACGAGGCGGCGCTGGGACTCGTGCGCGGCAACCCGCTCATCGCGGCGATCGAGGAGCGGAAGACCGTCCCCGCCGACGCGGTGATCGCGGAGCTGACCGACGCGCTCGGCTCGCGCTTCGGGGACAATCCATTGAAGATCCAGTCGCTGGTGCTCGTGGTCTCGGTGAGGAAGGAGAGTGACGGGACAAGCGCGCTCCCGGGGACGCGATGAAGACTCTCTGGCAGGAGTCCGCGCGTCGCTCGCTGCTCGATCGTGCATCGCGGCTCACGCCCGCGAGCCGTCCGCTGTGGGGGAGCTTCACCGTCGACCGCATGCTCGCGCACGTCGTGGACGGGTTCCGGATGGCGATGGGCGACCTCGCGACCCGGCCGAAGCGCGTGCCGATCCCGATCAACCGGTGGCCGCTGAACGTGCTGTTCCTGCATCTGGTCGGCATGCCGAAGCACGCGCCGACCGCGCCCGAGCTGCTGAGCCGTGCGCCGGATTCCATCGATGCGGAGCTCCGTGAGCTGGAGGCACAGCTCGCGCGCTTCGCGTCGATGCGCGATCGCACCGACTGGCCGGCGCATCCGTTCTTCGGGAAGCTCTCGCGCCGGAGCTGGGGGGTGCTCGGCTACAAGCACCTCGATCATCACCTGCGACAGTTCGGCGTATGAAGGGAGCCGTCGCGGCGCTGCTCCTGCTTCCCTGCGCGCTCGGCGCCCAGTCCACCGGAATCCGGACCTGGTGCAACCCGGTGGACGTCGACTACCGATACAACTTCGAGCAGATCAACACCGGCCCCTCGTACCGCAGCGGCGCCGATCCCGTGCTCGTGACGCAGGGCGGGCAGTACTACCTCTTCGCGACGCTCGCGGCGGGCTACTGGCGCTCCCCCGACCTCGTGCACTGGGCGCACGTCGATCCCAGCCGCTGGCCATTCGAGGACGTGGTGGCACCGGCGGCGCTCTCCGTGCGCGACACGATCTATCTGCTCGCGGCGCGGATGGAGCCGGCGCCGGTGCTCTTCACGACGAAGCCGGCGACGGGAAAGCTCGAGTTCTACAACCGGATGATGCCCCCGCTGCCCTACGCGGCGTCGCGCGGCGACCGCGCCGACATCCCCGATGACTCGACGCCGCCGGGCCCATGGGATCCGGCGATCTTCCACGATCCGGACACCGAGCGCTGGTACCTCTACTGGGGCTCGTCGAACACGTACCCGCTGTACGGGATAGAGCTCGACAAGTCGAAGCGCTTCGCGTACGTCGGCCGGCAGGTGCAGGTGCTGCGGCTGCACCCCGAGCTGCACGGGTGGGAGCGCTTCGGGCAGGACCACCGCGATCCGCGCACGCCCTTCACCGAGGGGGCGTGGATGACGAAGCATGGCGGCAAATACTACCTGCAGTACGGCGCGCCGGGGACGGAGTACAACGTCTACGCGAACGGCACCTACGTCGGCGACTCGCCGTTAGGCCCGTTCACCTACGCGCCATACAACCCCGTCGCGTACAAGCCGGGCGGGTTCATGGTCGGCGCCGGGCACGGCAACACCTTCCAGGACCTGCACGGCAACTGGTGGAACACCGGCACCGCGTGGGTCGCGGTGAACTGGAACTTCGAGCGGCGCATCGTCCTCCATCCGGCGGGGTTCGACGCCGGCGGGGACATGTACGCCGAAACGCGCTTCGGCGACTTCCCGCACTGGGCGCCGACGAAGCGCTGGTCGCGCAGCGACGAGCTCTTCACGGGATGGATGCTGCTCTCGTATCGCAAGCCGGCCGTCGCGAGCTCGACGCGCGACAGCTTCCCCGCGTCGCGCGTGACGGACGAGAACCCGCGCACCTTCTGGGTCGCCACCGCCAATCGGCCGGGCGAGCAGCTCACGATGGACCTGGGCCGCGAGTTCGACGTGCGCGCGGTGCAGGTGAACTACACCGACTTCCGCACCACGATCTTCGCGACCGACTCGACGGTGTACACGACGTTCCGCCTGCACGCCTCGCGCGACGGCC
>DASVXU010000181.1:0-5628 GCA_036392515.1 Gemmatimonadaceae bacterium | reverse complement strand
TGGAAGCTGTGAGCGCCCGAAGTCCGTGCAGCAACCTGTGCAAACAGGGGCAAGCGGCCGAAGGCGAGCGCAGTGACTGGGGCGAAGTCGTAACAAGGTAGCCGTAGGGGAACCTGCGGCTGGATCACCTCCTTACGAGATCACGACGAGTAAGCGACTCCACTACCTCGGTAGTGTGAACCTCGCGGAAAGTCTTCTCGAAGTCGCAGCCCTCATCGATGCATCCTCGATTTCAGTGATAGCGGCGCCCCGGAGCCTCACGGATTCCGGGGCGTTCGCGTTTTTCTCCCCCCTGTGCCGTCGCCACCGGCTGCTTCGTCCTTGCACGTACGGACGACGCTCCCTCTTCCCCGGAGCGAACCACACCGCCGCACCGCATGGATCGTCCAGCTCCCGCAATCTCCGCCCTCCGCTACGCACTCGGCGCCGCCGCCTCCATCCTCGTCCTCGCCGGCGGGAGACCGCGGCCATCCTCCCCCGCTGTTCCACACGTCGCCGAGACGGGGAGCATCGAAGGAGTCGTGACGGTTTCCTCGGCGCTCGTCGCCCGGCGGCCGCGCTTCCGCATCTACGACGACGCCGGCGCACCCCCCGCCCCCAGTCGTCCGCTCGACGCGAAGAGCGAGCTCGCGAACGTCGTCCTGTACCTCGAGCGGACGAGCGCGGCACCGTCGCTCGCGCCCGTCCACGCGATGCTCGAGCAGCGCGACGAGCGCTTCCAGCCGCGCGTGCTGGTCGTGCCGGCGCACTCCATCGTGGACTTTCCGAACCGCGATCCCGTCTTCCACAACGTCTTCTCGCTCTCGCGCACGAAGACCTTCGACCTCGGGCGGTATCCACGCGACGCATCGAAGGCGGTGCAGCTCGACCGCCCGGGCGTCGTGCGCGTGTTCTGTCACATCCACGCCGACATGAGCGCGGCGATTCTCGTCGTGGACGGGCCGGCGTACGCCGTCCCCGACAGCGCGGGACGCTACGCGCTCTCCGGCCTCCCGCCCGGTGATTACACGCTCATCGGATGGCACGAGCGCAGCGAGCCGGTGCGTCGCGTCGTGCACGTCGCCGCGGGCGGGACGACACGTCTCGACGTGCGCATCCCGATCGCCGACACCCCAGCAGCCGGACGCTGACCGCATGCGCGTCGTTCGCGCCGTGAGGCGACGCGTCCGCCGGGCGAGCCTCAGCGTGCAGCTGGCGGTCCTGGCGGCGATCGTCGCCGCGGTCGTCGTCACGAGCACCTTCGTCGCGTTGAGCCGCGGAGTGCGCGCGCGAACGACCGCCCTCGTCGCCGACGAGCTGACGCGAACGCAGCGCGCGCTTCTCTCCCTGCAGCGCCGTGCGCTCGAGCAGTCGCTGCTCACCGCCAGCCTCCTCACGAAGAGTCCCACGTTGCGCGCGGCGATCGAGACCTTCCGCGACGAGGCGAACGGTGGGCCCGGCGTGCGTCCGGAGCTGCGCGCGACCCTGCAGCGCGAGCTCGACAACCTGCGTGAAGGCTCGGGAACGGAGCTGCTGCTCGTCACCGACGCGAATGGTCGCGTCCTGGCTACGTCGAGCGTCCGTCGGCTGTCCGGCAGCGCGCGGTCGCTCGAGGGCGCGGCGATGGTTCGGCACGCGGTGGATCCCGACGCCGCGGTCGACAGCGCGAGCCTCGGTGTCCTGACACTCGGCTCGACGGCGTATCAGGCGGCCGCGGTGCCGATCGAGATGGACGGATACGTGATCGGCGCGCTCGTCACCGGCGACGCGCTCGACGACGCGCATCTCTCGTCGCTGCGTCGGGCCCTCGACGGCGACCTCGTCGTCGCGACACCAGGCGGCGTCGTCGCGAGCACGCTGCCGCGCGAGCGTGCGGCCGCGCTGGCGTCGATCGACAGCGCCGAGCGCAACGGCTATCTCGCGGCCTCGCTGCCGCTCGGGCTGACCGACGGCGGCGAGCCCGCGTCGATGATGCTGCTCTACGCGCTCGGTCCCACGGAGCGCGCCGTGCGGAACATCCTGCTGCTCAATCTCCTGCTCTGGGGCGTCGCGGCGGTGGCGCTCGTCGGGCTCGGCACGACGCTCGTGTCGCGGGGCGTGCTGCGTCCGCTGAACCGCGTCGTCGACGTGATGCGCTCGCGCGCCCCGATCGCCGCCGCCGAGCGTCAGCTCGACGCCGGCGAGGAAGCGGCGGAGGTGCGATCGCTCAGCGAATCCTACAACGAGCTGATCGCCTCGCTCGTCGCGGAGCGCGCGGCGCTCGAGCGTCGGGGCGAGGAGCTGGCGCAATCGAACCGCATCCTCACGCACCAGATCCGCGAGCGCGAGCGGGCGGAGCAGACGCTGCGCGAGCGCGACGAGCAGCTTCGCCAGTCACAGAAGCTCGAGGCGATCGGGACCCTCGCCGGTGGCGTGGCGCACGACTTCAACAACCTGCTGACGGTCATCTCCGGGTTCACGCAGCTGGCGCTCATCCAGGCGGCGCAGGGACGCGCGGCGCAGGACGACCTTCGCCAGGTCGCGGGCGCCGCCGACCGCGCCTCGCACCTGACGCGCCAGCTCCTCGCCTTCGGACGCAAGCAGGTGCTCCAGCCGCGAGTGCTCGACCTCGCCGAGGTCGTGGCTGGAATCGAGCCGATGCTGCGTCGCCTGATCGGCGAGCACATCGAGCTGCGCACCGAGCACGCGCGTCCCGCGGCGCGCGTGCACGCCGATCCGGGTCAGCTCGAGCAGGTGATCGTCAACCTCGCGGTGAACGCGCGCGACGCGATGCCTAACGGCGGCGTCCTCACCATCGCGACGGAGCATGGCGGCGGCGCCGACTCCGGGCTCGTCCGCCTCGTGGTGCGCGATACCGGAACGGGGATGAGCGAGGCGACCCGGGCGCGGATCTTCGAGCCGTTCTTCACGACGAAGGAGCCCGGGAAGGGGACCGGGCTGGGCCTCTCCACGGTGTACGGGATCGTCGCGCAGTCCGGCGGGCGGATCGAGGTGGAGAGCGCGTTAGGCGCCGGGACGACGTTCGCGGTGATGCTCCCGGCGGGGGAGTCCGCGGCGCCCGCCGAGCGGAACGAAGCGACGGCGTCGCCGCCTCCGCGAGGGACCGAGACCGTGCTCCTCGTCGAGGACGAGGCGACGGTGCGCGACCTCGCCGAGCGCGCGCTCCGCACGCAGGGATACGCCGTCCTCGTCGCGGAGAACGGCGCGGCCGCGCTCGACATCGCGCGCGGCGTCCCCGGCGTGATCGACCTCCTCGTCACCGACGTCGTGATGCCCGGGATGAGCGGTCCGATGCTCGTCACGCGGCTGGCCGCGCTGCATCCGGCGATCCGCGTACTCTACGTCTCCGGCTACGCCGACGATACCATCGCGAGCTACCGACTCGATCCGACGAGCGCGTTTCTCGCCAAGCCCTTCACTCCAGTGAGTCTCGCATGGAAGGTTCGCGAAGTGCTCGACGCGCCGCGCTGAGCGCGGGGGCGATGCTGGCCGCGGCGCTGATGCTGGCGCCCGCGCCGGCGCGCGCCCAGGAGCGCGTGCTCGTGCAGGGCGTCCTCGATCTCGAGGGCTGGTCCACCGATTCCGGGTCCCGCCTCCTCGCGAAGCACGAGGGACGCTCGGCAGCGCTGGCGCGGCTCTGTGTGTGGAGCGCGATCGAGCCCGTGTCGGGGCTCGTGCTCTACCTGCAGGCCGAAGGGGAAGGGGGCTCGGCGGCCGACGAGGCGTCGGTGGGGATCGAGCAGGCGGGAGTGCGCTGGACGCAGTCGCGCGCCTTCGTCGTGGACGCGGGGATGATCGCGCCGATCGTCGGGATGTACCCCAACCGGCACCTCTCGACGCGCAACCCGCTCGTCGGAAGTCCCGACGCGTACGCGGTCGAGTATCCGCTCGGCGTGCGGATCAGCGGGAAGACGACGAAGGCAGACTATCGCGTGGGCCTCGTATCGCTGCCCGTGTCGAACGAGCGGTACATGCCGTCGCCGACGGCCGCGCCGCACGTCGCGGCGGGCCTCGGGCTGACGCCGGCGCCCTGGATCCGCGTCGGGCTCTCGGGGGAGACGGGGCCGTACATGAATCGCGAGCTCGGCGCGGCACTCGCCGGCCGCCCCTGGGAGAGCTATCGGCAGCGCGTCGGCGCGGCCGACCTGTCGCTGAGCGCCGGCTACCTGGAGCTGCGCGCGGAGGGGTCGCGCTCGTGGTACGACGTGCCCGGCCACACGCGGATGCTGACAGGGAGCGCGTGGTACGGCGAGGGCGTGTACACGTGGACCCCGCGTCTCTACACCGCGATCCGGGTCGAGCGGAACGACTATCCCTTCCTGAAGCCGTTCGGCACGGTGTGGCCGGCGCGGATGGCGCGTGTGGACGACGCGGAGCTCGGCGTCGGCTACCGGGTCGGAGCCTCGCAGACGCTGAAGGTCACGTACCGGCGCGACCGGTGGAAGGTGTCGCCCGCGACCCCTGTGGCGTTCCCCGACGGGCACGCGGTCGCCGTGCAGCTGTCGGCCGGCTTCGACCTGCTCGATGCGCTCGCGCGGACGCGTGGCCGCTGAGTCCGGGCGGTTGATCTGCGCGTCGCGACCGGTTACAATTCGAAGCTGTTCCTGAGAGGCAAGGGCCTGTAGCTCAGGTGGTTAGAGCGCACGCCTGATAAGCGTGAGGTCGGTAGTTCAACTCTACCCAGGCCCACTGAGCAGATCTTGGCGCCTCGCTTGGTCTTAGCCGACCGGGCGAGGCGTTCTGCTTGGGTGGATTCCCGCCGCGCTGCCAAATTCCGCTGCCAAAAGTCCGGGGAAAAGTCCGAAAAAGGCCGGCGAAAACCCCGACGAAAGGGCCGTAGGCTGCGCAGGAAAACAGCGGCGGAAACAACGGCGCGGCCGATCCGAAACCATGGCGAAAACCACGGGCAACGAAGCCTTGTCGGAAACACCGCTAAAATCACCGCTGATTACTGACGCCTCAGCCGGCTCTAAAATAGAGACATTTAGAGCCTAATATAGGCTGATCTAGGACTACCCTACCGCGCGCTTCCGGCACGGAGGGGCCGCCGTTGCTCCAGCGCTCGCCGCATGGTATCCGCGTCCGGCCGCTGGTAGCACTTCAGAATCGTCTGTGGGTCCTTCCAGCCGCCAAGATAGGCGAGATCCGCCAGCGGAGTCTCCTTCAACTCGCTCGCGAACTGGCGGCGGAGGCTGTGATAGCCGAATCGCTCGCCCGCGGGGAGGCCCACACGCACGGCCGCCCGCTCCCACCAGTCTCGCAGCAGATGTCGCGAGCACGGCTGCCCGCCGTCGCCCGGGGCGGGGAACACCCAGGCATCCCCGATCGCCGGCGCCGATCGCCGCTGCCGATCGAGCGCCTCGGCTGCTGGGGCCGTGAGCGGCGTGACATGCTCCGCTCCGATCTTGTCCGTCTCGGCTCGCCAGCGGACCGTGGCTGCCTGCGTATCCACGTCCGACCAGCGGAGCTGGCGGATAGAACCGATCCGGTGCCCGGTCTCGTGGGCAAGGACCAGAGCGAGCGCGAACAGCGGCGACACTTCGCTCGTAATGGCCCTCAGCGCCTCGTACTGCTCGTGTCCCAACACCGGACGGCGCGGACTCTCCTCGCGGGGCAGAGCGAGCCCCCTGAGGGGATTCCGCTCCAACA
>DASVXU010000180.1:0-7491 GCA_036392515.1 Gemmatimonadaceae bacterium | reverse complement strand
TGGGCGTCGCTCGTGACCGGCGACGAGCGCGTGACGGTGGACACGCTGAGCAGGCGGATTCGCGGCAGCAAGGAGTTCGACTGGATCCTCACGCCACGCAGCGCGGGGAGCCAGACCGTCCCGCCGATCGCCTACCCCTTCTGGAATCCACGCTCGAAGCGCTACCAGCTCGCCGCGAGCTCGCCGGAGACGCTCTCGATCCGCCCAGGCGCGCTCGCGGCCGCGCCCGAAGATTCCAGCCGCGTCACGACGCAGCGCGCGATGGCGATCCGTCGCGTGATGCGCGCTCCCGTCGGGCCCCCGCCGCCGCGGCAGCCGGTGTTCGCCGCGATCGTCGCGCTCGCGCCACTTCCCGCGCTCTCCGTGCTCGCGGCCCGGCGCCGCCGCGCCGCCCCCCGGCCGACGGCAGCCTCCGCTCGCCTCCGCGCCGCCACGCGACGCGGCTCGGCCGCGGACCCGGCCGTCATTCGTGCCGCGCTCGTCGCGGCGCTCGTCGAGCGCCGCGTGATCACGCCCTTCGATCTTGGCCGCGACTCGGACGTCGTGCGGGCGCTGCGACGCTGCGGCGTCTCGCAGAGTACGGCCAACGACGTCGCGACGCTCCTCGCGGAGCTCGACGCGGCCAGCTATTCCGCGACGCGGCGACCGCCGGTCGATGCCGCGCGTCGCGCGCGCGCCGCGTTCCGCGCAGTCGACGCCGAGGCGCGCGACCGCACGATGCTTGGCGGCAGGACGCTCGCGCTGCTCCTCGCCGCATCGCTGACTCTCCTCGCGGGCGGCGCCGCGCTCGCGGCCGCGGAGTCGTCCGCCGAGCGCCAGTTCGCGAGCGGCGTGCACGCGTACGACCTCGCACGCTACGCGACCGCCGCCGCCGCCTTCGATTCCGCCGCCCTCGCGGCGCCGCGCGCGGTCGACGCGTGGGCGAACGCCGGCACCGCGCACTGGGCGGCGCGCGACACGGCGGAGGCGGTCGTCGGCTGGCAGAAGGCGCTGCGCCTCGATCCGCTGGACGGCGAGGTGCGCGAGCGACTCGATCTCACTCCCGGTCCCGCGCGCGGTGTGCTCGCGACGGTGCCCCCGGTATCCATCGCGCTCCTCGCGTTCGTCGGCCTCGCGCTCTGGTGGGCCGCGTGGCTCATCGCGGCGTCGCGCCTCCTCGGGATGCGCCGCGCGCCGGGTGGGCGCTGGGTGTACGCGCTGCACGGCCTCGTCGCCGCGGCCGTCGTCGCGTACGTGCTGATCGACGAGCGCCTGGCCGCGAAGTCGCTCGCCGTCGTCGCCGATCCCGAGCAGCTGCGCGCGATCCCGTCGCTCGGCGCCGATCCCGTCGCGCCGACACGGCTCGGGAGCGTCGTGCGCGTCGTCCAGCGCGAGGGACGCTGGTCGCACGTCGCCGGCGCGTCGGGCGAGGACGGTTGGATCGAGAGCGACCGCCTGCGATCGCTCGAGCGCGACTGACGCCCTCGCGGCGCGATTGACCCTCCGCGCGCCGCGCGCGAAACTTCCCCCGTGCCCCGCATCTCCGTTCTCCCGAGCGCCGTCGCCGACCAGATCGCGGCCGGTGAGGTCGTCGAGCGCCCGGCGAGCGTGGTGAAGGAGCTCGTCGAGAACGCGCTCGACGCGGGCGCGGCCTCGATCGACATCGCGGTGGAGGAGGGCGGGCGCGCGCGCATCCGCGTCGGCGACGACGGATCGGGGATGGATCGCGAGGACGCCGTGCTCGCGCTGTCGCGGCACGCGACCTCGAAGATCCGCAAGGCGAGCGATCTCGTGGGGATCGGAAGCTTCGGCTTCCGCGGCGAGGCGCTCCCGGCGATCTGCTCCGTGTCGCGCATCGAGATCGAGACCGCGCCCGCGGACGGGGCGGGGACTCGCGTCGAAGCCGCGGCGGGCACCGTCCTCGCCGTCGCCGACGCGACGCGCCGGCGCGGGACGACGATCACGGTCTCCTCCCTCTTTCACAACGCGCCTGCGCGCTTGAAGTTCATGCGCGGCGCGCGCTCCGAGTGGCGCGCGATCGTCGAGACGCTCACCCTCGTCGCGCTCGCGCGCCGCGACGTGCGCCTCACGGTCACGCACGACGGCGTCCCCGCGCTCACGCTCCCTCCCGCGTCCTCGTGGCGCGCGCGCGTCGCCGCGCTCTGGGGCGCCGCGGCCGCCGAGAAGCTCGTCGACGTGGACGACGTCGCGGGGCCGATCCGCGTGGATGGCCTCGTCGAGAGCCCGCAGGACGTCGGCACCGGGACGCGGCGTCTCTTCCTCGCGGTGAACGGGCGCGCGATCCGCGATCCGGGCCTCGTCCGCGCCGCCGAAGCCGCGTACCGCTCGACGATCCCCGCCGGACTGCGTCCCACGCTCCTTCTCTCGATCACGCTTCCGGGGAGCGACGTGGACGTCAACGTGCATCCCGCGAAGGCCGAGGTGCGCTTCCGCGACCGATGGCCGGTGGAACGCGCCGTGGAGGGCGCCGTCCGCCGCGCGTTAGGCACGCTCGACGCCGCGGCGACGATCGGCATGCGGAGCTGGTGGAGCGAGCGCGGCGACGATCTCCCGCCGCCGGCGCCCCTCGCCGTCGAGTCGCTCCGCGACACGCGAACGACCGACGCGGGCCCACTGTTCACGAGCAGCACCGAGGTCGCCGAGCTCGACGCCGACCCCCGACCGCCGGCCCCCGATCCCTCGATTCCGCCCCTCACCCAGTGGCGGCGCACGTACATCTGCTTCGAGCACGAGCAGGGGATGGTGCTCATCGACCAGCACTCGGCGCACGAGCGTGTGCTCTTCGAGCGCTTCATGGGTGTGCTCGAGCGAGGGGAGGCGCCGGCCCAGCGGCTGCTCTTTCCGCTCACGCTGCACCTCGGCCCCGCGGAGAGCGAGGCCTTCGACGCCAACCGCGAGCTGCTCGAGCGCCTCGGCTTCGAGATCGAGGGGTTCGGGGGACACACGCTCATCGTCCGCGCGGTGCCCATGCCGCACCCGCGCTTCGACCCTGAGCGCTGCCTGCGCGACACCCTCGACGCGCTCACGGGCGACCGGCTCGCGAGCGGCGCCGCGCGCCACGAGAAGCTCGCCGCGACGGTGGCCTGCAAGGCGGCGATCAAGGCCGGCGACGCGCTCTCCCCCGAGGAGATGCGCTCGCTCTACGCCGCGCTCGCCGCGACGACGCTCCCCGCACACGACGTCCACGGCCGGGCGACCATCGTGCGCGTCGGATGGGACGAGCTCGAGCGCCGCTTTGGCCGCCGCTGAGCTCCGCGTCATCACCGGGCCGACGGCGGCTGGGAAGTCCGGGCTCGCGCTCGCGCTCGCACCCCGCCACGGCGCGACGATCGTCAGCGCCGACTCCCGGCAGATCTATCGTCACTTCGACATCGGCACCGCAAAGCCGAGCGCGGTGGAACGCGAAGCGGTCCCGCATCGCGGCATCGACGTGGTCGAACCGACGGAGCGCTATTCCGCCGCGCGCTGGGCCGAGGACGCCGAGCGCTGGGTGGATGAGGCGGCCCGCGAGGGACGCGACGTGGTGATCGTCGGCGGGACGGGCTTCTACCTGCGCGCGCTCTTCGCGCCCCTCTTCGCCGAGCCGTCGCTCGATCCGGATCGACGGGTCGCTCTGCAGCGGGAGCTCGCGGGGCTTCCGACCCCCGAGCTCCGGCGCTGGTGCGAGACGCTCGACCCGCCGCGCGCGCACCTCGGACGCGCGCAGCTTCTCCGCGCGATCGAGGTCGCGTTGCTGAGTGGGGAGCGCCTCTCCGATCTGCACGCCCGGCCGACGCGAGCGCCGCGCTTCACCGCGCGGTATCTTGTCGTCGATCCCGGGCCGGTGCTCGGCGACCGCATCGCGCGTCGGGTGGACGAGATGCTCGCGGGCGGTTGGGTGGACGAAGTGCGTGCGCTGATGCGCTCGGTACCCGAGGACGCGCCCGCCTGGAACGCGGCGGGATACGAGGCCGTTCGCGAGCAGGTGCGCGGGACGCTCGCGCCGGGGGCCGCGCGCGAGCGGGTGATCATCGAGACGAGACAGTACGCCAAGCGGCAGCGCACCTGGATGCGGCACCAGCTCGATGCGGCGCGCGTGACGCGTATCGATCCGGCCGCGCCGGACGCCGTGGAACAGGGGGAGCGATGGTGGAAGGCAGCGACCGGATGAAGATCGGCATCACCTGCTACCCGACCTACGGCGGCTCTGGCGCCGTGGCGACGGAGCTGGGGATCGCGCTCGCGGCGCGCGGACACGAGGTGCACTTCATCACCTACAAGCAGCCCTTCCGGCTTCCGCGCTTTCTCCCGCGTGTCTTCTTTCACGAGGTGGACGTCGGGCGTTACCCGCTCTTCGAATATCCGCCGTACGATCTCGCTCTCGCGGTGCGCATGCACGAGGTGGTGCGCATGCACGACCTCGACATCCTGCACTGTCACTACGCGATCCCGCACGCCACGAGCGCCTGGATCGCGAAGGAGATGCTGCATCGCGAGCACCGGCGCGACATCCGCGTCGTCACGACGCTCCACGGCACCGACATCACCATCGTCGGGCAGGACCCGTCCTTCCACGCGATCACGAAGTTCTCCATCGAGCGCTCCGACGGTCTCACCGCGGTCTCGCACTTCCTCCGCGATGAGACGCAGCGCGCGTTCGGCTGCTCGGGCTGCGGGATCGAGGTCATCCACAACTTCATCGATCCCGAAGTCTACGACCGCTCCCGCTACTCGCCGGAGCTGAGGCGCGAGTTCGGCCCCGACCGGAAGATCGTCATGCACGTCTCGAACTTCCGTCCGGTGAAGCGCGTGCGCGACGTCGTGCGGATCTTCGCGAAGGTCTGCGAGGAGATCCCCTCGGTGCTCGTGATGGTCGGGGATGGTCCCGATCGTGTCGACGCGCAGGAGGAGGCGCACCGCCTCGGCGTCGAGCGCGACGTGCACTTCCTCGGCAAGATCGACATGGTGGCGCCCCTGCTCGCCGAGGCGGACCTCTTCCTCCTGCCGACGCAGAGCGAGTCGTTCGGGTTGAGCGCGCTCGAGGCGCTCGCCTCGGGCGTTCCCGTGGTCGGCTCGCGCGCCGGGGGTCTCGTCGAGGTGGTGAAGGAAGGCGTCACCGGCGTGCTCTCGCCGGTCGGCGACGTGGACGCGATGGTGACCGCCTCGCTCGCGATCCTCGGCGACTCGCGGCGCTGGAGCGCGATGAGCGAGAACGCGGCGCGCGACGCGCGCGCCCGCTTCTCGCGCGACGAGATCGTCGCCCGCTACGAGGCGTTCTACCGCGGCGATGGCTGACCTGCGCTCGCTCGCGGTCGTGGCGCGCTGGCAGAACGCGCTCATCGCCGCGGTCGGAGTGTTCGTCGGTGCATGGTGGGGCGCGCGCGACGCGTCGCGCGCGACGACCATCGCCGCGGCGCTGGCGGCCATCGCGCTCACGACGTACGCGAACGCGTTCAACGATCTCCTCGACATCGAGATCGACCGGCGCGCGCATCCGCGACGCCCGCTCCCCGCCGGCGCGATCCGCCCGCGCGCCGTCGTCGCGCTCGCGACCGTCGCGGCGGTCGTCGGCATCGCGCTCGCCTGGATCGCTCGCCCCTCGCTCGGCTATCTCTCCGTCGCCGTCGTGGCGCTGATGACGCTCTACTCGACGACCTTCGCGCGACTGCCCCTCGTCGGAAATCTCGTGGTCGCCGTTCTCGCGTCGCTCCCGTTCTTCTATGGCGCCGTCACCGTCGGCGCCCCGCGCGACGGGCTCGCGCTCGTCGCCGTCGCGGTGCCGCTTCATCTCGCGCGCGAGCTCGCGAAGTCGCTCGACGACGCGGAGGCTGACGCGCCGCACCGCCGCACCGCGCCCCTCGCCTTCGGACGTGCCCCGACGCGCGCGCTGGTGCTCGTCTCGCTCGCGCTCTTCGCCTGGCGGCTCGTCGCGCTCTCGCCGGCCGACTCGCGGTTCCGACTCTTCACGGTGCCCGCGCTCGTGCTCTGCGTCATGGCGTCGGGACGCGCGCTGGCCGGAAGGTCCGGGGCGCCATTACTGTTCAAGACCGCGATGCTCGCCGCGATGGCCGCCCTGGTCGTCGCGCGCTGATACTCCCCTCGTCTTCACATGACCGTCTTCCAGGCGATCGTCCTCGGCGTCATCCAGGGGCTCACCGAGTTTCTGCCGGTGAGCAGCTCCGCCCACCTCGCCCTCGTGCCGTGGATCTTCGGCTGGCGTGATCCCGGGCTCGCCTTCGACGTCGCGCTGCACCTCGGCACTCTCGTCGCCGTGCTCTGGTTCTTCCGCTCGGAGTGGGCGGCGCTCGTGCGTCACGCGCTGACGATGCTCCGCACGCGACGCGTCGCGACCCCCGAGCAGAGGCGCGTCCTCTTCCTGATCCTCGCGACGATCCCCGGCGGCGTCGCCGGCGTGCTGCTCTCCGACTACGCCGAGACGGCGTTCCGCTCGCCGCTGCTCATCGCGAGCACGCTGATCGTCCTCGGCATTCTCCTCTGGCTCGTCGACCGCTACATCGTCGAGCGATGGACGCTCGACGAGATGAGCTGGGGACAGGCGCTGGCGATCGGTGTCGCGCAGGCGTTCGCGCTCATTCCCGGTGTCTCGCGCTCCGGGTCGACGATCACCGCCGGACGCGCGCTCGGCTTTCACCGCGAGAGCGCGGCGGTGTTCAGCTTCCTCCTCAGCATGCCGATCACCGCGGCGGCGGCCGCGAAGGAGGTCCCGGCGGCGCTGCACCAGCAGGGACTCTCGCCGACGCTTCTCGTCGGCGTGCTCGCGTCCGCGCTCAGCGGATGGCTCGCCATCTCGGTGCTGCTCAAGTACGTCGCGCGGCACAGCTACGGCGTCTTCGCGGCGTATCGCGTGCTGCTCGGGATCGCGATCTTCGCGCTGTTCGCGTTCCGCCGGTGAGCGTGGCGGCGAGCGTCGAGTCGCGCGGAACGTACGACCGGCTCACGGCGGAGGAGATCGCCGCCGAGCTGCGCCTTCCAGTCGTCGTCGCGCTCGACAGCACGCCGAGCACCCTCGACGTCGCCCACGAGCTCGCGGCGGCCGGCGCGCCATCGGGAACGCTCGTCCTCGCCGACGAGCAGACCGCGGGACGCGGCAGGGGAGGGAATCGCTGGCGCTCGACGCGCGGCGAGGGAATCTGGCTGACCATCGTCGAGCGCGAGCTCGATCCCACGGTGCTGTCGCTGCTCGCCCTTCGCCTCGGCATCGCGGCGGCGGAAGCGCTCGACCCGCTCGCACCCGCCGGCATCCGCGTGAAGTGGCCGAACGACCTGTACGTCGGCGGTGGGAAGCTCGCCGGAATCCTCGTCGAGGCCCGCTGGCGCGACGCGACTCCCGAGTGGATCGCGGTCGGGATGGGCGTCAACGTCCGCGCACCCGCCGACGTGCCTAACGCGTCCGGGCTGCGCCACGGCGTCGAGCGCGTGGCGGCGCTGGCGCGGCTGGTGCCCGCGCTGCGCGACGCGGCGGCTCGGCGCGGCGCCCTCGACGAGGGCGAG
>DASVXU010000179.1:0-3075 GCA_036392515.1 Gemmatimonadaceae bacterium | reverse complement strand
CGACCGCCCGATCTAGCACTTGCTCGCCCCCTTGTCTGTGACGGGGACGACACTGCGTTCGCGCCCTATCGGGTGAAGGCGATCCAGCGGTTCGTCGCGTCCAGCACCGCCAGGCTCGCCGCCGTCTCCGCGCTGTCGCGGATCTCGCAGCTCCCCGTCAGTAGCGCCGTCTCGCGATTCACCCGCGCCGTCACTCCCACGAACACGAACTCTCGGTCGAACGCCTCGATGGTCTTGCAGCCGTCGAGCGCGAGCGCACGCTCCTCGCCCTCCGCCTGCTGGATCGCCGCAAGGGTCGCACGAGCCGCCAGCTCCAGCCTGGACCGCTCGTTCTCCAACCCCTCCGATTCCCCGATGAAGGACTCCTCACCCTTTCGAAGCGTCACACGACACGCGACACCCCGCGACCGCGAGCGCCGCACCTCCACATCCTCGAAGTACAACCGCCGCCGCGTCGTCTCGACGTGCGGCTCCCGCTCCACTACCGCCTCCACGGTCCGCGGCGTCACCACCGGCCGCGCCGCCGGCTCGACCGTCGTCGCCACCGAGATCTTCCGGTGGTCCACCCGCATCCCGAGATGCGCGATCAGCGCGCTCTCGATGTTCCGGACGGTCTGCTTCGGCGTCACGTCCGCGCTCGTCAGGACGTGGATCTCGTCCACTGCCCCGCTGTCGCTCGCCACGATCCGCGCCGCGATCACGCCGGGCAGCGTCGCGAGCAGCTCTTCCGCGCGCTTGATGGGCAGCACGCTCCCGGCGATCGGAGACCCGCCCCCCCCGCCCGCGTGGCCCTGTGGCATCGGCGTCTGTGAAGCTGCACTCATGTTGTCTGGGTTCCCGCGCATCTCGGGACCTTCACCGCGCGGGCCGCACGCCGTACGGGCGTGAGCGTCCGCGAACCGACCTCGGTTCGCCTGGGCTTCCGGGCGCAATATTCACGAGAGCGGTATAAATCGCAAGAAATTTCATCCCTGCATCACCAGCGCCGATAGGACCTGCATCACTCGGTCCGTCGTTCTGTCCCCTATCGATCCCCGCCGTCGAGAAGCTCGCCACCGGGAAGCTCCTTCAGCTTCCGATACAGCGTCCGCTCACCGATCCCGAGCATCTCCGCCGCCTTCCGCCGGTTCCCCCGCGTCTCGCGCAGCGCCGCCGCGATCGCCCGCCGCTCGATCTCCGCCATCGTCGTCCCCGGCTCGATCGTCACCACGTTCGTCGGCACCTCCTCGGGCGGCTCGATCCCTCGCACCACCTCCCCCACCGCCCGCAGCGGCCGCGCCGAGCTCCCCTGGACGACGGCGTCGCCGATCCAGGCCGACCCCCGGCCCGCGGCGCCCGGCCCCTGCCCCTCGTCCATGCGCCGGCGCATCTCCTCCACCTGCAGCTTCAGCTCGACGAGGCTGCGCAGGATGAACTCGAGCTCGTTCCCCCCCGCCCCGCGGTCGTTCCCCGCGGCGCGCATCACCGGGCCGACGTGTACCGGGAGCAGCCGGCCGCCCTCGCGCAGCTCGCGCGGCAGGTCCTCGGTCCGCAGCTCGCGCGGCGGGGCGAGCACCACCATGCTCTCGATCAGGTTCCGCAGCTCGCGCACGTTCCCCGGCCACGGGTACTCGGTCAGCACCTGCATCGCCTCGGCGCTGATGCCGTGGAAGGGCTTCTCGTGGCGGCGCGAGAGCTCCTTCACGAAGCGCCGGACGAGGATCGGGATGTCCTCGCGCCGCTCACGGAGCGGGGGGAGATAGATGTTGAGGACGTTGAGCCGGTAGTACAGGTCGGCGCGGAACTCCCCCTCGACCACGTGGTCGCGCAACGCACGGTTGGTTGCCGCGACGACGCGGACATCGACGTCGATCGCCGCCGAGCCGCCGACGCGCGTCACCTCGCGCTCCTCGAGGACGCGGAGGAGCTTCACCTGGGTGCTCTGCGGGATCTCCCCGATCTCGTCCAGGAAGAGCGTCCCCCCGTCGGCGAGCTCGAACCTTCCCAGCCGCCGCTCGGCGGCGCCCGTGAAGGCACCCTTCTCGTGGCCGAACAGCTCGCTCTCGAGCAGCGTCTCCGGCAGGGCGCCGACGTTGACCGCGATGAAGGGGCCGGCGCGCCGGCCGCTGAGCTGGTGGATGGCGCGGGCGACGAGCTCCTTCCCCGTCCCGCTCTCCCCCTCGATGAGCACCGTGCTCGACACCGGCGCCATCTGCTCGATCTTCACCATCACCTCGCGCATCGCCGGCGATTCCCCGATCAGTCCCGTCGCCTGCTGCAGGCGGCGGCGCTCGAGGATGCGGCGGATCGCGTCGAACACCTCGTCCACGTCCACCGGCTTGGTGAAGACGTCGAGGAAGCCGGCGACGCGCAGGCGCTCGTGCACGGCCGGGTCGTCGAGGTCGGCGAGGCCGACGACGGGGCAGCCGTCCCAGAGCTGCTGGCGCGCGATGCGGATGTTGGTGAGGTCGACGAGCCCGCCCGTCATCACGATGAGGTCGGGCTTCTCGCGAGCGATCGCAGTCGGCAGGTCGTCCACCGGCGGCACGAGCGCGGTCTGGAAGCCGGCCCGCTCGAGGAGTCCGTTGAGCCGCGCCGCGGGCTCGAGGTCGGCGAGGGTGATGAGCACCTTCATCGGACGTGCTCCGTCACGCGGCCGCGCAGGATGTCGCAGGCATGGTCGACGATTGGCTCCAGCGCCGTGAGCGCGTCGCGCACGCCGCCAGGCGACCCGGGGAGGTTGACGATCAGCGTCTTCCCTCGCACGCCGGACACGCCGCGCGAGAGCGCCGCCTTCGGGAAGCTCTCGACGCGGAGCACGCGCAGCCGCTCGGCGATCCCCGGCGCCTCGCGCTCGATCACGGCGCGCGTCGCCTCGGGGGTGACGTCACGCGGGGAGAGGCCGGTGCCGCCGGTGGTGAGCACGAGATCGGCCTGGTCCTCGTCGCAGATCGGGAGGAGCGCGCGCGCGATGGCGATGGTCTCGTCGGGGACCATCGCGCGCGCGGCGAGCGATGCGCCGCGCGACTCGATCCAGCGCGCGATCGCGTCGCCCGACGCGTCCTGCCGCTCGCCGCGCGACCCGGCGTCGGAGAC
>DASVXU010000178.1:0-25077 GCA_036392515.1 Gemmatimonadaceae bacterium | reverse complement strand
CGTCGACATCACTGACGCGGCGCATCCCAAGGAAGTAGGCCGCTTCCGGCCGCGTCAGACGCCCGCGGGCGTGATGCTTCACGACATCGACGTGCAGAATGGGCTCGTCTACGCGTCGTGGTGGAACGATGGCCTGATCATCCTCGACGTCGGCAACGGCATCAAAGGCGGCCGCCCCGACCATCCGGTGCTCGTCTCGCAGTTCAAGTACAACCTCGACTCGCTGTACAAGGAGGTCGAGGACGTCTCCGGTCCCGGCTTCGCGCGCGGTACGCACACCGCGTGGCGCCAGCGCGACGGCAAGTACGTCTTCATCGGCGACGAGGTGTACCTGAACGGGGAAGTGAAGGGCGCGAAGGACGCCGCGGCGAGCCGGATGTACGGCACGCTGCAGGTGATCGACGTCAGCGACATCGAGCACCCGAAGTCGGTCGCCTGGTACACGCCGGAGAACGGCGGCGTGCACAACTACTGGGTGGTGAAGGACACGCTCTACATCGGCGCCTACGACGCGGGCTTCCACGCCTTCGACATCAGCGGCGAGCTGCGCGGCGACCTCCGCGCGCAGAACCGCGAGATCGCGTCGCTGAACACGGCCGACATGACGGGGAACACGGCGAACCACGCGTTCGACTGGGGAGTCGTGGTGAACCCGAAGGACGGGCTCGCGTACGTGAACGACTTCAACAACGGACTGTGGATCGTACGGATCGAGCCGAGAGCGAAACCGGTGATGTGACGGCCATGTGGCATGAGGCTAGTGTCATCACTTCTGAGTCATGAGTCACGTGTCAGACCGGCCATGAGACAGACCGGCCATGAGCCAGAGCGACCATGAGACAGAGCGACCAGCAGCTGCCACGTGGCCTCTCTGCCCCGTGCCTCATGCCACGGCCGTGATGACACTAGCCTCATGCCACATGGTAGTCTCCTGCATCGTCCACTCCCCCGAATGAAGCCCGCCGCCCTCGCGCTAGCGTTTCTCGCCGCCTGCGCGTCCCACGCACCGGCACCCGCCCCCGCGCCGGTCGCTGCGACCACGCCCGACCGCGACTACCTGGTCTTCGTAGCCAGTGAAGGCAACGATCACGTCACGCTCCTCCGCTTCGGCCCGCGCGGCATCGGCGTCGACCGCGACTTCCGCGTCGGCTTCAACCCCACGGAGCTCGTCGGCCCCCATGGGATCGCCGTCGCGCCGGCGGGTGACCGCTACTTCGTCACCACCGCGCACGGCTCGCCGGAAGGCTCGCTCTGGAAGTACAGCACGCGCGGCGACTCGCTGCTGGGGCGCGTGCAGCTCGGCTTCTTCCCGGCGACGGTGCAGGTGTCGCCGAACGGCGCGTACGTGTGGGCGGTGAACTTCAACCTGCACGGCGAGATGGTGCCGTCGTCGGTCTCCGTCGTCTACGCGCCGGAGATGGTCGAGGTCGCGCGCATCCGCACCTGCACGATGCCGCACGGCTCGCGGCTCAGCGCCGACGGGACGAAGCACTACTCCGTCTGCATGATGGACGACGCCCTCGTCGAGATCGACGCGCAGAAGCTCGCCGTGGCGCGGCACTTCATGCTCGCGAAGGGGATGGAGCACGGGATGGACGGCGCACCCATGACGGCGATGGCGATGCCGGGCGGCGCGACGATGACCCACACGCCGAGCTGCTCGCCGACGTGGGCGCAGCCGACGGTGGACGGGAAGTCCGTCTTCGTCGCCTGCAACAAGTCGAACGAGCTGGTGCAGATCGACGTCGCGACGTGGAAGCTCGTGCGCCGCGTGCCGGCCGGCGAAGGCATCTACAACCTCGCCGCGACGCACGACGGGCGGCTGCTGATCGGCACGAACAAGCGCGCCCAGTCCCTGTCGGTCTTCGACGCCGCGACGGGGAAGGAGCTGGCGCGCATCACGACGACCCGCCGGCTGCCGAGCGGAGTCACGGTCTCGAGCGACGACCGCTACGCCTTCGTCACCGACGAGGGGGTCGGGTCGATGCCGGGGACGGTGGACGTGATCGACCTGCGCGTGCTGACGAAGGTGGCGACGGTGGACGTCGGCCAGCAGGCGGGCGGGATCGACTTCTGGCGGACGGAGGAGCCGGCGCGTTAGGCGCGCGGCCGCCGCTCGCGCGGTGGACGGGCGCGTCCGTCACCGGAGAGCGTGGGCGCCGCGCGCGGCTCCTCCCGCTTCGCGAGCAGCTCGCCGACGGTCCCGACGAGCGCGTCGATGCGCGCCGGCTTCATCAGGAATCCCTCGGCGCCGATCTCGCGCGCCCACTGCTCGTCCGAAGGCAGCACGCGGCTCGTGTAGACGAGCACCGGGATGAAGCGCAGCACGGGGTCGCGCTTGATGCACTGCACGGTGCAGCGCCCCGAGCGGCAGCGCAGGTAGATCTCGGCGATGATGAGATCGACGCCGGCGCCGCCCGCCGCGTCGAGGAGCGCGTCGCCCGAGTCCACCGCGCGGGCGAGGTAGCCCGCGTGCTCGAGCGCGCGGATGAGGATCGTGCGCGTGTCCCAGTCGGGGTCGCCGACGAGGATCACGCGCTCGCGCGCGCCAGCCGGTAGTTCACCTGGAGACATCGCCGCGCCGCTCCGTGAGAGAATCCTGCGAGCGCCACCCAGGACGTTCCTCGTTCCACCGCCCCGGCTGCGAGCACGGTCGGAACGCCGGGCGTTGCGCCCGGACGAGCCCATGATAGGGTACGCCGTCCGTTCGCGCCAGTCATTTGCGTTCGTCTACAGACGCTTCACGAGCACCCAGTACGAGTCGCCCGAAAGCGCCTTCTTCATGTGCACCCGCACCTTCGTCGGATTCATCTTGTAGTCGAAGGTATAGTCGAAGATCGCCGAGAGCGCGCCCTTGCGAACACCCTCCTGGAACTTTCCGTGGAACTCCGGCCGCTTCGTGCAGGGGGCGACCTCGGTGAAGAAGTTCTTTCCCACCACGTCCTTCGGGTCGCGGCCGGTGATCTGGCTTTCCATGCGGCTGTAGCTCAGCACCTTGCCTGTCGCGTCGAGCTGGATCGCGCCGAACGCGAGGTTGTCGATCTGGCTCGTCGAGAGCTGCGCAAGCGAGTTCTCGATGTCACCCTGGTCGAAGGCGATCATCTCGGGACGTGGAATCGTCATGTAAGGTCCGGTGTGAGTGAGGGTCGTGAGATGGCGCTCTCGCGGAGCGCGCGGCGGAGTACCTTGCCGGCTGGATTGCGGGGCAGCGTCTCGCGTACGTGTATGCGGGCGGGGAGCTGATAGGGAGCCAGGCGTCGCGCGATCGCCGCGAGCGTCGTCGCCGCGAACTCCGCGTCGCTCGCGATCGCCCCGGGGAGCCGTACCACCGCCGCCTCCACGCGCGCCCCGCGCGCCGGGTCGGGGACCCCATACGCGCTCGCCTCGGCGACTCCTGGCTGATCGCGCAGGACGCGCTCGACTTCCTCCGGATGCACCTTGAACCCGGACACGTTGACGACGTCGTCGAGCCGGCCGACGAGGAAGACGAAGCCGCGCTCGTCGAGGTAGCCGACGTCGCCGGTGCGCAGCCAGCCGCCACGCAGCACCGCCGCGGTGAGCGACGGCTTCCGCCAGTAGCCGAGCATGACGTTGGGGCCGCGCACGCCGAGCTCCCCCGGAAGTCCGGGGGACAGCGGCGTGCCGCTCTCCGGATCGAGCGCCGCGATCGTGACGTCGTCGATCGCCGCGCCGACCGATCCGGGCACGATCCGCTCCCGATGGTTGTACGCCGCGAAGGGAGAGCTCTCCGTGAGCCCGTACCCCTCGTGGACGGGAACCGCGGTCGCATCGCGCCACGCCATCGCCTGCTCACCGGCGAGGGGCGCGGCCGCGGAGAACGCGTAGCGCAGGGCGCCGCGGGTGCTCGCGTGCACCCCGGAGGCGAGGAGTCGCGGGAAGATCGCGGGCGGACCGAAGAGCATCGTCAGGCGGCCGGCGGCGATGTCCGCGGCGACGCGTTCCTCGTCGAACCGCTCGTAGAGCACGACGCATCCACCGCCAGCGAACGTCGCATTGAGGATCGCGTTCTGGCCGAAGACGTGCGCCAGCGGGACGAACAGCGACACGCGGTCACGCGACCCGATTCCGCAGTACTCGGCCTTCCGCGCGGCATTCGTGGCGATGTTCGCGCCGGAAAGCGTCACCCCCTTCGGCGCACCCGTCGTCCCGGACGTGTACAGGATCGCCGCCGGCGCGCCGGGTGGTCCGCACGCCGCGTCACGCCGCACGGAGGACACGCGGTCGAGTGCCTGGCACAGCGAGCCCGCCCCTCGTGACGAGCCTCCAGCGACGAGCATCGGGCGGCCTCGCACCACGTCGCCACCGACGCGCGGCGTGGTCACGAGGAGCGCCGGGTCGGCGTCGTCGATGGCCGCGGCGATCGTCTCATCGGCCCAGAGCGGGCTGACCGAGGTCGCGATCGCACCGAGGCGACGTGCGCCGATGTAGGAGACGACGAAATCGAGCCCGTTCGGCAGCGCGATGGCGACCCGATCGCCCGCGCGCACGCCGCGCGCGTGAAACGCACCGGCAGCGCGGCTCGCCAGCTCGTCGAGCGCGGCATATGTGATCACCGCGTCGTCGATCGCGAGCGCCGGTCGCGCGGGGTCGAGCACCGCGTGTCGGGCGACGGGGTCGAGACTGTGCATTGCTGACCCCCGAACGCGAGGCCGCCGCGCCCGGTTCCCGGGCGCCTCCCGCAGGTCAGCCGGTGTTCCTGAGCCCCTGTGCGACCCCGTTCAGCGTCGTCGCCAGCGCGTCGTTGACCGCGTCCGCCTGGGCGCTCTTCTCGCCCTCGCGCCGCTTCCGCGCCAGCAGCGCCACCTGCAGCACCGAGAGCACGTCCACGTACGGGTTGCGCACCGCGATCGCCGCGCGCAGCACGGGCGCGTCCGCGAGCAGCTCGCCGGTGCCGCGGATCCGCCGCAGCCACTCCGTCGTCAACCTGAACTCCTCCTCGAGACGGCGCAGCAGCCCGGTGTCCGCCTTCGCACTCTCCACGTAGGCGCGCGCGATCTCGAGATCCGTCTTCGCGCAGACCATCTCGATCTTCGCGAGCATGTCGTCGAAGAAGGGCCACACCTTCGCCATCCGTCGCAGCGTCTCGAGGCCGTCCGGGGTCTCGCCGAAGGACGCGAGCGCGGTGCCGACGCCGAGCCACCCGGGAAGCATCAGGCGGATCTGCGTCCACCCGAACTGCCAGGGGATCGCGCGGATCCCCTCGATCCCCTTCTTCGCGCCCGGGCGATAGGCGGGACGCGAGCCGAAGCGCGCCCCCGCGAGCTCCGCGACGGGCGTCGCGGCGAGGAAGAGATCGAACAGCGCCGCGTTCTCGCGCACGAGCACGCGGTACAGCTCGAGCGACCGCTCCGAGAGCGTGTCCATCACCTCGCGGAAGCGGCTCACCTCCTGCTCGTCGAGCCCCTTCCGCCAGTCGGTGAACTCGTGGAGCAGCGTCCCGGCGAGCGTCACCTCGAGCGTGCGCTCGGCGATCGGCGCGAGCCCGAACTGCTGCGAGATGATCTCTCCCTGCTCGGTGATCTTGAGCGAGCCGCACGACACGTTAGGCGGCAGCGCGGCGAGGGCGCGGTAGACCGGCGATCCACCGCCGCGCCCGACGCTTCCCCCTCTCCCGTGGAAGAGCCGCAGCGCGATTCCCGCGTCGCGGAAGGTGTCGCTGAGCTGGCGCTGCGCGCGGTAGAGCGCCCACGACGAAGCGATCATCCCCGCGTCCTTGCCGGAATCGGAGTAGCCGATCATCACCTCCTGCCGCTTGCCGCGCGCCGCGAGCTGCCGCGCGTACACCTCGTCGGCGAAGAGCTCGCGCATGACGTCGGGCGCGCGCTCGAGGTCGTCGAGCGTCTCGAAGAGGGGGACGACGTCGATGCGCGACACCGGCGGGTCGGCGGCGAGGTCGACCAGCCCCGCCTCGCGCGCGAGGAGGAGCACGCGCAGCAGATCCTCGGGGCCGCGCGTCATCGAGATGATGTAGGTGGACGCCGCCGCGGGGCCGCTCTCGTCCTGGATCGTCGCGATCGCGCGCATCGTGTCGAGCACGCGGCGCGTCCCCTCCTCGAGCTGGAGCCGCGCGCTCACCAGCGGGCGGCTGCCGCGCAGCTCGGCGCGCAGCGCCTCGCGGTCGAAGGCGGGCACGCCGAGCTTCGTCGCGATGTCGGCGAGCGCGGCGGTGTGCGAGTCGGCGTGGTCGCGAACGTCGAGCGCGAGACCGTGGAAAGCGTGCGCGCGCACGAGCGCGAGGAGCGGATCGAAGGCGGTGCGCCGCGCCTCGTCGGCGCCCGCCGAGACGAGATAGTCGCGCACGAGCAGCAGGTCGCGCTCGAACGCGGCGACGTCCGCGTACGCGGCGGGCTCGCTGCGCGGAACGCCGGCGTCGCGCGAGGCGACGAGCCGGCGCGTCGTGTCGAGGCGCGCCGCCATGAAGCTGAGCTTCAGCCGCAGCGGCTCGTCGGCGTTGCGCCGGTGGTTCGTCTCCCACACGTCGGGGAGCGCGGCGCGGTCCTCGCTCAGCGACTCGAGCAGCTCGCGCGTCGGCGCGGCGATCTCGGAGCCGATCGAGAGCCGCTCCACGAGATCGTCCACCGCGCGACGGTAGCGGCCGAGGATGACGTGGCTCGCGCGGCGCGCGGCGGCGAGCGTCGTCTCCGGCGTCACGAATGGATTCCCGTCCCGATCGCCGCCGACCCACGTGCCGAAGCGGATCGGGACCGTGACGCGGAGCTCGTCGGCCTCGCGCGAGAACTCGCTCTCGAAGGCGCGCACCAGGGCGTCGTGCGTCTCCGCGCTCGCGTCGAGCAGCCGCGTCTCGAGGTACCACTGCACCGTGCTCACCTCGTCGAGCACCGTAGGCCGGTCCTGGCGCACCTCCGGGGTGAGCCAGAGCAGCTCGACCTCTCCCTCGAGCGCGTCGTCGATCGCGCGACGCTCGGCGGCGGGGACTCCCTCGCGCCTGAGCAGCAGGTCGGCGACGCGCGCCTGCAGCCCGAGCAGGGTGCGTCGCGTGGACTCGGTGGGGTGCGCCGTGAGCACGGGGCGCACGTCGAGCGTCGCGATCTTGCGCGCGACTTCGTCGGCCGAGCGTCCCGCCTCGCGCAGGCGGCGCATCGTCCAGCGCGCCGAGGCGGGCTGCGGGGTGTCGTCGCCCTGCGCGCGATAGTCGTTCCGCCGCCTAACGCGATGCACCTGCTCCGCGGTGTTGATGAGCAGGAAAAAGAGGGTGAAGGCGCGCGCCGCGAGCGCCGCCATCTCGACCGGCAGGGCGGACACCCGCTCGACGAGCTGCTCGAGAGTCGGCGCCCCGGGCTCGCCTAACCGTCGCGCGCGACAGGCGACCCGCAGCTCCTCGACGATCCGCAGTGCCTCGTCCCCCTCGAGACGCTGGATGACCCTCCCCAGCGTCCCGGCGAGCCATCGGACGTCGTCGTGAAGCGGCTGGTCCTGGGGACGGGGAGCAGGCATCGGAGGGGTCGGGGGTCGGGGGTCAGCCGTCGGCATGAAGTCGATGAGTAAGAAAGCGAAGAGGTCGGGGGTCGAGCAACAGAGCGCCCGACCCCCGACCCCCGACCCCCGACCCCTTCTAGGGTCGTGGCTTCGCCGTCCGCGTCTCGCCGCTGCTCGAGCTGCCCGCGGAGCCGCTCGACGAGCCGCTCGACGAGCCGCTGCTGCTGCTCCCGCTCGAGCCGCTGCTCGTGGTGCCGCTGGAGCTGGAGCCGCCGCGCGGCTGCGCGGTGCTGCCGCCGCTCGTGCCGTCGTCGTCGCCGCGCGCGTAGCCGCGGCCGTTCACGACGCGGCCGTGCGGGCGGGGCGGCTCGGTCCGGACCACGACGATCGGCGGCTGGTAGTAGCCGTACGCGTAGCCCCCGTAGCCGTAGCCTCCGTAGCCATACGGTGAATAGCGGTAAGGCCCGTAGGGCGAGTAGGCGTACATCCCGTAGCCGAGCGGCCCGTAGATCGACGAGTACCCGATGAGCGAGGGGTCGATCATCGTGCGCGGCACGCGGTCGTTCGCCGTCACCCCGTTCGGCGAGCGGGCGGGAGCCGCCGCGAGCGCGAAGCGGCGCGGATACGCGAGGGCGACGAGGAGGTCGGTCGTACGCCCCGGGACACCGGCGGCCGCGAGCGCGGCGAGGGTCTTCGCGTCGATCGTGAGCTGGTCGCCGTGCTCGACGAGCAGGGCCTCGACCACCTCGGGATCGACGCTGTGCGAGAGGTCGCCGATCGCGGCGATCGTGAGCGGGGCGGACGCCGTGCCGCGCGCGATGCTCACCACCATCTCGTCCTTCGGGAGGCGCGCGGCGATCTCGCGCGGGAGACCGGACGGGTTGGTCACGCGGACGTAGCGGCTGACGTGCACCCCCTTCGTCGCGCCGCGCGTCGACTGCTCGACGTCGAGCAGCTCCTCGCCCGTCGAGAGGGCGAGCACCCCGCTCGACGACTGCGCGAGCCCGTGCTGGCAGCTGTAGCTGGCGCGCATATACAGACGCAGCCCGTCGGCGGACCAGGCGGCGCTCTCGGTGCCGGTGCACCCCTCGCGCTCGCGCACGCGATTGCCCGCGGCGACGTCGACGGTGTCGCGCACGGCGACGGTGTCGCCCGCGAGCGTCACCAGCTCGGCGGCGGACCCGCTCTCCGTGGGCAGGACGCAGAGCGTCGGCGCGCCGGCGTTCGGCACGGCGGACCAGCGCGTTCCCAGGCTCGCGTCGGGTGAGAGGGGGCGCCAGCAGCCGGCGAAGGCGCTCCACCCGCCGCTCGGGACGGTGGACTGGGCGGCGGCGGGAAGCGCGAGCGTGCCGGCGAGCAGCAGCGCGGCGGCGGCGCGCGCGGTGGTGGCGATGGTCGTCATGGCGATGTCCTCAGAGCCTGACCGTGAAGCCTAACGTGAGCGCGAAGCCGGAGAGGTCGATCCCGTCGAAGCCGACGAAGTCCTGTCCGAGCTTCGCCTTCGCCCAGTGATAGCGCGCGTCCCCGCTCAGGGCGACGCGCGGGTTGAGCGTGTACTCGCCACCCGCCATCACCGTCGCCGTCTTCGTCCAGCCGGACGAGGTGAAGCGATCGGAGAAGACGTTGGTGGTGTTGAAGTCGATGAAGTCTCCTTCCTGCATGAAGCGGTACCACATCGCCCCGCCCCCGGCGCCGACGTACGGCGAGAAGCGGGTCGGGATCCAGGCGAGCGATCCGATCGACCGGCCGCGCGGCGCGAGATACAGGCGCAGGCTCGCGGTGAGCGGTACTCGCGCCAGCGCGGTGGACTGCTGGATCGGGAGATTGTTGTTGTCCACCCAGGCCCGGTACTCCGAGCCACGGTGCGACCGCGAGTACCCGGCGCTCAAGGCGAGGTCGAGCCGGTCGGTCAGGCGGAAGGCGAGATCGGCGTCGATGGCCGGGGCGCGGAAGTTCCCGCGGCCCAGGGTGAACTGGTCGGTGACGAAGTTGAAGAGGTCACCCCGCGCCGCCGGCGCCACGGCCCCGCCGCGAACGGTGAAGCTCGCGTGTGGCGTGCCGAAGAGGAATCCATTGCCGTTGTCCTGCGCGGCCGCCCGCGTCGCGCTCATCGCGATCGCGACCACCGCCGCCGCGCCGAGCCATGATGTTCGAGTCATGGATCCCCTCCCCGGATGAATGAAGTCTACTATAGCCCTCGCCCGGGAGTGCGTAAGACCTGCCGCTTCCCCGGATACGCCCGGCGCGCGCCGAGCGTTGCGCCGGGAAAGCCCCCTCCTCACGCCACCCGCTTCCGGTACTGCCTCACGGCGACGCCGAAGACGACCATTCCATACACCGCAAGCACCAGAAGCTCCCCGAACACGTCTCGAATCCCCGCTCCCTTCAGGAGCACGGCCCGCATGATCGTCACGAAGTGCTGCACCGGGGTGAACCACGAGACCCACTGCGCCCAGCCCGGCATGCTCCGTACCGGGGTGAACAGTCCGCTCATCAGCAGGTAGACGATGAGGATGAAGTAGATCACGAACATCGCCTGCTGCTGCGTGTCCACCAGCGTCGAGACGAGCAGCCCGATCCCCAGCGCGACGACGAGGTAGACCGCCGCGGCGCCGAAGACGAGAAGCAGGCTCCCGCGGATCGGAACCCCGAACACGTAGTGCGCGAAGGTCAGCCCGACGCCCAGCTCCACCAGCCCGATCGACCAGAGGGGGATGAGCTTCCCCGCGATGAACTGCGTCCGCGTCACCGGGGTGACGTTGAGCTGGTCGAGCGTCCCCAGCTCCTTCTCGCGCGCGATGTTCACCGCGGTGAGCATCGACCCGACGATCGTCACGAGCACGACGAGGATCCCCGGGACCATGAAGTTCCGGTAGTCGAGCTCGGGGTTGTACCATCCGCGCAGCCGCACGTCGAGGGCGCTCGACGTCGTCCGCAGCTCCGCGCCGTACCCCGCGACGATGCGCTGCGCGTACGCGCTCGCGATCCCCGCCGCCGCGCCGTCCTCGGCGTTGAAGATCATCTGCATCTCCCCGCGACGCGTGCGCACGAGGTCGCGCTCGAGCCCGCGCGGAAAGTGGACGATCAGCCCCGCCCGGCGCCCGAGCAGCGCGTCGTCGGCTGCCTCCATCGACGACGACGAGCCCGCGAGCACGAATCGCCGCGAGGCCGTCAGGCGATCCACCACCGCGCGCGACACGCTGCTCCGGTCGTCGTCCACCACCCAGAGCCCGACGCTCCGCACGCTGAACGTCGCCGCGTTCGCCAGCACCAGCATCTGGACGATCGGCACCATGAAGATCTGCGCGACCATCACGCGGTCGCGGAAGATCTGGCGGTACTCCTTCCGCAGGAGGAAGCGCAGCGTCCGCACGTCAGGCGATCCTCGCGTGGAAGCGCCGCACCGCCAGCGCGAGGAGCACCGCCGTCATCGCGCAGAGCACCAGCGTCTCCAGCCACAGGTGCTGCAGCCCCACACCTTTGAGCATGATCCCTCGCGCGATGACGATGAACCAGCGCGCGGGGACGACGTTGGTCACCAGCCGGAGCGGCGCCGGCATGCTCGCGATCGGGAAGATCATCCCCGAGAGCAGAGTGTTCGGCAGCATAGTCCCCACGAGCGCGCCGAGCATCGCCGCCCGCTGCGAGGGAGCGTTCGCGCCGATCAGCACCCCGAGCGCGAGCGAGGTCACGGTGTAGAGCAGGCTCTCCCCGAGCAGGAGCAGCGCGCTGCCGCGGAAGGGGACGCGGAACACGAGCCACGCCACCGCGAGCGCGGTCGTCGCGTTCGCGAGGCCCAGCGCGATGTACGGCGCGACCTTCCCGACGATGATCTGCCAGGGCCGCAGCGGGGACACCAGCAGGATCTCCAGTGTCCCGCGCTCCTTCTCGCGCGAGATCGAGATCGCCGTCATCAGCGCCGAGACGAGGGTGAGCACCAGCGCGATCAGCCCGGGGATGAACAGGTTCACGCTCTCCAGCGTCGGGTTGAAGCGCATCCGCGTCTGGACCGCGATCCCGGCGGCGCCCCCGCCGCGCAGCGTCCGCTCGTAGTCGCCGAGCACCGACAGCGCGTACGCCTGCATCGTGCTGCCGGTGTTCGGGTCGGAGGCATCGGTCACGAGCAGCACCCGCGCCGGCTCGCCGCGCCCGAGCTGCTCGGTGAACGCGGGGTCGATCACCAGCGCGGCGTCCGCTCTCCCGCGCCTGAACAGCGGCTCGACCTCGTCCATCGAGCGCGCGTCGGCGACGATGCGGAAGCGCCGCGTCGCGACGAAGGCGTCGTGCAGCCGCTGCGTCGTCAGGCTCGGCGACGGATCCACCACCGCGAGGCGGATGTCCCGCACGTCGTTCCGCAGCGCGTTCCCGAAGAGCAGCACCTGCACGAGCGGCATCAGCAGCAGCACGGTCAGCGTCTGCCGGTCGCGCGCGATGTGCTGCAGCTCCTTCACGATGAACGCCCGCAGCGCCGCGCCGCGCATCAGCCCGCCCTCGCCAGCCGCACGAACAGGTCGTCCACCGATGCCACCGCATTCCGTTCCTTCAGCTCCGCCGGCGTGCCGAGCGCCACCATCCGTCCCTCGACCATGATCGAGATCCGGTCGCAGTACTCGGCCTCGTCCATGTAGTGCGTCGTCACGAACACGGTCGTTCCGCGCGCCGCCGTCTCGTAGATCGTCTCCCAGAACTGCCGCCGCGTGATCGGGTCCACGCCGCCGGTCGGCTCGTCGAGGAAGACGATCGCCGGCCGGTGGAGCAGGGCGACGGAGAACGCCAGCTTCTGCTTGCGGCCGAGCGGGATCGCGCCGACGAGGGTCCGCGCCCAGGGCGTGAGGCCTAACGACTCGAGGAGCGCGCCCCCGCGGTCGCGGATCTCGGAGTCGCTCAGCCCGTAGATCCCCCCGTACAGCTCGACGTTCTCGCGGACGGTGAGATCCTCGTAGAGGGAGAAGCGCTGGCTCATGTAGCCGATGCTCCGCCGCACCGCCTCCGGGTCGGTCGCGACGTCGTGACCCGCAACACGCGCGCTCCCCGCGCTCGGCGCGAGGAGACCGGTGAGCATCCGGATGGCCGTCGTCTTTCCGGCGCCGTTCGCGCCGAGGAACCCGAACACCTCCCCGCGCTCGACGGTGAAGGAGATCGCATCCACGGCGATGAAGCTTCCGAAGCGGCGAGTGAGTCCCTCCGCGACGATCGCGGGCTCGCTCACGCCGCCTCGCCGGCGGGGCTCGCGTCCCCCATCCGCGCCATGAACGTGTCCTCGACCCCCGGCTCGATCGGCGCGACCTCGGCGCCGGCGTGGCCATTCGCGGCGAGCCAGCCCGCGAGCTCGCGCGCCACCGCCGGCGCGTCGGTGGGCGAGTGGCGGCTCGTGAAGTGCAGCTCGGCGCCGAAGGGATAGACGGAGATCGCGTCCGGATGCCGGCGCAGGAGCGTGAGCAGGGCGAAGCGGTTCGTGCCGCGCACCGCGACGAGGGCATGCCCGAAGCCGGCGCCTAACGCGCCGGGCGGGGCGATGCCGAGGATCCGGCCGCCGTGGATCAGCGCCACGCGGTCGCAACGTCCCGCCTCGTCCATGTACGGCGTCGAGACGACGGTGGTGAGCCCCGTCGCGCGCAGCTCGGCGAGGATCTCCCAGAACTCGCGCCGCGACACCGCGTCCACCCCCGTCGTCGGCTCGTCGAGGAAGAGGATGCGCGGGCGGTGCACCAGCGCGCAGCAGAGCGCGAGCTTCTGCTTCATCCCGCCGGAGAGCGCGTCGGCGCGGCGCGTCGCGAAGGGCGAGAGCTGCCGCCAGATCGGCTCGATGATCGCGCGTCCCTCGGCGATCGTCGTCCCGAAGACGGCGGCGAAGAAGCGCAGGTTCTCCTCGACGGTGAGGTCCGGGTAGAGCGAGAAGCGTCCCGGCATGTACCCGACGCTCGAGCGGATCGCCCAGAGGTCGCGATCGACGTCGAGGCCGAGGACCCGCGCCGAGCCCGCGTCGGGAAGGATCAGCGTCGTGAGGATGCGGAAGAGCGTCGTCTTCCCCGCGCCGTCGGGGCCGATGAAGCCGAACAGCTCACCCGGGCGGACGGTGAAGGAGACGCCGTCGAGCGCGCGCGTCTCGCCGAACGACTTTGCGATGTCGCTCACGACGACCGCGTCCTCCTGCGCCGCGGGCGCGGTCATCCGCGACTCGCGCCGGAGAGGTCGACGTCGGCGGGCATCCCGATCTTCAGCGTCCCGTCGCCGTTGGGGACGCGGATCTTCACCGCGTACACGAGATCGGCGCGCTCGTCGCGCGTCTGCACCGGGGTCGGGGTGAACTCCGCCTTCGGCGAGATCCAGCTCACGACGCCGGTGGTCGCGAGGCGCTTGCCGTCGCCGCGGTCGACGTGGACGCGGACGCTCTGGCCGAGCTTCACCGAGGCGAGCTGCGTCTCGCCGACGTAGGCGCGCAGGATCAGCGTGTCGAGGGCGGCGATCTTGTAGAGCGGCTGGCCGGGCTGCACGAACTCTCCCGGCTCGGCGTAGGTCGCGAGCACCGTCCCGCCCAGCGGGTTGGTCACCCGCGACTTCGCGATCCGCTCGGCGAGCTGCGCGACGCGCGCGGCGGCGGCGGCGACGTCCCCGCTCGCGCCGCGGCTCTGGGCGCGCATCGCTGCCGCCTGCTCGTCGAGCGAGTGCCAGTCGCGCTCCGCCTGGTCGAGCTGCCGCGCGGGGATGATCTGCTTGTCGGCCAGCCCGCGCAGCCGCTCGTAGTCGCGCCGCGCGGCGTCGCGCTGCACCTCGAGCGCGCTCGCCTGACGCTCGACCGAGGCGACGCGCGCCGCCGTCGCCGACTGCTGCGCGAGGAGCTGCTTCCGCTCCAGCGCGAGCGCGGTCGTGTCGACGAGCCCCACCGCGGCGCCGGCGGGGAGACGATCGCCCTCGTTCACGTGCAGCGCGAGCAGGCGCCCGGATGCTTCGGCGGAGACGACGACCTCCGTCGTCTCGAAGTTGCCGTACGCGTCGGGCTGGGGCGCGCGGCGGCAGGCGCCCGATGCGAGAAGGAGGACGAGCGTCCACCGGGTCATGGGGCGAGTGCCTCGAGGAAGAAGTCCGGCAGCTCCCGCCGCCGGCGGTCGATGAAGCGGGAGAAGTCGTCGTCGCTCCAGCCGAACATCGTCATCACCATCGGCCGCGCGGCGAAGGGGAAGATGCAGAGCGAGACGAGGTTCACGATGAACTGCTCGACCGCGATCGGCCGCATCTTCTTCGCCTTCACCCGCTCGTCGAGCTGCTTCGCGAGGGTGGCGAAGATCGCGGGACGCACGCGCTCCGGGTCCACGCCGGCGAGGGTCTGCACGAGCTGCGCGGCGCGCTCGGGATGGTGATTGAGCTCGCTGAGGATGTATCCCGGGAGATGGGGCGCGGCGCGGAGCTGGTCGAGCTCGTGCTCGACGATGCGCGCCACCTTCTCCTCGAGGGGGAGGTCGGATCCGAGGATCGCGACGAAGGGGGGAAGGAGCCGCGTGGCGGCGCGGCGGAAGACCGCGGCGGCCAGGCGATCCTTGGAGCGGAAGTAGTAGTGGAGCAGGGCGTGGTTGACCCCCGCCTCGGCGGCGATGTCCTGCATCCGCGCGCCGGCGGTGCCGCGGCGGAGGAAGACGGAGCTCGCGGCGTCGAGGATGCGCTGCTCGGTGTCCGCATCGGCGACGGTTGTGGCGGCGGTTGTGGCGGCGGCGCCACGCCGGGCGCCGGCCTTCTTCTTGACAGTCATGTTTGACAATCCTGTTAAGCGCCAATATGCCCGCCCTCGTCCGGCCGCGCAAGCAGGAGATCGCGGGGGGTGGCGGGGGCGGCGCGACCTCGGCTCGGGCTCCGGCGCACCGTTTGCGTTGCCCGTCTCCGGCCACCGCGCGCACCCTCGCCGTCCCGTCGCATGCCGTCGCTCCGATCGTTCTCGCCGCATCACGCGAGAAACCAGCTCGCCGCTCCCCTCTCCGACTCCGGGACCTTCCTCGGCATGACCGCGGTCGTGCTGCTCGGCGACCTCGTGTCGAAGTCGATGGCGGTGGAGATGTGGTCGGGACAGCGCTACGACCTGCTCGGCCGGCTCGTGCGGATCGACGTCGTCCACAACCAGCTCGGCGCGTTCAGCACGTCGCTGGGCACGTGGACCTGGCCGGTGAACGTGACGCTCACCGCGCTCGCCCTCCTGCTGACCTTCGCCGCCTGCCCGCGACTGGCGCGGCTCGACGCGATCGCCCCCGCCGCGCTCGGGCTGATCGCCGGGGGCGCGCTCGGCAACCTCACGAGCCTCGTGACGTCGCCGGGCGGCGTGCCCGACTTCCTCGCGATCGCGCACGGCTACGACGGCGCGCTCGTCCTCAACGTCGCCGACGTCGCCGCCTATCTCGGGCTCGCCTGCTGCGCGCGCCTGGCCTGGTCGATCGGACGCGCCCTCCTCGCCTCCGCCGCCGGCCACCATTGACCGCGGCGGCGAGCGTCAGAAGCGCTCGCCCCTCGCCTCGCGCGCCCTGCTGCCTAACGGGCGGATGCGCGACCACATCGCGTGAAAGAAGAGCAGGAAGGCGACGATCTGTGACGCCCCGCAGGCGAGGATCGCCGCCCGCAGCCAGGTCGCGCCGATCGTCGTCCGCAGCAGCTCGCCGGCGACGCGTCCCGCCGTCCCCACCGTGAGCAGCCAGTACGCCCCCTCGACGAGCGCGGGGCGATAGCGGGTGTCCTCCTTGTCGGGGCGCGGGAAGAGCCAGAGCGCCACGCCGAGGATCATCATCATCACGAAGCCGACGAAGATCGCGTGCGTGTGCGCGCTCACCACGTAGCTCGACGGGTAGAGGTCGTACAGCTCGCGGCGCGCCATCATCCAGCCGCCGATGATCAGGCCGAGCGCGAGGAAGACGATCGCGGTCTTGATGTAGCGTCGAACGAGCGTGTACATGCGGGGTCGGTCAGCGCGAGAGCAGGATCCCCAGCCCGGCCGCGAGCACGCCGAGCGCCAGCACCGCGAGATGCACCGCCAGGAAGAGCCGCGCGCGCCGCTTCGGCACCTCGACTCGCGCGAGCAGGGGAAGCGCGGTGAGGAACACGACGATCAGCACCGCGCCGAGCGTCAATTTCGCGAGGAAGATGTGATGGCGATAGGCACCGGCCACGCCCGGCAGGAAGAGGCCGCGAACCCACCCGAGGGTGAGCCCGCTGGCCGCGAGGATCACGACCGCGACTCCCACGACGCGCTTCAGCCGCGTCTTCACCGCGGCGAGGATGGCGTATTTCGCCTTGCGGTCCGCGGCGGCGGCGCGGAGGGCGGGGCGGAGGATCAGCGGGTAGTACGCGACCGCGCCGAACCAGACGACGACGGCGCCGAGGTGCGCGAGCACCGCCGCGCGGTAGGCCCAGGCGCGGGCGATCGGTGAGAGGTCGAGCACCGTCTCAGGTCGCGGGCTCCCGGATGCGAGCTCCGGGGACGAGCCCGCACTCCTCGTCGGTGAGGTAGCATCCGGGGTCGGAGGCCCATGGATCGCCGTGCGCCTGGAGCGCGCGGACGCGGAAGCTTCCCCCGCAGACGTCCTTCCACTGGCAGCCGCCACAGCGGCCGCGCAGGCGCGGCGCGCGGTCGCGCAGCCCGGCGAGCAGCGGATCCGAGAGGTCCTGCCAGATCTCGCTGAACTTCCGCGTCCGCACGTTGCCTAACGTGTGACCCATCCAGAACTGGTCGGGGTGGACGTTGCCGAGGAAGTCCACGTCGGCGATCCCGACGCCGGAGCTGTTGAGCCCACCGCCGTTCCACCTCAGCAGCGCGAGCACCTCGTCGGCGCGCGCCGGGTCCTCCTCGCGCAGCTTCAGGTAGAGGTACGGCCCGTCGGCATGGTTGTCGACGGTGAAGATCTCCTTCGTGATCCCGCGGTTGGCGAAGTCGCGCGTGCGGCGGAGGATCGTGTCGACCGCGCGGCGCGCGTCCTCGTGGGTGAGCTCGTCGCTGCGCGCGCCTCGCCCGCTGTAGACGAGGTGGTAGAAGCAGGCGCGGTCGATCTCCTCCTTCTCGATGAAGTCGAAGATCGACTCGAGGTCGTGGCAGTTGCGGCGGGTGAGCGTCATCCGCAGCCCGACGCGCTGGCCGACGGCCCTGCAGCTCCGGAAGCCGCGCATCGCCAGCTCGAAGGCGCCCTTGTGGCCGCGGAAGCGGTCGTTGGTCGCGCCGATCCCGTCGAGCGAGATCCCGACATAGCTGACGCCGAGCGCGTGCAGCCGCTCCGCGACCGCGCGGTCGATGAGCGTCCCGTTGGTGGAGAGCGTCGTCCGCAGTCCACGCAGCCGCGCGTGCTCGATCAGCTCGAAGATGTCGGGGCGGACCAGCGGCTCGCCCCCCGAGAGGAGCAGCACCGGCACCCCGAACTCCGCGAGGTCGTCGATGAGCGCGCACCCTTCGGCGGTGGTCAGCTCTCCGGTATAGGCGCGGTTCGCGGAGTCCGAGTAGCAGTGGACGCAGTGCAGGTTGCACCGCCGGCCGACGTTCCAGACCACGACGGGGCGACGCTCGGCCGCGCTGCGCGGCGGCGCATGCGTGACGACGTCGCGCTCGCGAACGCCCTCCATCCGCTGCTGGCCGTAGCGCAGGCCGTCGGAGGGCGTGTTCCGCCCGGCGTAGAGCCGCGTGATGCCGATCATGTCAGAGCTGCTCCGCAAGGGCGCGCGGGACGTACGCGCACCAGGGATCGGCCTGCATGTAGTCGCCCGTCGTCGCGTAGGCGCGCGCTCGCGAGCCGCCGCACACCTTCCGGAACTCGCAGACTCCGCACTTCCCCTTGAGGCGCGTGACGTCGCGCAGCTCGCGGAAGAGCGGGCTCTCGCGGTAGACGGTCGCGAGGTCGTGCGTGCGCACGTTCCCCGCGCTGAGCGGCAGGAATCCCGAGGGAAAGATCTCCCCGCGATGGCTGACGAAGACGAAGCCGACGCCGTCCGTCACTCCCCGCGCCCGTCCGATTCCGTCGCGCAGGGTGAAGCCGACGCCGCCGCGAGCGAGCGGTACCGGCCGCTCCTCCGCGAGCGCGGCGCGCCGCTCGGCCGCCTGACGCTGCAGGACGACGCGCCGGTAGTGCGGCGCCGCGGTGGTCTTGATGTCGAAGGCCGCCGTCTTCGAGAGATCGTACAGCCGGTTCATCACCCACTCGAACTCGTCGGGGGAGACGAGCTGCTCCACGGTCCCGCGCCCCGTCGGGACGATGAAGAACACCGACCAGAGCGCGATCCCGAGCTCCTCGACGCACGCGATCAGCGGCTCGAGGTCGTCGATGTTGTGGCGCGAGATGGTGGAGTTGATCTGGGTCGAGAGGCCGAGCTCGCGGGCGTCGCGCAGGATGCGGAGCGTCCACTCGTACGAGCCGGCGACGCCGCGGAAGCGGTCGTGGATCGTGCGGTTCGATCCGTCGAGGCTCACCGCGAGGCGCGCGAGCCCGGCGTCGCGCAGCTCCGCCAGCTTCGCGCGGGTGGTGAGCGGCGTCCCCGAGGGAGTGAGCGCGACGCGCAGCCCGATCCGCCGCCCGTACTCGACGATCGTCGGAAGGTCGTCGCGCCGCAGCGGATCGCCGCCCGTCATCACGAAGAGCGGTGGATGCTCCGCGTCGAAGCCGCGCACCGCGTCGAGCAGCCGGATCGCTTCGATGGTCGAGAGCTCGCGCGAGTCGCGCCGCGGGATCGCCGACGCGCGACAGTGCAGGCAGGCGAGGTCGCATGCCTGCGTCGTCTCCCAGATGACGACGAATGGCGCGCGGTCGAAGTCGAAGTTGGCGATGGCGGGACGCTGGGGAACCGTGCCCGTGGCGCTCATCAGCGCTCGCCGCGCAGCTCCGACGTCGCCACGCGCAGCGCGTCGAGCAGCGCCGCCAGATCGGCCCCGTCACGCTCCGCCGACGCGGCGATCGACTCCGCGCCCCCGCAGCAGGCGTCGATGCCGAAGTCGTGGAAGATCGCGAAGGTCTCGGGATACTCCGCGAGCACGTCGTTCACGATCCGGTTCTCGTCGATCGGCAGTGGCAGCGTAGGCATCATTCTCCGGTTGACTGGAAGCTCCCGCCCTCACGGCGGCGCCAATGCGTCCAGTCTACCCGTCCCTCACGCTCCTCGCAGTCGGGGAATGACTGTCGCGGCCTGTGGGGAAAGTTCCCACACGTGTGCCTTCGCTCGACGGAGGTGCCCTCGGATTGGCCCGCGCGCGGTTCCGGGCGCCACGCGCCCGCCCGTCGGTGGCTCTTGTGCAAGACACGAAGGTCACGAAGGAGCACGAAGGTGTAGCTGAAGCACCCTTCGTGGCCCTTCGTGACCTTCGTGTTTCAACAACAAGAGCAACAGCCGGCTCGTTGCGATGCGGAGCGCTCGCGCCACACGGAGCGATCCGATGCCAATACCGACGAGCCGGAACGAGGAGTCAGGCGAGTAAGGGGAGCAAGGCAGTCCAACCCTTGCTCCCTTGCTCTCCTCATCCCTCAGTGCCCCGGCTTCAGCACCACCTTCATGCACTCGTCTTCCTTGTGCGTGAAGATGTCGTAGCCCACCGGCGCGTCCTCGAGCTTCATGCGGTGCGTGATCACGAAGCTCGGGTCGATCTCGCCCTTCTGGATCCGGTCGAGCAGCGGCTGCATGTAGCGGTGCACGTGGCACTGGCCGCTCTTGATCGTCACCGAGCGGTTCATCAGCGATCCCATCGGGAACTTGTCGATGAAGCCGCTGTAGACGCCGATCACCGACACCGTGCGCCCGTTCGCGACGCTCATGATCGCCTCGCGCAGCGCGCCGGGACGGTCGTTCTCCTGGCGCATCGACTGCTTCGCCTTGTCGTAGAGCCCGACGAGACCCGGCGTGTGCGCCTCGAGGCCGACCGCGTCGACGCAGCCGTCGGGACCGCGGCCGCCCGTCAGCTCGCGGAGCGCCTCCATCACGCTCGTCTCCTCGTAGTTGATCGTGATGTCCGCCCCCGCGCGCTCGCGCGCCATCCGCAGCCGGTACGGAAAGCGGTCGATCGCGATCACGCGCTCGGCGCCGAGCAGCTTCGCGCTCGCGATCGCGAACTGTCCGACCGGGCCGCATCCCCACACCGCGATCGTGTCGCCGGGGGCGATGTCGCACATCTCCGCGCCCATGTATCCCGTCGGGAAGATGTCGGCGAGCATCACTGCCTGCTCATCCGTCACGTCGTCGGGCAGCTTGAGCGGGCCGACGTCGGCGAAGGGGACGCGCGCGTACTCGGCCTGCCCGCCGGCGAAGCCCCCGAGCATGTGCGAGTAGCCGAAGACGCCCGAGGGCGAGTGGCCCATGATCGCCGACGCGATGTGCGCGTTCGGATTCGAGTTCTCGCAGAGCGAGGTCATCCCCTTCTTGCAGCTGTAGCACTTCCCGCAGGCGATCGGGAAGGGGACGACCACGCGGTCGCCCACCTTCACCTTCTTCACGTTCTTCCCCGTCTCGACGACCTCGCCCATCATCTCGTGGCCCATGATGTCGCCGTGCTCCATCGTCGGGACGAAGCCGTTGAAGAGATGAAGGTCGGACCCGCAGATGCACGTGGTGCTGATCTTGATGATGCAGTCCGTCGAGTTGATGATCTGCGGATCGGGGACCGTCTCCACCTTCACGTGCTTCGCGCCTTCCCAGCAGTTCGCTCGCATGTACGTCTTCCTCGGTCAGTCGGTATCGGCGGGGGCGCCGCGCGACGGTCGCGCGGCGTCCGGATCGTCATCGGTTGCGGAGCTCGCTCTTCAGCTCGTTGCTCGCGTTGGGCTGCGCCGGATGCGGCGTCTTCCGGGACGCGGTCGCGTCGGACTGCACGACCTCGCCGAGCTCGATGAGCTGCTTGAAGCGGCGCAGGTCCATCATCAGCTCCATCTGCGGGAGCTTCTTGAAGACGTTGGCGATCCTCGCGCCGAGGGCGCCGCCGCGCGGGTGATACTCCATCTCGAGATGGATCTCGGTGCCGCGGTCGCCCGGGGCGGGGACGAAGGTCACCGAGCCGAGGTTGTCCACCTGCTCGTGCTCGAGCGCGTGCCAGGCGATGTACTCGTTCGGGCGGTCTTCGATCGTCTCCGTGTCCCACTCGACGCTCATCCCCGCCGGCGCCTTCGCCTTCCAGTGCGAGCGCCCCTCGCCTAACGTGCGAACCGACTCGAGGTGGCCGACGACGCGCGGCAGGTTCTCGAGGTTCTTCCAGAACTCGTAGCACTCCTGCGGCGACGCGCCCACCGTCACCTGCGCCTCGAGGCGCACCGTGCCGTCATCGCCCTTGCCGACCTGGAAGCTTCCCTCGTCGTGCCCCGTCGACGGCAGCTTCTCGCTGGTCATCTTCGCCCCCTGCATGATGTCGAGCGCGGTGATGCCGGCGACAGCGGTGATCGCCGCGAGGAGCTTCGTCCTGTCGTTGCCCTCCCCGGAGTCGCGCAGGCGCCGCGTGAGCCAGGTGAGGTCGATCGCGTCGCCGCCGACGCGCGACCAGACCCAGTAGGTCGGCTTCGGACGCGTGAGGATGCCGAGCCCGGCGGCGATCTCGCGGACGCCGAACTGGCGCAGCGTGCCGACGTGCTCGTCCTCGTCGCTGACGCCGACCAGCTTCGCCACCGCGCGTGGCGCGAAGATCTCGGCGAGGCCGAGCCCGATGCTGAACCAGCCGAGAAACTTGGTGGTGCCGTCCTTCCAGTCCGGAGTCTCCGAGTAATGGTCGGGCGCGCCCTTCCAGTTGCGCGGCGCCCGTGTCATGGGCCGGTGCTGCGCGCCGTCGCTTCCGTCGTGTCGCGTTCTGTTCGGTACCTGTTGCGTTGCCATGTGCTTCGCTCCTTCGACTGGGGCTGCGTGTCCGGGTGATCGCCCGGACGTCGACCGTTAGGGGAGCGATGGCCTCGCAGATGGCGTGCCCCGGACGGCGCGGCAGCGCGAGCGGCGTGCGACGCCGCCGTCTCGATCGTCCATGGTCGAGGGGATCCGTTTACCCGGGGCCGCGCGATGCGATTACAGGTTGTTCGTCACCGCACCGTGATGCGTTCGCTGCTCGTGATCTGCCTGCTGGCGCGAGGCGCGGCGGCGCAGACGTCGAGCAGCGACGCACGCGTCGTCGTCAGCCGTCGCGAGGCGCGCGTCACCTTCCCGCGAGACAGCGCCAGGCGATGGGGCTGGTCCTCATCCGACACGGCGGGGGCGTGGACATACATCTGGGCGGTGCACACCACCGCGATCGACGGGGCCAGCTTCGTGCAGCTCGTCGTCGGTCGCGCCGACGCGGATACGGTTCGCCGATTCCGCTCCCTGCGCGCGCTCGTCGCGGCGGGCACGGTGATCCGTTGCGGCGGGGAGAGCTGGGTTCAGGTGTGTGAGGAGCGCAGCGTCGGGAAGGCAGCCGTGCGCGACGGCGCCGTGCAGATCACTCTGCGCGACAGCGCGCTGGTGGCGCAGCTCTTCGGACTTCGTCCCGCGCGTGCCGAGCTCTCCTTCGGCCGGCCGGGGATGACCACGAGCTGGAGCGACAGCGTCTCCGTCGAGTACGTCGAGCCGCGCATTCCGTCGCCGAGCGACTCGCTCCTCGCCTTGGTCGCGGAGCGGAAGCGGCTCGCCCGGAAGAACGGGCAATGGGTGACCCGCTCGATCAGCGTGCGGCCCGGATGGGCCGGCTCGGATACCTCGTGGGTGACCATCGGCGACACGCTCGAGATCCGCGTGAGCGAGGCCCTTTGCGGCGGCGACACCTGCGCCGGAAACTGGTGGTCGCCGAAGGGCGACTCGGCCATCGTCGTCGGCGATACGACGGTGCTCGGCGCGGTCCCCGAGCCGCCGCCGCCACGAGCGACGCGCCGCGCCTCGCCCGGCGTGAGGATCCTGCCTGAAGAGACGATCATCGCGTCGGGGGTGCCGGGCCCGATCCGCCGGATCGCGAGACGGCCGGGTGTCTCGACGCTTCATGTCGGCGGACTGGAGCCGTACGCCGACACGGCGCACGTTCGCGCGGCGCCCCCCAACGCGCTGACCCGGCTCGTCGTCGTGCGCCCTCCCGTCGCGCGCGTCGTGATCCACCCGCGCCCGGACACGATCCGCGCCGGCGCGGAGCCGCGCTTCACCGCCGACGTCTTCGACGCGGAAGGAGGCCTGCTCACGTACGCTCGCGCGGACATCACCTATCCCGACGCGGCGCGCCGCGCCCATCCTCGCCGGTACGAGAGCGACGCGGACGACCTTCCCCCCGGCGGCCGCCGCCGCGTCGTCGCCACCTTTCGCGGCGTCGCCGACACCCTCACCGTCTTCGTCGCCGACACGGCGAAGCGTTAGGCACGCCGGCTCGACCAACCCCCTCCCGCCGGTACGCTCCTCAACGGTCGGGATCCCGCGCGCCGGCGAGCACGCAGCCCGGTACGTTTGCGGGCGCTGGCAGGCTGCGCGTCGGCCGCGCGGCGGCCGGGCGCGTCACGAGCAGGACGTCGCCCACCGCGCGCTCGCCGGTCGGATCGGAGGGCGTGTTGACGACGCTGTCGCGCACGACGAGCGCGGTCGAGCCGCCGCCGTCGAGGTTGAGCGCGTTCCACGCGCCGAGTCCGAGCATCGTGCGCGCGAGCTCGGCGAGCGACATCCCGACGCTCGCAGCCTGGCGCCCGTCCACGGCGACGAGCAGCAGGGTGTCACCGCCGCGCGAGATTCCCACCGCGGAGCGCGGGTGACGCGTCGTCGCGAACGCCGTCGACGCGCCCTCCAGCGAGTCGAGCGTCTCCATCAGGCTGCGCCCGTCGCGCACGATCGCCGGCCACCCGGTGACGAGCGCGCGTGGCGTCCCGTCGGGCGTCAGCGTCGCGACGGCGGTGACGCGATCGGCCGGCCGCAGCGCCGCGACCTTCGCGGCCGCGGCGCCAGTTCCGACGAGCAGCCCACGCTCGCTGGTCGCGCGCGCGGTGTCGGGACCGTCCGCGACGACGCGATAGCGCAGCGTGTCCCCGGACCGCGACTCGAGCGCGAGAGGGACCGAGACCGCGCGCATCGTCGCCGGCACGCGCGGCGGACGCTGCGACCAATCGGTGTAGAGCGTGACCGCGTCCGCCGCGGGCGGCTCGTTGAGCGCCGCGATCGGCCAGCGTCCGCGCGGCGTGCGCACGGTTCCCGACAGCGTGAAGCGCGCGATGACCGGCCGCCCGTCGCGCTCGATCGCGAGCTGCGAGCGCACCGGACGCCGGCGTGGAGCGGCGCCGTTCGTCGCGCCGCTCGCCTGCGCGATCTCTCCCTCGACGACGACGTTGCCCACCGTCGCCCCGCTTCCCCCCTCGAGATCGAAGAAGCCGGCATTGATCGCCGCGAGCACCTCCATCCCCGACGCGTTCAGCCGCTTCGAGATCGCGCTCGGCCGCTCGCGTCCCGTGAGCCGGTCGCACGCCCGCTCCGCCTGCACCGCGAGCTCGCGATTGCCGAGATCGACCGCGAGCGCATGGATCACCCACGGCCCCTCGGGCCGCACGACGCGACGCAGCGTGACCCCCGGCGCCACGACGCGCGCCGACGAATCCCCCTGCGCGGCCGCGGCGCGGGGAAGGAGCGCGAGCGCGGCGAATGCGAGCGCGCCGAGTATGCCCTTCACTTTCATCGATCGACTCGAGAACTGGGTCAATGGCCCGCTGC
>DASVXU010000177.1:0-9324 GCA_036392515.1 Gemmatimonadaceae bacterium | reverse complement strand
GGAGGTGACGTCGACCCTGGCGCCGACGACCGGCTGCGAGTCGGGGCCGATGACGCGCCCGGTGATGATGTCGGTGCTCGACCCGACCTGCGCGAGCAGTGCGGTGGGCAGGAACAGCAGAAGGGCGACGAGTAGACGCATGTGGGAAGGTACGATTGGGACGCCCGGAACGTTGGGTGCTTCGCGGTCCCCGCGTCTCATGAAACGAGTGCCCCGCGCGGCGTAACGCCGCGCGGGGCACCCGGCTCCGGGAGCGAAGCGTCTACTTCACGAGAACGATCTCGATCGGCGGCCCCACCGGTACGGTCCGCACGATCCGGTACGGCTGCGCGGCGGTGACGTAGAGGTTCACCGGTACCGGCCCACCCGTCATCTCCACCACGTAGCTGTCGAACGTGCCCGCGGGCACGGTGACCGACTGCTTCCCCGTGACCTTGAGGGTGATGGAGCGCGCGACGCCCTCGCCCGAGGCGAACACCGGAAGCGTGAACGAAGCACCCGGGGCCCATGCGAGCGTCGGGACCACCGAGCTGATCGCGTTGTCGTCGATGATGCCGGCCACCACGCTGGTGTCGTAGCTGACGGACTTCGGTCCAGCCTGGCCGACGGTCGTCGCGGCGCCCTTCACATGGCCGCTGGTGTACGCGGCGTCGATCTTCGTCTCCATCCCCTGCACCGTGCCGCGCTGCATCACGGAGCGCATGGCGCCGTCGGGGCCGATCAGCAGCTCGGTGTTCTGCGACATGATCGGGCCGAGGACGCTGTGCTCGGTGATCTTCACCCCGTCCGCGGTGCGCTCGACGTTGCGCACCGAAGTGCCGAAGGGATTTCCCTGCACGAGCACCGCGAAGCTGTCGTGCGCGGCGACGAGCTTCGAGACGTCGATCCCCGTGCCCGGACGCGGCCCCGCGAGCTCCGCGTCGGCTACGGGCGTGCCGTCGGGGCGGATGACGCGGACGGGGGCGATCTTCGCCAGCCGGTCGCGCAGCACCGTCGCGTCGCCGACGACGACGATCAGCGCCTTGTCGGGATCGATGACCTGCTTCACCACCGCCTGCGCCCGCGCCGGGGTCACCGCCGCGACGCGCGTGCGGTACATGCGCACGTAGTCGTCGGGGAGGCCGAGCAGCCGCGCGCGCGCGATCGAGCTGCCGAGCTGCTGCGCGGTCTCGATCGCGAGCGGGAAGCTGCCGACGATCGCGTCGCGCGCGCTCGCGAACTCCGTCGCCGGCACCGGCTCGTCGCGGAGGCGGCGGAGCTGCGCGAGCATCTCGACGAGCGCCGAATCGACGACCGCGTTGCGCGCTTCCACCGTCGCGGCGAAGGCGCCGATGCCGCGATTCCAGGTGAACGAGGAGTAGGAGCCGTACGTCCAGCTCTTCTGCTCGCGCAGCACCTGGAAGAGCCGCGAGGAGCCACCGCCGCCAAGCACGCGGTTGGCGACGAGCAACGCGTAGATGCGCGGGTCCGTCCCGGCGAAGGTGGGACCGCCGACGACGACGTTCGCCTGCACCGACGAGGGGCGGTGCACGAGGACGATCTCGTTCTTCGTCCGCGGCCGCGGCGCGCCGATCGCGGGGAGCGCGGCGGGCGTACCCGTCCAGCCCTTGAAGGCGGAGGTCGCGAGCCGCGTCGCCGTCGCGAGATCGATGTCGCCGGAGACGACGAGCAGCGCCCCGCGCGGCTTCACGCGGCTGGCGTAGAACCTGGTCACGTCGTCGCGCGAGAGCGAGCCGACGCTGGCCGGAGTCGCCGAGCGGGCGTAGGCGCCCTCGCCGTACAGCTCGCGGTTGAAGACGCGGTTCGCGACGGTCGCGGGCTGCGAGTTCTGCAGCTGGAGCGAGGAGAGCGTCTGCGTCTTCGCGAGGTCCACTTCCTTCTGGTCGAAGGTCGGACGCGCGACCGCGTCGCCGAGGAGCTCGAAGACGAGCGCCGTGCTGTCGGAGAGTGCGCTCGCGTTGATCGTCAGCGCGTCGGCGCTGGTGCCGGCCGCGAGCGAGCCGCCCGCGCCCTCGATCGCCGCGCTGACCTGCTCGGCGGTGCGGGAGCCGGCGCCCTTGGTGAGGAGGGTCGCGGTCATGCCGGCGAGCCCCTCCTTCCCCGCGGGGTCGGTGAAGTCGCCGGCGCGCATCGCGAGGGTGAGCGCGACGGTCGGGAGCTTGTGACTCTCGACGACGAGGAGGCGCATGCCGTTAGGCAGCGTCGCCTCGCGCAGCGGGGGGAGCTTCGTCGGCTTGAGGGGCGCCGGCGCCGGCGGCGTGCCGGGGAGCTGCGCGGCGGCGGGCGCGCCGAGGAGCGCGAGCGCCAGCGCGAGGACGGTGGAAGTGCGGGCGGTGATCACTTCGCCTCCGCGGAATCGATGAAGGTGTAGGAGTTCTCGGGGCGGAGGTACGTCGCGGCGACGCGCTTGATGTCGTCGGTGGTGACCGCCGCGTAACGATCGAAGTCGGCGTCGAGGCTCTTCGCGTCGCCGAGGAAGAGGTTGGCACGCTGGATCGCGGCGGCGAGCGTCGCGGCGCGCGAGCGCTCGCCGATCGCGGAGGCGCGCCACGCGTTCTTGGCCTTCGCGAGCTCCTCCTCGCTCACCCCGTTCGCCAGCTGCGCGATCTGGTCGTTGAGCTTCGCCTCCACCGTGTCGATCGCGACGCCCTTGTTGGCGATCGTGAAGACGACGAAGGCGCCCGGTCCGCGGCGCGGGCCGAAGAGGTTGACGAAGGTCTGGGTGCTGAGCGCGACCTTCTGCTCGCGGGCGAGCGAGCGGTAGAGGCGCGAGCTCGCTCCCCGGCCGACGATGGTGCCGAGCAGCTCGAGCGCCGGATAGTCCGGACTGTCGTAGGCCGGGATCGTGTAGTAGCGCATCACGGCGGGCAGCGTCGCCTTGGTGTCCCGCACGGTCTCGCGGCGCGCGCCCGCGTTGAACCTCGCCTCGCAGGTGACCGCGGGGGGCGTCGCGGCGCGCGGGATGTCGCCGAAGTACTGCTCGATCAGCTTCTTCGTCTCCGCCGGCTGGAAGTCGCCGGCGACGACGAGGGTCGCGTTGTTCGGCGCGTAGAAGAGCTTGAAGAACTGCCGGACGTCGGCGGTCTTCGCCGCGTCGAGGTCGGCCATCGAGCCGATGATCGAGTGCGAGTACGGATAGCAGCTCGCCGAATCGATCGCCTTGTAGCCTTCCTCGAAGAGGACCTTCGTGTACGGCTGGTTGTCGACGCGGAGCCGGCGCTCCTCCTTCACCGCCTCGCGCTGGACGTTGAAGCTCTCGTCGGTGATGTCGAGCGACCGCATGCGGTCGGCCTCGAGCCAGAGGCCGAGGTTGAGGCGATTCGAGGGAAGCGGCTCGTAGTAGTTCGTGCGGTCCTCGATCGTGGTGCCGTTGTAGCCGGCGGAGCCGGCGGCCTCGAGCAGCGACATGTGCTCGCCCTTCTTCACGTGCGCCGAGCCCTGGAACATCATGTGCTCGAAGAGGTGGGCGAAGCCCGTGCGGCCGGGCGACTCGTTGCTCGATCCGACATGGTAGGTGACGTCCACCGCGACGACCGGTGCCGCGTGGTCCTCGGCGAGGATCACCTGCAGCCCGTTAGGCAGGGTGTAGATGTCGAGCGGGAGGGGGGCGGGCTTCTGCGCCGCGAGGCGGGTGAGCGGGAGCGCGGTCAGCGCGGCCGCGGCGAGTGCGCGGCGCAGCGGCGTGCGGGGTCGGGCCGGGGTCGGTTTCGCCATCGGCGAACTCTCCAGTAGGGGGTCGGGCACGGTGAGCGGCAGCAACGATATTGTCGTGGCGCTACCAATGCTGCCAGCGGGCGGAACAGGGGGTGTAAGAGAGCTGTAAGCCGTCGCGTGACGGGGCGCGCGCGGGGAGAGTCTCTCTCGCATGAGCGACCATGCCATCACCGCGCGTCCGGCCGGTGCGACGCTGCTGAGCGTCGCGGAGACGGCGTCGCTGCTGCTCGCCGTGCTCTCGCTGGTGATCCTCTTCGCGCTCGAGTCGCGCGGATTCCGGCTCGGCCGCGACGCCGTTCCATCCACGGAGCTGCCGCTCTTCCTTCCGCATCTCGTGCTCGCCGCGCTGATCGTCGCGGGGCTGCGCTCGATGGCGGCGCTGCTCGCGGGTGTGATGGCGACGCTCCTCGGTCTCGGCGTCGCGCTCGTCTGGCTCAGCGCCGCCGTCGGCGCCGATTCAGGCTCCTCGATGCTCCAGGGGATCACGCTGCTGGCACTGGTCCAGCTCCTGCTCGCCCGCAGCACGAGGCACGCGAGGCGGAATCCGGGAGAAGGGTCGCCGATGAACGCGACGCGCCTCGCGCTCGGCGCGATGGTCGCCGCGGCGGGATGGCTCGGCGCGACGAGCGGTCTCGCGCATCTCGACGCGCCGCGCCGCGCGGCGCAGACGGCGGCGCAGCACGCGGCGCGGCGGAGCGCGAACGAGCGGGCGATGCAGGAGCAGTTCTTCGAGCTCGCGGCGTGCATCCAGCGCTCTCCCGCGAGCGCGGACTCGCAACCGCTCTTTCCCGTCTCGCTCGCCGAGCTGGCGAAGCGCGGCGACTGCCCCGCCGCGGCGAGGCCGGCGCCGGAGGGGTTCACCTTCGACTACTCGCCGGGCGCCGCCGACTCGGCGGGCGGCCGCCACACCTTCCAGCTCGCGGGGCGCGAGGAGCCGATGACGGACTCGTCGCGGAAGTACACGACCGACGAGACCTTCGCGATCTCCGGATGGTACGGGCGCGGCGACCGCTGGCCGGGCTCGCGGAGCGCGCCGTTAGGCGCGCTGGCGGAGGCGGGGCGCTGCGTCGAGGCAGCCCGCGACACCGCGACCGGCGCGTACCCCGCGAGCGTCCCCGAGCTGGTGGCGGCGCGCTCGTGCAACCTGCGCGCGACGCCCGACGACTCGGCGTTCGTCGCGATGGACAGCTTCCACGGGCAGTATCTCGTCCGCTACACCCCACCGGCTCGCGTGAACCCCGCGAGCCCGGGTGGATACACGCTCTCGATGGGGCCGCCGCGCGACCCGGCGGGACGCTCGCTCGGCGGCGCGATGCTCAGCTTCTTCGTGGACACCGCGGGCGCGATCCACATGACGCGGCGCCCGCGCGCGGCGACCGCCGCCGACCCCGTGCTCCCCGACTGCCCGCGCGAGGCCGCCATCGGAGGCGCGCCGACGCTGTACTGTCGCGCGTACAAGCCGCGGCAGCGCTGGGGACGGACCGACGAGCTGCCGACGATCGCGTGGAGCCGATCGGGTGACGGCACGGTCGGGAGCGGAGACACTCTCTACGTGATCCCGCAGTACCGCGGGATCATCGCCGCGGATTCGCTGCTCGAGGCACGCATCTCCTGGAGCGCCGGAGGGAGAGATTCGGTCATCCGCCGGAAGAACGGATCGATCGGCGAGTCGTTCTACGGCGCGACGATCTTCAGGATGAAGCACGTCTACCCGGACACCGGCTACCACGAGATCCGCTTCCGGGTGCGGACGGGCGCGGGCGAGGAGTACGAGCTCAGGGATTCGGTGCGGGTGCTGGTGCGGTGGCGGCGTCGCTGAAGGGGCCGAAAGGACAGAAGGGCCGCGAGCGATGCTCGCGGCCCTTCGTCGTGGTCCGCCCGCCTACTGCCGGCAGGGCGCCTTCGGATCCGGCTTCGGCTTGTCGACGATGATCCGCTGGTCGCGATTCGCCACCGTGCGGGCGACGTCGTAGACGAACTGCACGACGGTCGCATAGTGGTCGTAGTCGATGTACTGCGGCTCGTCGCTGACCTGGTGGTAGTCGCTGTGCTGCCCCGTCGAGAAGAACGCGACCGGGATGCCGTAGCGCGCGTAGTTCGCGTGGTCGCTGCGGCAGTAGATGTTCTCGGGGTGATTGTCCGCGTCGAGGGAGTAGTCGATGCGGAAAGGCGAGGTCCGCTTCGCGTTCACCGCCTCGATGAGCTGCGCGTACTCCGTCGAGAGACGACGGGGGCCGATCAGCTCGAGGTACCGCGGGCCGCCGCCGACGATGTCCGCCGCGCTGCCGCGGCCGATCATGTCGATGTTGACCTGCGCGACGATCGAGTCGCGCGGGACCGTCGGATGATCGGTGAACCACTCCGACCCGAACAGACCGAGCTCCTCGGCGGTGTGCCAGACGAAGATCACCGAGCGGCGCGGACGGTCGGCGCCGGTCGCGTTCGCCCACGCCTGCGCGATCTCGAGCAGCCCCATGCTCCCCGAGCCGTCATCGTCGGCGCCGTTGAAGACCGAGTCCATGCGGGCCGGCCGGATGCGGTGCAGGCTGTCGACGTTGACGTGGATCGTCGCGCGCTTCGCCGGATCGATGTCGGCGAAGGGGTCGACGGCGCCGAGCGCGTGGAGCGCCTGGTTGAAGGCGCGCAGCGAGTCGTGGTCGAACGCCTTGCCATGGCTGACGCCGATGTGGTCGCTGTGCGCGCCTAACGCGACGTACTGGCCCTTGAGCGACGGGTCGGTGCCGGGAAGGATCGCGACGACGTTGCGCGCCGGCGCCGAGGTCTCGACGAAGGAGAGCGAGCCGCCGACCGACTTGCCGCTCGTGCCCGGGGCGAGCGTCTCGATGTCGCCGCCGACGAGGGCGTTGGTGAGCTTCGCGCCGGCGATGATCAGCGCGGGCTGCGCGACGTTCGAGGGCGTCTCGGTCGCGTCGCGGAGGGAGACCTGTCCTTCCTCGAAGTACTGCGCGGCGAGCTTGACGATCGCATCCTGGTTGCCGAAGACGATCGCGGCCGCCTGCGGGTAGCGCGCGGTCACCTGCGCCATCGCGAGGAAGATCGGCATCCCCGGCTTCGCGCGGACGACGACCACCTTCCCCGCCGTCGCGGCGGCGGGCACCATCGTCGCGGTGTCGGCGAGGCGGCCGGCGAAGATCGCGCCCGCGCCGGCGATCGCGCGCGCGGGGGAGCCGCGGTCGATCGGCGCGTAGTCCGTCCAGAGCTCGAAGGGCTGGCCGGCGACCGTGAGCCCCGCGTCGGCGGCGAGGGCGCGCCGCACGAGCGGGACGTCCTGGAAGAAGGTGCCGTTGTCACCCGCGGGCTGGAGCCCGATGCGGCGCGCCTGCTCGGCGATGAGCGCGGTCGCGCGGATGTTGTCGGGCGTCCCCGCCTGGCGGCCGCGCATCGAGTCGTCGGCGTAGGCGTAGAGCCGCGCGCGCAGATCGGCCGGAGTGATCGCGGCCTGCAGGCCGCCAGTGGGCGCGGGGGTCGTGGCGGGCGTCGTCGAGCACGCCGCCGCCGCGAGGGCGAGGAGAAGGAGCTTCGACTGGCGAGAAGTCATGAAGGCGACGAGAGAAGAGAGACGGAGGAACGAGCGAGCGCTCGTCGAGCGGGCTTTCTGCTACCACGGGCGACATCGAAGGTTGCACCGCGCGCGCTCCGGCGCCACCCGAGCACCGTAAGGCACTCGTAAAGGCGAGGCTTCAACAGACGACCGCGGCCGGGGAGGATCCCCGGCCGCGGTGGAGCGCTTCGCCACTGGTGTCGCCGACGCGTCAGGCGTCGCGCGGAAGCTAGCGACCCTTCCGGTTCTTCTTCAGCCAGGCCTCGGCGGCTTCCCACGCCTTCCGGCGTCCGCCATGCGAGGCATCACCGAAGTACGCGCTCGCGCTCGGCCGCGAGCCGCCGTCCGTCATCTTGTAGCCGACGCGAACGAAGTAGCCGTGCGTGCGACGCGACTCCTGGTCGATCCGGCTGATCCCGGCGCTCGGGTTGGACGGCGAGGGCGTGCCGGTCCGGGCGCGCGACGAGGTCTTTCGGCTGCCGCCACGGCTCGAACCGCCGGCCGTGGAGCGCTTGCGGGTGGTCTTGCTGGTAGGCACGGGTGTGGGGGGTGGCGGAGGATGAAGGCGTCGCGCCGGCGGGTCCGGGGGCGACGAGTTGCGCATTAACGCGTGCTAATCTTACTATCGGACCGCATACGTCAATACTCAATTTCATTACAATCGCGACGCGCGCCGATCCAGGGGCCTAACGGCGACGCGCGTCAGGCAGTTCCAGCGCCGTCGAACGTTAGGTGCCCGAACATAAAGCCTCGCTCACGGGGGCGCCAACTCCGGCGCGATTCCCGCAGTGTCGGGCACCGGACATTCATCAGGCGTTTATTTCCTTCTCTCGCGCGCAGCGCGGCCACACGACATCCCGCGGAGCCATCCATCGTGCCCGAAAACACTCGTCTCGCCGAAATCCTCGCCCGGAACGAGCAGGAGCTGCTCACCGACTGGCTTCGCGAGCAGGCAGCGAGCGGAGGACGAACGCTCCGCGTGCTGGGCGAGAGCAGCGCCCGCGAGCAGAGCCGCCGCCTCCTCTCCGCGATCCGCGGCGCCGTCGCGCGCGGCGACGTCGCCTCCATGGACGGCGACGCCTGGCGCGAGGTCCGCGACGTCCTCAACGAGGTCTCGCGCGAGGGGGCGACGTCAGGCCTCTCGCCGAGCGAGACCGCGACCTTCGTGCTCTCGGTCAAGCGCCCGCTCTTCGCCGCGCTGCGCAAGGCGGCCGGCAACGACGCGAACGCACTCGCGGACGAGACCTGGACCGCCACGCTGCTCGTCGACCAGCTCGCGCTCTACACCACCGAGGTCTTCCAGAAGGCGCGCGAGGAGATCATCCAGCGCCAGCAGTCGGAGATGCTCGAGCTCTCGACGCCGGTGGTGAAGCTGTGGGAGGGGATCCTCGCCCTTCCCCTCATCGGCACCCTCGACAGCCGGCGCACGCAGATCGTGATGGAGTCGATGCTCGAGCGCATCGTCGAGACGGGCGCGGAGATCGCGATCATCGACATCACCGGGGTGCCCACGGTGGACACGCTCGTCGCGCAGCACCTGATCAAGACGGTCACCGCCGCGCGGCTGATGGGGACGGAGTGCATCATCAGCGGGATCCGACCGCAGATCGCGCAGACCATCGTGCACCTCGGGGTGGACCTGTCGCAGGTGACCACCAAGGCGAGCCTCGCCGACGCGTTCCTGGTGGCGCTCGCGCGCACCGGCTCGCGCATCGAGGCCGCCCAGGCGGAGGCGGCCTAGCGCATGGAGCGCATCCCGATCCTTCGCATGGGCCGCTTCCTCCTGGTGATCATCCAGGTCGACATGCACGACCAGCTCGCGCTGACACTGCAGGACGACCTCACGCAGCGCATCGTGGCCGACCGCGCGAAGGGGGTGCTCATCGACATCTCGTCGCTCGACGTGGTGGACTCGTTCATCGGCCGCATGATCAGCAACATCGCGGGCATGTCCCGCGTCCTCGACGCGCAGACGGTGGTCGTGGGCATGCGCCCGGCCGTCGCCATCACGCTGGTCGAGCTGGGGCTCGATCTCGCCGGCGTGCGCA